>JAUVGW010000007.1 GCA_030593565.1 Phycisphaerae bacterium | reverse complement strand
CGATCTGCTTGGTCTCGGCGTTGCGGAGCGTCGTGGGTCGCGTCAGCGTGTACAGGTGATACTCGAAGAATGCCTTCTCCTCGAAGCCGAGGTCGAGCATCTCGACCATCCCCAGTCGCCTGCTCTTGCCGCGTGCCATGGCCATGGGGGCTTGCGGTTGGATGCGCTGCACGTCACCGGCGATCAGCTTCAACCGTGCGTTGTCGTAGGCCGCGCCGGATAGGTTCATCAGCGTTACCCACGCGCCCAGGTCCGCCTTGGTGTCGGATTCGTTCAGGATCAGGTTGTAGTCGGATCGCCACGTGAGCCCGCCCGTCTGGTAGGTCGTGCGGATGCGTTGTTCGCCGGCCGTCGACGCCTGTACCTTCCAGACGAGCGTCGGTTTCGTGATCAGCCCGCCGGGAAGATCGCCGAGCTTCACCTGCTGGCCGTGCCCGCTGATCATGCGGACGCCGTCGGGCGTCATCAGGACGAGACTGCCCTGATTTGCCGACAGCAGCTTGCCGGTCTGCCAATAGCCAACGTCACCATGCACCAGCCTAACCTCAATCTGCCGGTCGATGTACTTCTCGAGTAGCTTCTGCGGGCTGACAAGGTCGAACTCGAAGTTCTGTTCCAGCACGGCGGTCCCGTCCGGGTCATCGAGGTTCGTGAAGCTGACCGTCGTAGGATCGATGAACTGCGCGACGTCCGTCAGGCGCAGGTCGTTCATGCCGGCGTCCAGCTTGATCTTGCGCACCTCCTTGACCACGCCGAAGCCGGGAACCTGCCACGCATACTGCGGGTCGTAGCCTTGCCGGGATTGTGCGATGAACTTTTGCGGATCGAATCCCGCCGGGTCCGCGGTCGAATAGACGGTGATCGCCACGTCCTCCGTTTCCGTGCTGTCGGCGGCTCGGACATCGACGGCGCCGATGGTCATGGCGGAGGCGATCAGGCCTGCAAGAACGAAGGCCGGTAAGCTGCGCATGGTCATCACTGAACTCCTGTTATAAGGCACCGGATCGGACGTCGGGCCCGGCCGAGTGCGGATTTCTGGCGAATCTTACCTCGTCACGCGGTTGGACGCACGAAACGGCCGGTCGGTTCCCACGAATATCCGGCATGCCGCACGCGATGGCCGCGTCGGATCGGTGGTCCTTCGTGGTGAAGACCAGTATGCTGGTACCGCCGCAGGCTCAATGCCCCCGCGACTGTGTTCCCGACGTTAAGGGTCGTTGCCCGCTGCGGTAGTTTCCCCGCGTTTCACGTCGGCCACGGGGGGCCGACGCTACGGGCGCGGCTCCGCCGCGCTGTGCCGATATGCCTGACAAACGCAAACATCGCGGCCCCCACCCGGATGATCACCGGCTGTTTGATGAAAGAACGCACCAAGTGTTGCGGTCGGCCGTCCATGAATACGCCTGGCTGCTCACCCGCGGCTATGCCGAGGAATCCGCGCTGGCTCTCGTGGGGAATCGCCACGATTTGACGCAGCGACAACGCATGGCGGTGCGACGTTCGACGTGCTCCGATCAGGCCTTGGCGCGACGGTGCGAATCACGGGTTGACCTCGCGGATGGGCTCGATCGGCCCCTCGGTATCGACGGCTATAATCTGTTGATCACTGTGGAAAGCGCCTTGTCGGGCGGCGTCCTTTTCATCGGCCGTGACGGCTGCTGTCGAGATCTGGCCAGCGTCCACGGGACATACCGAAACGTCGAGGAGACCTTGCCAGCCGTTGGTCTGATTGACCATCACCTCCGCGACGCCGGCGTCAGCGATCTCGTCTTCTATCTCGACCGCCCGGTCTCGAACAGCGGGCGACTCCGAAGCATGATGACCCGAACCCTGACAGACAGTCCGATCCGCTGGCGGATCGAGCTTGTCGACAACCCCGATCCCGTCCTGGCCGCGTGTGACGGCCCGGTCGCAACCAGTGATTCGTGGATACTCGATCGGTGCGGGCGATGGGTGAATCTCGCGGCCGAGATTGTCGAACATTGCGTACGCGACGCGTGGCGAATTGATCTTCGCGATCGCGCGGCGAACGAGCCTATTCGTCAGGGGTGACTGGGTGGCCGACCGGACGCTCCGAGAATGCCGGTGTCGGGGCCGCATGGCGCCCCATTTTGCGTGGAACACCCCGATTTCCCCCACCATTGATTCTTGACATGTCTCGGCCTTCGATGGTAGAATGTGGTGATTCCAGAACAGTTCGGGAATGGATGATGGTGCGCCGGGAAGGGGAGATAAGCATGAATTCCAGGATACTGACTGTCCGTTCGTCCGCTGTCGCATTGGTCGCGGCCTGCCTGCTCGTAGCAGCCACACCGGCGATGGGACAGCTCAACCTTGGACCGGGGCAACTGGTCCAAAGCGCCGGCCTCGATATTACCGTGCCGGGCTATTCGGTGCCTTCGTTCGTTGACTGGAACGACGATGGCTTGATGGACCTTATCGTCGGCGAGGGCAGTGGCGGCAGCCCGAGTGCCAAGGTGGGGGTCTACCTCAACACAGGAACCGCCGGAGCCCCCCAGTTCTCCGGTTCATTCTACGCGCAGTCCGTCGGTTCCGATCTGATAGAAACCGGTAGCGGCTGCATGGGGCTGTTTCCCCGCACGGTCTACTGGGACGGAGACGGCATGAAGGACCTGCTCGTCGGTCGCGCCGACGGCATGATCAAATTGTATGGGAACATCGGGACCGAAGCCGCTCCCACGTTCGACGCGGGCGTGTTCCTGCAAGTCGGAGAGCCGGGTTCCAAGGTCGATATCGACATCGGATACCGCGCGACGGCTTCCATGGTTGATTGGAACAACGACGGCAGGAAAGACCTCGTCTCGGGGGGGCTCTCCGGCAATATCCAAGTCTTTCTCAATGAAGGAACGGACGCAGCCCCGGATTTTCTCACCAGTTTCTTCGCACAGGCCGGCGGGAGTGATCTCGTCGTTCCCAGTATCCGCTCCAGCCCGGTCATCCTCGACCTGGACGGCGATGGCAGGAAAGACCTCCTCACCGGCAACACCAACGGCGAGCTACTGTTCTACGCCAATACCGGGACCGACGCCGATCCGAGTTTCGATGACTTTGTCTACGTCGAATCCGAAGGCGTCCCGATCGACCACGCTGGCACGCCACGATCCCGACCATTCATCACCGACTGGACCGGCGACGGCTATCTGGATGTCCTGTACGGCGCAGGCTGCGGCGAGGTTCACCTGTACCAAGGCGTGCCCGAACCGGCGACCCTGTGCCTGTTGGGAGTCGGCCTCGCAGTCGTCATCCGAAAGCGACGCTAATCCAACGCGCCGCTGCTCAGCACACGTTCCTCGACGAATCACGATGCTTGTGCCACAATCCTCCGCGCCGTGACGGCATCGCGGAGGCCTGATCATTCAACTCGATGAAATCGAACCTCGGCTGCAAGCTGCCGTGAGGTCGTTCTTCAGACGACCGGAAGGACACCTGGCCGGCACCTTCCTGGCGCTCATCCTGGTCGGCTGGGTGCTGCTGGCGCTGCCGATCTCGCGGACGAACGGTGATCTCGGCGCGCTGGATGCGCTGTTCACCGCCACGTCGGCCGTGTGTGTGACGGGCCTGGTTGTCGTGGACACGGGCCGGGATTTCACGCCGTTTGGGCAGACGGTCATCATCCTGCTGATCCAACTCGGCGGGCTGGGGATCATGACGTTTGCCGCGCTCGGCACGCAGATGATGGGGCGGCGGTTGTCGTTTCGGCGGCAGGCGTTGATCGGCGATACGTTCTACCAGCAGAGCGCGGCCGATCTTGTCCGCACCAGCCTGCGGCGAATCGTCCTGTTGACATTCGGGTGTGAACTCATTGGGGCGGTGCTGCTGTTTGGCGGCCTGCCCGGTGTGAGCGACGGGCCGTCGCGGTTGTTCTCGGCGGTCTTTCATTCGATTTCCGCGTTCTGTAATGCGGGATTCTCGCTCCACAGCGACAGCCTGACGATGTACCGGGCTCGTCCCGTCGTCATGTGGACGATCATGGCCTTGATCATCGTCGGCGGGCTGGGTCACACCGTGGCGCTCGAGTTGCTGCGGCGGTTGTGGCGGCAGGTCCTGGGACGAGGGAATGGTTTCGTCCGGTGGAGCCTCCATGCGCGCGTCGTGCTGTGGACGTCGGCCGGCCTGATCGTGTTTGGGGCCGCCGCATTCCTGCTGCTGGGCATGGCCGATGGTGAGCAGACATGGGGCCAGGCGATGGCCGACGCGGTGTTTCAATCCGTCACCGCGCGGACGGCGGGCTTCAACACCGTCGATTTTGGCGACCTGCCGGTGGCGTCGCTGCTGATCCTGGTCGGCCTGATGTTTGTCGGCGGTTCGCCGGGATCGTGCGCGGGCGGCATCAAGACGACGTCGATGGTGACCTGGTTTTCTCGGCTGCGGAGCCGATTGCTCGGGCGGCGGGACGTTACCTTGTTCGGCCGGCGTCTGCCGCAAGGCGTCATTGCACGGACCACGGTGATTGTCAGCCTGGCGCTCGTGTGGAATGCGGCGGGTTGTGTCATACTGGCCGCGACGGAGTTGCCGCGTGAGGGCGTGGCGATGAAGGACCTGTTGTTCGAGCAGGTGTCGGCGTTTGCGACGGTGGGGCTGTCCACCGGTGTGACGGCGGACTTGTCGGCGGCCGGGAAACTGTGGATCATCGTTTCGATGTTCGTCGGCCGACTCGGCCCGTTGACGGCGGCGATGGCGATGTTGCCGGTGGGATCGGCGAAGGTTCGCTATCCGGAAGAACATTTGATGGTCGGATAAGGACGGTGCGTCATGAAGCAGATCGTGGTGATCGGGCTGGGACATTTCGGATTGCACCTGGCGCGTCAGTTGGCCGGGATGCGATGTGACGTCCTGGCTATTGACAGAAGCGAAGCCCGCGTGATGCAGGTGCGGGATGATGTGCAGCGCGCGATGATCGCCGACGTGCGCAGCGAGGAGACGCTGCGTTCCGTCATTACGGACAAGGTGGACGAAGTGGTCGTCTGTCTGGGGGAGAGCATGGAACCGAGCGTTCTTTGTACGCTGCACCTCGGGAAGATTGGTGTGAAACATATCCGCGCCAAGGCGGCAAATGACGACCACGCGGCCATCTTGAAGGCGGTCGGCGCTCACGAGGTCATATTCCCGGAGCGCGAGACGGCCGAGCGCACCGCGCGCCGCATTGCCCATCCGCATTTGCTGGACTATTTTCCGTTCGCCGAGGAATACCGCATCGCGGAGATTGCCACGCCGGCATCGCTGGTCGGCCGGACGTTGATGAAGTCGGAGTTACGAAGCGTGTATCATCTGTTCGTGCTGGCGATCAAGAAGGCGCCGACCGGCGAGTATCGTTTCATGCCGGAGGCGGGGGACATGCTGCACAATGGCGACGTTCTGATCGTGCTCGGCCGGGAGGTCGATCTGGCGAGATTCTCGGCGGTGGATGAATGAGATAGTTCGGCCATCATCCGAATCAGAAGGCCTTCTCAGTGAGCGCTGACCGCTCAGTCTGAGCCGGGGCGTGTCGCCCCGGACCGGCTCGGCACGAGCCGGCTCTGTTTGGCAACTTCTCAAACGCGCTCCAAAAGCCGCCGAGCGGAAGACCGGCTCGAGACGAGCCGGCTCGCTGGGTCGGGGGCTCTTGTGGGCGGTGGGTTTTTTCCATGCGTTATCAACCCGGTCAATCAGTCCTCCACCGGTTGCATCCGGTCGTCAAACTGGCGTGGCTGCTGTGGGTGACGGCGGCAGTGTTTTTGTTTGGGTCGGCGGCCTTGCCGTTGTGGGCGAGCGCGGGTTTTATGGCGTTGTTGTGGCTGTCGGGTATCGCGCCGTGGCGGATTCCGGGCTTGCGGGTCTGGCTGGTGCTGGGGGCGGCGATCCTCGTGACGCATACGTTGGCCGTGCGCGGCGGCGAGCCGGTCTGGGGGCCGGTGACGGGCGACGGGCTGGCATCGGGCGTCCGCGCGTCGGGTCGGCTGCTGGCGGTCATCTTGGGAAGCGCCCTGTTCGTGACGACGACGGAGCCGGTCTCGCTGGCGCGTGCGCTGATGGACGTGGGATTGCCGTATCGGTGGGGATTTGCCCTGATGACGGCGCTTCGGTTGGTGCCGATCTTCCGGGTGGAGGCGCACCAGGTCTATCGGGCACAGATGGTTCGGGGCGTGGCGTACGACGCGTCCGGATTGCGGAAATGGTGGTTGATGCTGCGCCATTTGTGCATGCCGCTGCTTGTGTCTGCGTTGCGGATGGCGCATTCGCTGTCCTTGTCGATGGAGGGTCGGGGGTTCGGGCTGCACCGGCGGCGGACCTATGTGCGCGATGTGCCGAGGGGGAAGTACGACGTGGTTGCCGGCGCGCTGCTTGTGCTGTCGCTGCTCGCGGCACTGTGGGTCGGATGGCTGCGGAATAGCTGAAGATAATGGCGAATAGCGAATAGCGAAAGCAGGCGGCAGAGGCAATTCGCTCAACAAAGGAAGCTGTGTGCCCCATCCTTTGCGAAGCAAAGCGTGGGAACCGCTATACGGCAGCCTCCCACCCTTTCTTTCAGAAAGGATGGGGCACCCAACCGCCATTCGTCATTCGCTATTTCCGGCATTGCCGGATCAGGCTGCCCAGTGTTCGAACATGCGGGCGAGGAGTTCCATGGGCAGACCGACGATGTTTGTGAAGCTGCCGGTGACGTTTGAGACGAAAGGATCATCCTGGTCCTGGATCCCATAGGCGCCGGCCTTGCCTTCCCATAATCCAGTGTCGAGATAGGACTCGATGACGTCGTCGCCGAGTTGTCTGACATGCACCGTGCTGATGCCGTGTTGGAGGAGTCGTCGTCCGCTTGCCGGATGGAGCAAGACCACCCCACTGATGACGGAGTGTGTGGTGCCGGAAAGCGTTCGCAGGATTCTGCGCGCGTCTTCGCGGTCGACGGGTTTGCCGATGATGTGGTGTTCATGCACGGCGATGGTGTCCGCCCCCAGGATACATGTATCGGCGTGGGTTTCCGCGACGCTCTGCGCTTTGAAATAGGCCAACGATTCAGCGTGTAGTGGGGGGGCAACGTCCGGATGGACCCATTGCGGCTCGCGAAGGGCTGGTTCGGCGGTTTCGAACGTATAGCCCGCTTCTTCAAGGAGCTGCCTCCTTCGCGGGCTTTTGGATGCCAGGATCAGCGGTTTGGGTTGAATAGGCGTTTCCATGTCAGTTTGCGCCTCCGGTGGTGCAACCATCGCTTACATACCGCAGGGCCGGGTTCTTGTAAAGGTCGATTGCCGTGCGGGGAGGGTGGCGACTGAAGATTGAAGATTGACGATTGACGATTGGGAATCGAGGATTGGCGGTACGGAGAAAGCCGAGGACGAAACATCGAAACGTCGAAACGTCAAAACGTCAAAACGCCGACACGTCGAAAACCGACGGCAAAATTGAAGGGGTTAGGGTCTAGGGTTCAGGGTCAATGGTACGGACTGAAAACCCTAGACCCTGAACCCTAGACCCTAAACCCTTTACTTGCGGCCGAAGGCCGCATTGGATACCCACATGTTCGCTTGGTCGCACATCTTCACGATCACAGCCATGCTCGCGTCGTTCGCGGTCGCCGGACCGAAGACCGCCCCGCCGGTTTCCCTCACCGACGTAACGACGTCGGCCGGCATTCGTTTCGTCCAGACCGTCGGTGACGGCGTGATGTCCAACATCGTGGAGGCGACCGGCGTCGGCTGCGGGTTTGTGGACTACGATGGCGATGGGTGGATCGACATCTACCTCGTCAACGGGTGCTGGCAACCGGGCCTGTCCGATCCCGGGCTCGACGCCAAGACCAGACAACGACTCGCCGCCGCCACCGACCGCCTGTACCGCAACCGTCGCGACGGAACATTCGAGGATGTCACGGAGAAGGCCGGCATCGCCAAACCGGCCTACGGCATGGCCGTCGTCGCCGCCGATTACGACGGTGACGGCGACGCCGACATCTACGTCACCAACCGCGGTCCCAATTGCCTGTACCGTAACAATGGTGACGGAACTTTCACCGACGTGGCAAAGGCCGCGGGCGTCGACGACCCGGCCTTCAGCGTCGGTGCCGTCTTCTTCGATTTCAATCAGGACGGACGTCTCGATCTGTACGTGGGCAACTACCTGACCTACGTTCCGCCTCCTCAGGATAAGCACACCGCCGACGGCGTCCGAAGCCCGTTGGCCTACAAGGGCCAGCAGGACCGCTTGTTCCGCGGCAATCCGGACGGCACATTCACCGACGTCACACGCGAGGCGGGGGTCATGATCAAACCCGTCGGTCGGGCCATGGGCGTCGGCACGATCGACTACGACAATGACGGCTTCGTCGATGTCTTCGTCTCGAACGACGCCATGGAGAACTTCCTGTTCCGCAACAAGGGAGACGAGACGTTCGCGAATGAAGCCCTGCTCGCGGGCGTCGCGTACGGAGAGACTGGCGACGCCACCGCCGCGATGGCCGTCGAAGTCGCCGACTACGACGGCGACGGACATTTCGATATCGTCGTGCCGGACATGAACCTCTGCTGCCTGTACCGCTACATGGGCGACGGCATGTTCGAGGATCTCGCCACGCGTTCGGGCATCTCCGCCCATATGATTCACTACCACAGTTGGGGCGCTGCCACGGCCGACCTCGATCTTGATACGTGGCTCGATCTGTACATTGCCAACGGCAGTGCGTGTCTCCTCGAAGCACAGCCGAACGGACTGTTCATCAACAATGGACGCGGGGGCTTCACGGACGTCACGACGGCGCCCGCCGCCTCGGCACAGCGCGACGGTCGCCCGACGACCACTCGAGACGTGACGGCGGACGCGGCGTTCGTCAGCCGCGGCGTCGCGCGCGGCGACTTCGACAACGATGGCGACATCGACCTGCTCGTCGCGAACCTGAACGCACGTCCGACGCTCCTGCGAAACGACACGCCCCGCCGCGGCCGGCACTGGCTGCAGGTGAGCCTCGTCGGGCATGCACCCAACCGGGACGCCATCGGCGCGATCGTCAAGATCACGCTCGGCGGTCGGATGCTGATCCGACACCGGGCTTCTGCCGGCAGCTACCTGTCACAACACGACGCCCGGCTCCATTTCGGACTTGGTGCATGCAGTAAGATCGACCGTCTGGAGGTCATCTGGCCGAACGGAAAAGGTCAGATCATGCGGGATATTCCTATCGACCGCCTGCTGACAGTGCGACAACGCACGGGCGGGCCGGGTCCATGACAGTTTCGGCGACAACGTCCTGTTTAGCCGCGATCCGCAGAGGAGGGCGCCTTCCACGCGCTCCCCTGCGGGTCGCGGCTAAACGACGGAATCGGTTGATTGCGGCCGCGTGGGGGGGGACGCTACGTTTGGCGTCGCGGGTTGCTGAATCGGGAACGCACACCCGGCAACGAATGATCTTCCAGCGGCACCTTGCCAAACAGAGCCTTTCCTGATAGGTCTGAGGTCTTCGCGCGGGTGGGGTGCGACTCGGAAACGGTCGGCGGGCGAGAAGAACGGCCCAATGACCGCCCGTATATTGCGACATTAACGGTTATTGGCAGGGCTGATCTGGGTATAAGCTCGGCAGATTGGGAGTTGCGTGCATGACTACCACGAAGTTCGTTTATTCCTTCAGTAGTGGCAAGGCGGAAGGTCAGGGACGTCAGAAAAGCTTGCTAGGCGGTAAGGGAGCGGGACTGGCCGAAATGACCAACATCGGCCTGCCCGTGCCGGCCGGTTTCACCATCACGACCCGGGCGTGCAAGGAATTCTATGATCGCGGGCGGAAGTGGCCGCCCGGTCTTGCGAAGCAGGTCAAGCAGGCCGTCGCCAAGTTGGAGAAGGCGTGCAAGAAGAAGCTCGGCGACCCGAACGATCCGCTACTCGTGTCCACGCGATCCGGGAGCGCCGTTTCGATGCCCGGCATGATGGAGACGGTGCTGAACCTGGGGCTGAACGACCGATCGGTCGAGGGCCTGGCCCGCTGCACCGGCAACCCGCGATCCGCGTGGGATTCATACCGGCGATTTATACAGATGTATTCAACCGTGGTCGTGGGCCTGTCGAAGGACATCCTCGAGGAAAAACTCGGGTCGATGAAGGCGCGGCTCGGACTGCTCAACGACACCGATCTGACTGAATCGCACCTCCGCGAGCTGTGCGACGATTTCAAGGCGTTTTTCCGCGATGAGATCGGGGGGGATTTCCCCCAGGATCCGTGGGACCAACTCGTCGGGGCGGTGAGCGCGGTGTTCGAATCCTGGATGGCGGACAAGGCCGTCAAGTATCGAGAGGTGGAGAAGATCTACGGCCTGCCGGGTACGGGCGTAAACGTGCAACAGATGGTATTCGGGAACATGGGCGAGGACTGCGGTACGGGCGTTTGCTTCACGCGCGATCCGAGCAGCGGCGAAAACGTGTTCTACGGGGACCTGCTCATGAACGCCCAGGGCGAGGACGTAGTGGCCGGCATCCGGACGCCGATCCCGCTCGTGGAACTAAAGGACAAGAACCCCGAAGTGTACGACCAGCTCTGCGGCGTGCGCGTCATGCTCGAGATGCACTACAAGGACATGCAGGACCTCGAATTCACGGTCGAGCGCGGCAAGCTGTACATGCTCCAATGTCGGACCGGCAAGCGCTCGCCGGGGGCGACGTTCAAGATCGCCGTGGACCATGCGACGAAGCCGCTGCTCACAAAGGCCGAGGCCAAACGGCTGTCGGGCAAGGGCTGTCTGCCGAAGCGATATGCCGCCGCCTCCACGCGGCCCATCATCACCAAGGATGAGGCGATCCTGCGCATTACCGGAGACGATGTCGACCGGCTGTTTTACCCGATCATTGATTCGTCGATAGACCGTGAATCGCTGATGGACCGGCGTCTGGGGACCGGCATCAACGCCGTGCCCGGTGCGGCCTGCGGCCAGATCGTCTTCGATGCGCCGACCGCCGAAAGTTGGGCGGCGGACGGGCTGAAAGTGATCCTGGTGCGCAGGGAAACAAGCCCCGAGGACGTTGGCGGCATGCACGCCTCGCAAGGCGTTCTGACGGCGACGGGCGGCAAGACGTCACATGCGGCGGTGGTGGCCCGGGGTTGGGGCAAGTGTTGCGTCGTCGGTTGCAGGGCCTTGCGGGTCAGCGAAGCGGGCAGGTCGATGTCGATCAAGGGGAGGACCTTTCAGGAGGGCGATTACATCACACTCGACGGCTCGGACGGCGCGATCTACGAAGGCACGATCGACCTCGTCACGCCGACCCTGCCGGAAGAATACTACACGCTGATGAAATGGTGTGACGCCAGGCGGCGATTGAAGGTCCGCACTAATGCCGATTCCCCACACGACGCCGCGACCGCCCAGAAAATGGGCGCGCAGGGAATCGGGTTGTGCCGGACGGAGCACATGTTCTTCGACACCGAGGAACGGCTGCGGGCGATTCAGAGGATGATCCTCGCGGACAGTGAACACGAGCGGCGCGAGGCACTCGATACGCTGTTGCCGTTCCAGCGGCAGGACTTCATCGGCATCTTCGAGGCCATGGCCGGCTGGCCGGTCACGGTTCGGCTGGTCGATCCGCCATTGCACGAGTTCGTGCCGCACACGGAAGACAAGCAGCGAGAACTCGCCGATCACCTTGGCGTCGATTTCAAGATCGTCCACAGCCGTGTGGAACGGCTTCACGAGACCAATCCCATGCTCGGCCACCGTGGGTGTCGCCTCGCGATCACCTACCCCGAGATTCTCGAGATGCAGACGCGCGCGATCATCGAGGCGGCCGTCGAGTGCCGCCGGCGCGGTGTCAAGGTGGCCCCCGAGATCATGATCCCGCTCTGCATCGACGCGAAGGAACTCGATATCCTGTCGGATCGCGTTCGCGAGGTAGCGGATGGAATCCTGAAGGAGGCGGGAATTCGGCTGAGCTATCTGGTCGGCACCATGATCGAAACGCCGAGGGCGGCCTTGACGGCCGACAGCATGGCCGGCGTGGCGGACTTCTTCAGCTTCGGAACCAACGACCTCACACAGACGGTCATGGCTTTGTCTCGTGACGATGGGGGCCGGTTCCTACCGGCCTATCTTGATCAGAACAAGGCGGCCATCTTTCAGGGGCATCCGTTCCAGACGATCGACGTTCCCGGCGTCGGCAAGCTCGTCCGCATGGCGGTTCAGTCCGCCCGAAAGACAAAGCCGAAACTGAAGATCGGCATCTGCGGCGAGCACGGCGGCGACCCGGAGTCCGTCTATTTCTGCCATGAACTGGGAATGGACTACGTCAGTTGTTCGCCCTACCGCGTCCCCATTGCCCGCCTCGCCGCGGCCCAGGCGGTCGTCATGAAGCCCGCCGCGAAGGCGACGAAGAAAGCAAAGCCAGCAAAGTCAAAGCCCGCCGCCCGCAAGCCGGACCCGAGCAAACCGGTCGCCAAGAAGTCCAAGGCTACGAAGAAGAAGGCAACCGCGAAAAAAAGGCCGATGGCGAAGATGCGGCGGTAGTCGCTCCGGGGCGGCCGACCGGGTCGACACACCGCTCCGTGAAACAGGGCGGGGTATTCTGCCCCGCCCAGGGAAGCGGACATGCAGATGCAGCGTGCAACCGAGTTGTCAAGAAGGGAAGTGCTGCTGCTCGCCCTGGCATTGACGGCGGCGCATCATGCCATTCCCAGTTGGCTACTGTGGTGGGTCTTGCCAGGCCGTGCCATTTACGATCGCTTCGGACCGGACGCCTTCAGCAACATCCATGATGCCTTGTCTGGACTCATGCCACTCCTCCTATGCCTTGGGGCGGCATCAAGATCCGGCTTGACGTTGGGAAAGTGGAAGGGACAAGTATGGCGGGTTATTGCCGTCTGTGTACCTCCGATCGTTCTTACGGCAATCGTCTGCCCATTCACCTCGCGACCATTCACCGGGGATCGCGTTGGCTCCTGGCTCATATCCCCGCTTGCTCAGGATCTCCTGTTCATGGGCTATCTGTTTGGGTTGGCGAACGCCGCTTTTCCTGGCCGGTGTGTGCGCCGCATCCCGCTTGACAAAGCCGTGTTGATCACTGCGGCGTTTTTCAGTGTGTGGCACATACCAAACTTCCTTGGGATCGGTGCCGCTTTCGTCTGTTTCCAACTGACTTACACCTTTATCTTCTGTGTCTGGATCCTACTGGCCAGGCAATGGACTGGCAGCATCATCCCCGTCACCCTCACACATATGGCTGCCAACTACATAAGCTGGAAAGGTTGGTGACGTTTCATCACACGCCGTGCCTTCAATCGGGGCGATCGAAGTCGTAGCCATACTCCGCCGCGGCGGGGCCGCAGGCGGCCTCGACCGTGTCCCATTGTTCGCGCGTCAGGAGTCTGCCGCGTCCGACGGGGCGTGATGAGATTGGCCTGAACGGGTGTAGAAGGGTTTTGGGATCGCCGATGCCGCCGAACGCGCGTGGTTTGTTCCGGCGCGTGAGCATTCGCGGGTGCCAGGGCAGACCTGTGTGATCGCACACGCGACGTAGCGTCGCCTCGGGCTGCTTCGCGAGGTCCTCGTAACGGATCACATACAGTTGCCGTCGGCGGGCCCAGTCCGCGAAGTGCGCCCAGTTCGCCGCGCTCCATTGGACGATCTCGTCATCATTCTCGAATCGCGGCGCGGTCGGCCATCGCCACCGGGCCAGCCGACCCACCATCCCGAACAGCAGCAGCCGAAACAACCAGATCGTCGAAGCGGCGCTATCGCACGGATGCCGCACAATCGCAACGACCTGCGCGTCGCCCGATGTCATCCGGTCGAGCAGCTCGAAGTTGCACCACGGCGGCTTCAGGCCGATGTCGTGGAACACCTCCTTGATGATGACGAAGTCGAAATCGTTGACCGTCGCCACTTGCCGCATCCAGTCGAGGTGCTGCTCCGGCGTGCATCGCCGCGGCCATGGAACACGATGGCGAAAGCGGCGCTGATACCAGGAGAATATCCGCTGCACCCGCCAGTCGGGCAGCATCGCCCGCATCTGAAAGGACTCGCTCAGGGCGAGGATGTCGCCGCCGGCTGCAAGCCGATACGCCAGCAGCGTCGTTCCCGTCCGCGGCGGGCCGATGATGAAGATGGGCGGCGCGTCCAATGAATGCATCCCGTTGAAATCGTCTCGCGAGTATCGCTGCGCGGCCTTCGGCCGCGACCAAAGACCAAGGGACCAGGGGACCGGGCCGGGGACGGCCCGGCTCGCTGGTGACCGAGGATCAGGCCCGTTCGCCTAGGAGGGGCTCGAGCCGAGCCAGGTATTCGTCGGCGGTTTTTCGTGTTCTCGCCTCGACCATGGCGTAAAGGTAGGAGCCGGCTTCCGCGGGGCGGACGTTGAACGACCAATCGGGGTACGTGACCGTGATCCCGTCAAGCATATCAATGTGGGCATCGGCGTGGGCGGCGCGGATCTCGCGGAGTGCATGATCGGGGTCCGGGCGGTGGAATCGAAGTTCGCCGGTGGAGCGATAGCGGCTGACGGACCGAACGAGTTCACTGAGCCGGTGATCGGTATCGGTGATGAGGTTCAGGACGTGCACAAGCGCCAGGATGGCGGACTCGCAATAGAAGTTGTCCCGAAAGTAGAAACGGCCGTGAAGATCGGCGCCGAAGACCGCGTTCCGTTCGGCCATTGCCTTCTTGACGAACGAAGGTCCCACGCGCGTCAGGATGGCAACACCACCGGCCCGTTCGATTTCCTCGACAGCGGCCCGCGTGGAGCGGACATCCAAAACGACGGCCGCGCCCGGAGAACGTTCGATGAACATGCGGGCGAGCAGCGTGGCGATAAGGTCGGATCGAACGGTCAGTCCCCTGTCGTCAAGAAAGATACAGCTTGTGGCGTCTCCGTTGAAGGAAACGGCAATGTCGGCCTTGTGTTGTTTCGTGAGCTTCCGCAGTTCGCGGGTGTTCTTCGGATCAAACGGATTTGGGACGTGGTTGAAACGCCCATCATGCTCGAAACCCATGGGAACGACGGTCAGCTTCCTCGCGCCCTTGAAGATGGCGGACAACGAGGCCCCCGCCGTTCCGTTGGCGGCATCGCACACGACAGTCACGCGCTCGGCCCGATGTGAACGGCGGTGCAGAAACGGTCTGACGAATTCGGCATAGGCTGCCGAGAAGTCTTTTTCCGACAGGCGGGACTGACTGCCGGTGTTGTGGCGGGGCACGCGAGTGGCGATGTCACGTATGCTGACAAGGCCCGTCTCGGTGGTGACCGGGGCGGCCTTCGCGCCGCAAATCAGAAAGCCGTTGTGGTCAGGCGGCATGTCGCCGGCGGTGACCTGTATTCCGCCGCATGCGTTCGTGTTGTTGACGGCGAAGTACAACTGGGGCGTGTCGACAGGACCGATGTCGATGACGTCAAGGCTGGACGAACGGATGCCCTCGACGAGGGCGTCTTGGAGATCCTCGCTATGTGAACGCGTGTCGCGCCCGACGATGATGTTGCGGGCATTGGGGTCGGCGCGGTCATAACCCCGGAGTCGCCCCCGGAGGTACTGAGCGGTTGCATGACCGATTCGCCAGGCGGCGTCGTGCGAAAGCGGCGAAGGAACGGTGCCCCGGATTTCGTTTGACCGAAAGAGCGATTCGACGGGTGAAACGTCGTCGGTTTTATCCGCGGTTTGGGTCTGATCGCGGCCTTTCTCGTCATCGTTGAACTTGCAGCCGTTACAACTGGGGTGATGACTGCGACGTCGTCCACGACAGATCGCGTTGGATATCTTGACGCTTTCCTCACCCGGACAGAACTTATGGTAATCTGCTGTGGCCTGTAGCGCATCCATGATTGGGCATCGTATCCGGCAACGCGGCGAGGTGCCAGCATTGAGTGGGGCCGGGAGTGGGGGAAAGATGAAAAATGAAGGGTGAAGGGTGAAGGGGTAACCCCGGCGTGCCGGGATTACTGGATGTGTGGCGATTCAGGTGGTTGACTGCTGGTGCGAGAATCCGTTCTCGCACCGACTCCGACGGGAATTCCATCCCGTAGCCCTGGAGGATTGGAATCCTGCGAGGAGTGCGTGCGAGATGGGAATCTTGCACGAGCGGGAGCGGCTTGAGACAAACCGGCTCGTTGGCTCGGGGGTTCCTGGGCCGTCCCGGCGAAGTCGTCGCGCACCTGTTGCGAGGCCCCAGGACGCGAGTGGTCCCGGTCTTGCCTTATGGCGATTACGGAGTCACGGATCGGGTGCGTGCGTGCCCGATGACCTACGTAGGCCTGGGCGGAGACGACGTCGCAGGCATGGCCGAAACGGCGTACAATACGCCGTATTCGTGGCCGCGTGACCCCGCAACACCCTTAACAAGAGCGTTTTTTGTCGCATTGGAGGACCAACAGTATGGCTTCGGATTCAAGCACACCCGTCCCGCAGAAGTTCGCACCGTCTGCTGATTTTTCCGCACAGGCACACGTCAAGACCGTGGCGGAATATGAGGCGATGCACAAACGATCGATCGAGGATCCCGAGGGTTTTTGGGGCGAGATCGCATCGGATTGCCACTTCTTCAAGAAATGGGACAAGGTGCGTGAGTGGAATCTACCCGACGCGAAATGGTTCGTCGGTGGCAAGACAAACGTGGCCTACAACTGCCTCGACTATCAGATCGAGAAGGGCCGCGGCGACCACACGGCGATCCTGTGGGAAGGCGAACTCGTCGATGACAAGGGCGAGCCAACCGACGTTCGCAAATTCACCTACAACGATTTGCTGCGCGACGTCTGCAAGTTCGCCAATGCGCTGAAGAAGATGGGCGTGAAGAAGGGCGACCGAGTCACGCTGTACATGCCGATGGTTCCGGAACTGGCGATCGCGATGCTTGCCTGTGCCCGCATCGGCGCGCCGCACTCGGTGATTTTCGGCGGATTCAGCGCGCAGGCGATCGTGGACCGATTGGAAGATGCGCAATCAACCGTGATCGTTACGGCCGACGGTGGTTACCGACGTGGGAAGATCGTACCGCTCAAGAAGAACGTTGACGACGCGTGCGGCATGACCGACCTGGTGAAGACGGTCGTCGTCTACGAGCGCACGGGCAACGAGATCACGATGAAGGACGGCCGGGACGTCTGGTGGCATGACGCGATTGAGGGTTGCGCCGACACCTGCGAGGCCGAGCACTGCGACGCCGAGGACATGCTGTTCCTGCTGTACACCAGTGGCAGCACGGGCAAGCCCAAGGGCATTCTACACACAACGGCCGGCTACATGGTCTTCGCGGCGTACACGGCCAAGATGGTCTTCGACCTGAAGCCGGACGACATGTACTGGTGCACGGCGGACATCGGTTGGGTCACGGGTCACTCGTATATTGTCTACGGTCCGTTACAGAACGGCATCACGACGATCATGTACGAGGGCGCGCCGAACCATCCCGATTGGGAACGATTCTGGGCGATAGTCCAGCGATACAAGGTGACGAAGTTCTACACCGCGCCGACGGCCATTCGCGCGTTCATGAAGCAAGGCGAGGAGTTGCCGGGCAAGTACGACCTGTCGTCGATCAAACTGTTGGGCTCGGTGGGCGAGCCGATCAATCCCGCAGCGTGGATGTGGTATCACGAGCACCTCGGCGGCGGGACCAGCCCGATCGTGGATACGTGGTGGCAGACGGAGACGGGCGGTATTCTGATCACGCCATTGCCGGGTGTGACGGAGACGAAGCCCGGCTCGGCAACGCAGCCGTTCTTCGGTGTCGACGCGGCTGTCGTGGAGCGCGACGGCACGGTGCTTCCGCGAGGGAGCAACGGGTTGCTGGTCATTCGCCAACCGTGGCCTGGGATGCTCCGCGGCATCTACGGTGACCGGGATCGATTCATCAAGACGTACTTCTCGGAAATCGAGGGCGTGTATTTCACAGGCGACGGCGCCAGATTCGACGAGGACGGCTACTTCTGGATCACGGGTCGAGTAGACGATGTACTAAACGTTTCGGGTCACAGGATGGGCACGGCCGAGATCGAATCCGCGTTGGTTTCGCACCCGAGGGTGGCGGAAGCGGCCGTGGTCGGATTCCCCGACGAACTCACAGGTGAAGCGATTTGTGCGTTCGTGACGCTCAAGGGAGACTCGGAGGCGAGCGCCGGATTGAAAGACGAACTGCGAAAGCACGTCGCAACGCAGATCGGCGCGATCGCTCGGCCGAAGGACCTCCGCTTCACGGATGCGCTACCTAAGACCCGTAGTGGCAAGATCATGCGCCGTTTGTTGCGTGAACTCGCCACAAAGGGTCGCGTCGAGGGTGACATCACGACACTGGAAGATCTCACAACCATTGCCGCGATGAACACAAAGGACGAAGAGTAGGGTTTCGGCACAGACTGGATTGTGTTACAATGTCCTTCGGAAACGCGGGAGCATGGGTCGACGGGGAGGTCCCGTTTCCGAGGGTTTTGAACTGACCGTCACGCCGCCGTCCGCGGAATTGTCCGCGGACGGCGGCCAAGACGTGCATATCGGCGCGAGCACCACAGATTGCGGTGACTTGTGTTCGGCGCGGGCCGGGTCGACGGCAAAGCCCATTAGCGACAGCGTTTCCAGAATAGCGGCGCTATGGTGGCGTCGGCGATTGGTATGTGGGGGAACTGGAAGGACCAAGCTCATGGCGATGGAGTCGGCCTGCAAGCTGCAAGTAGGGAGGGATCACTACGAAGGCAAGGTCCGCATGGAGGGCGACCACATCGACTTCGCTGGTATGACGAAGTTCCGATTCCGCCTGACCGAGATTCGCGATCCGAGTCGCGACGGGGATGCGATCCTATTCAATTTCCACGGGAATCCCGTATCCATTCGGCTGGGGGCCGTCCGGGCCGCCGAGCGCTGGATCGACTATATTCTTCATCCGCAGACGCTGGCGGACAAACTCGGCGTGTGCGATGGTCAGACGATTCGCGTGCTGAATCTGGAAGACCGCGAGCTGTTTGATTCGCTCGAGTCGAAAAACACAAAAGTCGTTTCGCGCGGATCCAAGCGATGCGACCTTGTGATGTTGGGCGTCGAGCGGGCGGCAGAGCTTCGCCAGCTCGAGGACCTGAGCGATACGCTGCGCCCGGACGGAGCGATTTGGGTAGTCCTGCCGAAGACCGTCCGGACAGTCACGAAGGCGAACGTTCACGCGGCGGCTCGCGAGGCGAAGCTCGATCAAACCGACGTTGTGGATTACTCGGAGACGCAGTCGGCGTACAAGATCGTCCGACCGCAGAACAAGCGGCGCCGGTCATCGTCTGATGGTTCGTCGAAGGGAGACGGATCGAAAACGGGGGGGGCGGCGGTGAAGGCTGGCCGGTAGGGTCGAAAGGCGAATCGCGAATAGCAAAAATCGGGTGTGTGGCACGGTCAAGGATCGTCCCTGGAAATAGCCCGATCGAATTGGACGAAGTTGCAGGGGCGGTCCTTGACCGTGTTCCCTGGTTGTTGGCCACGTCGAACATTCACGGATAAGCTGCGTTGTTCGAATCGTGGCACAGTAGCTGTCATGGGGTAGGCCATCCGAATCGACACCGCCTCGTCTGGACCGCTTGTCCGTGCCACCCCCATCGTTGGTGACACAGGCGGGACGCCTGTGCCACATTTTGGTTGCGGCCGGCGGTCGCGCTGTGCTACGAACGCTTGTTGAGCCCGTGGATTTGTCATCCGCGGGCTCTTGCTCCATGATGGGCGCCGGTTGGCGGCCCGGCGCAGGATCGGGCGAGAATACGGGGCGAATCCAAGCCCGACTGGGCAGGTGTCAGATTCATCATGGCCTTGAACGCATCCGCAGTGATCTTCGATATGGATGGGACGCTGACGCGTCCGATGCTCGATTTTGACCGCATCCGTGAGGAGATCGGGGTTTCCGCGCCGATCCTGGAAGCTATGCGCGCGATGTCACCCGCGGATCGCAGCCGTGCGGACGCGATCCTGGAACGCCATGAAGCTGAGGCTGCCGACCGTAGCGAATTGCAGCCCGGAGCGGCGGAGGTTGTTGCGGCCGTTCGATCATCCGGCATCCCGGCGGCCCTGATGACACGCAACTCGCGCAAGTCGGTCGAGACGCTTCAGACCCGACACGGACTGGCGTTCGACATGATCTGGACGCGCGAAGACGGAGCGATGAAGCCGTCACCGGAGCCGGTTTTCTCGATTTGCCGAACATTGGAGGTCGAACCCCGTGACACCTGGACGATCGGCGACTATCACTACGACATCGTCTGCGGGGCGGCTGCCGGCGCCGTCACGGTCCTGCTATTGGGCAATCCAACCGGATCTCCGGCGTGGGCGGATGAGGCGGACCACGTGATTCGCGAATTGCGAGAGCTGTTGCCGCTGTTGGGAATTGAAGAGAAGGATGAAGGCTAAAGGATGAAGGATGAAATGGGGATTGGGGCAGGCGCGTTGATTCGACGGGGTTTGAACCGGCAGCCTTCGTCTGATAGGGAGCCGTAGAACTTGTTTTCGTTGGCGGTTGCACATCTCGCACACCGGAAGCTACGAACGGCCTTGTCGATCCTGGCCGTTAGTATCGGTATCATGATGCTCGTCGTGATGCTGGCCTTGTCGCATGGGATGCTGAACGAGGTGGCCGACCGGATTCAGAGTGTCGACGCCGAGTTGATCGTACTGCCTGAAAACGAGAACGTGATATTCACGGCGGGTGCGGCGTTCAGCGGCAAGTATGCCCCCGTGATCGATGCGTTCGAGTACGGGGGGCGGCGTGTGGTCAAGCAGACGATCGGCGTGATGCTGGACACCCTGCATATGGGTGGCCAGCAACAACGTCTGTTCGGCGTCGATCGCGCAGACATGTCGGCGTTTCTCGGTCGGCGGGAAGTCGTGCGAGGACGGCTGTTCGACGAGGGCCGGGCGTTCGGCGATCGGCTGGACGGGCTTCGCAACGAGAATGGGTACTACGATCCGGCACTCGTCGGCGAGGCGGAGTTGCTGGCGGCGTGTGAATTGGTCATCGACGAGCGTCTTGCCCGTGTGGGTGATTACGAGGTCGGCGACGAGGTTATATTTTTGGGGCGGCCGTTCGAGATTGTCGGCGTGGTGGAGTCGGGCGTGGCCGGACGGGTGTTTTGCCCGATTCAGGTGTTGCAGTACGTGAAGAACGGCGGCGTGCCGTGGGTGAGCCTGTTCTTCGTGAAGCTGCATCCGCCGCCGTTGGCGGGCGGCGACCAAGATCGGCTTCGGGTAGGGCCATCCGAGGCATCGGCCGGCGGCGGGGCGTCGCAGGTGAGCTACGAGGAGGCGATCGCGGACGCGTTGAGCGAGCGGATCAAGGCCAAGGTGGAACTGAAGGGCGCGTATCGCGACCTGATGTACGAGAGCTTTTCACAGGTCTATGTGTACATCAATGTGGCGAGCGGCATGGCCCTGATCGTCTGTTTCATCATCATCCTGCTGAGCATGTACACGATGGTGTTGGAGCGTACGCGGGAAATCGGCATCCTGAAATCGCTGGGCGCGGGACGTGCGTACTTGATCGGGCTGTCCGTCGTGGAGGCGACGCTGGTGTGCGTGTGCGGGACGACATTGGGCCTCGGCCTGGCGATCGGCGCAAAGCTTGGGCTTGAGGCGGCGAAGCCGCTGTTGACGGTGAGCATCGAGCCTGCATTCGTGTTGATTGCGTTGGGGATCGGGATCATTGGAGGCGTCTTGAGCGCACTGTATCCGGGATACCGGGCAGCGCGGCTGGACCCGGTGGCGGCGTTGAGTATGGAATAGTGAAAGTTGAAAGCCGAAAGCCGAAAGCCGAAAGTCGAAAGCCGAAAGCCGAAAGTCGAAAGTCGAAAGCCGAAAGTCGAAAGCCGAATAGCGAATGGCGAATAGCGACGGCATCATTCTGCGGGCGGAACGCATCCGTCATACGTATCGTAGCGACGGCATCGAGACGCCGGTGCTGCATGGGGTCGATCTGGCCGTGCGGCGTGCGGAATTCGTCACCATCATGGGACCGAGTGGTTGCGGGAAAACCACGCTGCTGAACGTGCTCGGGTTGATGATGCGCCCGACCGGTGGCGCCGTGGAGATCGACGGGAGCCGCGTGGACGGGCTCGGCGATGGCGAGCAGACTATGCTGCGGCGCGGCAAGCTCGGATTCGTGTTTCAACGGTTCAACCTGTTGCCGGTCCTGTCGGCGGAGCGGAATGTGGCGCTCGCGCTCGAGCTGCGCGGGAAGTCCGATCGTCATGACGCCGAGCGGAACCGATCGGCCGGCCAACGTGTCGCCGAGGCGTTGGACCGTGTCGGGCTGTCTGACAAGCGGCGGCACAAGCCGGGTGCGCTCTCGGTTGGGGAACAGCAGCGCGTGGCCATCGCGCGAGCGATTGTCGGTCGCCCGAGGTTGCTACTGGCGGACGAACCGACGGGCAATCTGGATTCGCGGAATGCCGCGATCGTGCTCGATTTGCTGGCGGACCTGAATAGGTCGGACGGGCTGACAGTCGTGATGATCACGCACAACGAGCACCTGGCGGATCGAGCGGATCGGGTGCTAACGATGATCGATGGGCGGTTTGAGCAGCAATAGCAATGGCGAATAGCGAATTGCGAATAGCGAATCGTGAACGACGGCTGGTGTGGAGTTTGCGCGGTGATGGGTGAGAAGGCGGCCATCAACGACGGCGTGAATCTGCGTGCGTGGTTCGCGGGATTCCTGTTGTGGTTGATCGGGCTGACCGCCGCGGCGAGCTGGGGGCTGGCGGAGATCGACGGAAACGGATCGGGGATGGGGTGGGCGGTCTGGATTCTGGCGGGCTATGCCTTTTACATGTCGCTGTGCTGCACGTTTTTCCCCGCGCCCACGACGTGGGTCGTGATGCTGGTCGCCAGTGACATGGTGGCGGCACAGTTGGGTCTCGAAGGACACGGCCTGGAAAGACTGATCGTGGTGTCGACGATCGGCGCGGCCGCGACGGGGCTCGCGAACCTGAATGAATACCATGTCTTCGTGTATCTGCTGCGCAAGCGTCGTGTGGCGAAGGTGCGAGACACGCGGCTGTATCGCACGGCCGACGCGTGGTTTCGGACGAATCCGTTTTGGATCCTGACGCTGTTCAGCTTCCTGCCGATTCCGGTTGACGTGATTCGGTGGCTGGCGATCTCGACGCGATATTCCCGTTGGCTGTTCTTCCTGGCGAGCGTTGCCGGCCGGTGGTTCCGCTACGCAATTTGGGCGGTGGCCACGTTGGGGCTGCACCTGGAAACATGGCACATCCTGGCGCTTCAGGCTGGTCTGGTGGCGGTGGCGCTGGTGCGCATCGCCCCACGGATGATCCGGCGAATCCGCGGGGGCGGGAATGCTGCGACCGATCAGGCCTTGGTCGAAGGTGAGGCATCGACGGACAAGGAGGCACAGTTCGTTGCCCGCGAGGTTGGCGGGGCGTAGAATCGGTTGAACTGGTGGAGGGTGTGGCGGAATGGAGCCCCGGTGGGACGGGCAATGCGATGGAAGAAGCCCGGCGGCCCGCGGAGGGTTCCGTCGCCCCCGTTGGGGGCTTGAGTACGTGCGTTGTCTTGGAGATTGATGAGAAGCAGCCCCGATATCTCCGGATGAGCCCTCGTTGGAGTCGATGATGCGGAAGTGCGCAGGCGTTACAGGTTTGTTCGTTGTCGGATTTCTGTGCGTCGCATGCGTTGCGGATGATCGGGCCGCATCGCAGCCGAGTGCGGCGGCGGCAGACGGCCCGACGTCGCGACCGGGCATCCAGTCGGCCGACGTTGTGACGACGAAACCGACCGCGGCGTCCGCGAAACCAGGTGCAGTGGCCGTGAAACAGATCACACCACGCACGAAACCGGGTGAAGTGCCTGTGAAACCAGGGCCGGCGCCTGCGGCGGTCTTGTCGTCGGGCGATCCGAAGGTTGACGAAATCCTGGACAAGCTTGAGGTCAAGGGACAGGCGATCAAGGGGCTGGCGTGCGAGTTGACCTACAAGTACGTCACCGTCTTCCCGGTCGAGGACGCGCAGATCAAGCAGGGCGAACTGCTGTTCGCACGGGCGGAGCCGAACCCGAGATTTCTGATCCATTTCACGAAGCTGATCGCTGACGGCGTCATCGTCGAACACGGGGAGTACTTCCTGTTCGACGGCGAATGGCTGACGGAGCGGAACGACAGGGGCAAGACAGTCACGAAGCGGCAGATCGTGCGCAAGGGTAAGCGCGTCAACCCGTTCAGGCTGGGCAAAGGCCCGTTCCCATTGCCGTTCGGCCAGAAACGCGAGGAAATCCTGCGGACGTTCACCGTGACGCTCGAAGCACCGGCGGCGGGTGATCCGGAGAACGCGGACCATCTTCATTGCGTGCCGCTGCCGAGGACTGAGTTGGCGACCAAGTACAGCCGGGTCGAGATGTACGTCGATAAGAAGATCGAGTTGCCCGTGCGGATCGTCACGGAGCGCATCAAGGACAAGAACCGGATCGAGGTCGATTTCAAGAAGATCGATACGGACGAGGCGCCGGCGATGTCACGGTTCCAGATCGACGAGCCGCGCGGCTACACCGTGACGATCGAGCCGTTGCCGCCGATGCCGAAGCACGGCACGGCACCGACAGGTGAGCCGTGAATTCGAGGCTTGCGACAATCCGGCGGAGTCGGCGACATGGAGGGCGCCGCGCGAGCGGCGTGGCCGTGATGCTTGCAGGGATGGCGATGCAGTTTGGCTGCACGGAGATACCGCGATCCTCGACGGAGAAGAACGACCTGTCGTCGATGGATGTGGTGGATATCGAGGTCGTCGGCCGGACGACGTATCGTTGCACCATCGCCGACACGGGCGCGTCCCAATTGCTGGGCTTGATGAACATCACGGAGGAGGAACTGCCCGCCGATTGTGGGATGATCTTCGTATTCACCTATGATGCATACCATAGCTTCTGGATGCGCAACGTGGTGATCCCGTTGGATATCGCGTACATCCGGTCGGACGGGACGATCGTGAAGACGTACACGATGGAGCCGTTGAACGAAGGCGGGTATCCATCGATCGAACCGGCCAGGTTCGTGCTTGAAGTACGGGGAGGACAATTCGCCGAATGGGGAATCACCGAGGGGGACCACGTCAACATTCCGCAGGCGTTGTTCGGCGACTGATGCGACAGTCCGTTGCCGAGCGAGCCGACTCGTTTTCGTCTCGGTGGGCTGGATCGTCCGTACCTGTGTGTCTGGGGGTACGGACGCTTCTCGACCCCTGTGAGCCGGGTCGTCCTCGACCCGGTCGACCGGGCGGAGGACCGCCCGGCTCACTACTGCGGCGGAGGACCGCCCGGCTCACTACTGCGGCGGCGGACCGCCCGGCTCGCAGACCGGACGCCGCAGCCGAGATTGCTCAACTTGGGCCCGAAAACACCCGACACATAGTGCAAATGCGAGTGCGCCTGGGCGGGTCCCGTGGGCGAGCCGGGATCCGTTCAGGCGTCTCCGCGTACGACGATATCTTTCATGGCATGGTCCGACGAAGGCCCGGGCTGTGAGCCTTGCGGACCGCCATGGACTTGACGGATTCAAGGGAATGACCTCGGCACATTTGGGAAGCACGATCGTACCGAAGCCGCTCTCCGTGGGGAGGGCCACCGGCTCGATCATTCGAATCGGCATTCTGGGGGCGAGGAAAACCGCCCCGGCGATTGTGGAATGTCTGGACGAGGGATCGGACTGGTGTGTTTGCGAGAATGTGGAAACCTCCGCCGAGGATCGCCCGTCGGCGTTTCAGCGGTTCGACGCCGTGGTCCTGATCGATGGTGGCCTGGGGCGATCGGGAAAGGGCGGATCACGCTCGGCCGATCAGGATCGCCAGTTGGAGTTGTTGCAGGAATTCGGGATCGGTGTGCTGATCGTGACGCCGCGACCGTGGGTCTTCGCCGGAAGTGGCGCGGGAACGGTCTGTCTGCCTCCCGACAGCCCGCCGGATATGGTCCATGGCGTGCTGCTGGCGTTGTCGCGAACGCGTCCGATTCTGCGTCAGATAGACAAGCGGCTGAATAATCTGAACCGCCTTGGCGAGACGCTAAGAAAAGAATTAGACGCGACGGATCGGGAGTTGCGACTGGCATCGCGCTTGCAGCGCGATTTCCTGCCTCGCGGCCTTCCCGAGAAGGGACCGATTCGCTTTGCCACGATGTTCCGGCCATGTACGTGGGTCAGCGGCGACATCTTCGATATCTTCCGGCTGGACGAACACCATTGGGGATTCTACATCGCCGACGCGGTCGGTCACGGCGTGGCTGCCGGTCTGCTGACGATGTACATCAAGCATGCCATCCGCACGAAACGTGTCATCAAGGACGGCTACGAACTCGTGCCGCCTTCCGAAGTGCTGAGTATGTTGAACGATCAACTCGCCTTGCAGGATCTGCCGGATTCGCAGTTCATCACGGGCTGGTACGGCACGATCAACATCGAGACGCTGGAGCTGCGATACTCGATCGCCGGGCATCCACCTCCGATGCTCGTTGATGTCGACGGGAGCATCCGCGAACTTCACGGGGACGGTTGCTTGCTCGGGCTGTCCGACGGGCAGGAATTCAGCGACGAAACGGTGGTGCTTCGACCGGACCAGCGGATCATGCTCTACAGCGACGGGCTGGAGGAAACGCTGATCGAACATCGTCCGCCATTGCCGCAGATGCCCACGCTGAAGTCGGGAATGGCGGAATTGCTGCGGCTACCGGGCGAAGAACTGATCACCGCACTGCGGGCGTGTATCGACAATGAGCCCGGCAGCCTTTCTCACGCGGACGACGTGACTGTCGTGGTACTCGACGTCATCGGGGAATCGGGCCGGACGGCACCGTAGGCGGTTCCACACATCACGCAGGCCCCACCGAACAGTCTTGCCGGCATAGGCCCGTCTCGCACGAGGCTCGCAGGGTCTGCTCGGCGATCCTGATTGATCGTAAGCGTGGCCTGCTGAATCCGTTCTGTTGTTCAGTGGCGTTGTGATCGACTTGCGAAGACATTGTCGCAGTGGGGTCCGTGGTCTATGCTGAACACCAGCAAGGTATGTGTTTAGCGTTAGCCGGGGTGGCATGGGTTAGCGGAGCCGCGCTGAGCGGTGGAGCTTACCCGTGGGAAAGAAACCTCAAGGTATTCCCACGGGTAATGAGTGGGGCACCCTGAGGGGTGCCCCACTCGTTACCCGTGCCACCCCGGCTAAACACGTGCGATCTTGGTGTCACACGTGCTGAGCCGCGCGAACTGATCGCCGGTGGCAGGCGTGGCACCGGGTTGTACGAGACGAATCGGAAGCGAAGACGGGATGTGCCGGATGAAGCGATGGCAGCGGAGATGTTGGTTGACGGTCATGTTGGGTTTGGCGATGCCTGCCGTGCGAGCATCGGCGGATGACTGGCCGCAGTTTCGCGGGCCGTATCGGGATAATATCTCGCGCGAAACGGGGTTGTTGCGCAAGTGGCCTGAGGGCGGGCCGAAGGTGCTGTGGACGATTGAGGCGTGCCAGGGCTATTCCTCGCCGGCGATCGTTGGTGGTCGGGTCTATTTCAATGACTACGACGAGAAGACCAATACGTGGCTAGTGCGTTGTCTCGGGCTGGCGGACGGGAAGGAACAGTGGCGATTTGAGGAGAAGCGTCGGATTCGTCCGAACCACGGCATCACGCGAACGGTGCCGGCTGTTGATGCGAGATACGTGTTCTCGCTTGATCCGAAGTGCGTGTTTCACTGTCTGGACGCGGCGACCGGCAAGGAGTTGTGGCGCAAGAAGTTGGCGGGGAAGGCAAGCGTCTACAACAGCAAGATCCCGCCGTGGTACAACGGTCAGTGCCCGTTGATCGAACAGGATCGCGTGGTGTTCGCGCCGGGCGGCGACGCGTTGATGGTGGCACTGGACAAGGCGACCGGTGACGAAATCTGGCGGACTCCTAATACGGAGAAGCGGCTGTTATCGCACGCAACGGTGATGCCTGCCGTGTTGGGGGGGGTCAAGCAGTACCTGTGGTGTACGCTGAAGGGGCCGATGGGAGTTCGCGCTGAGGACGGCAAGGTGCTGTGGGCGCACGCGCGGAAGTTCAATATCGCGGTGGCGCCATCGCCGTTGCCGATCGGGGATGATCGCGTTTTCATGACGTCAGGCTATGAGGCGGGCAGCATCATGTTGCGCATCCGGAAGGACGGAGACACGTTCAGTCCGGAGGTCATCTTCGACTGGAAGGACGCGGAGTGGAATTCGGAAATCCACACGCCGATCCTGTTCGAGGGCCACATGTTTGCGGTTGGGCGGAAGAAACGCGGGTTGTTGACGTGCCTGGACCTTGACGGCAAGACGGCCTGGACGAGCCAGGGCAACGCGGCGTTTGGAATGGGCAGCTATATGCTAGCCGACGGTCTGCTGTTCATTTTGGAGGGCAAGACGGGGATGCTACGCCTGCTCGATGCGAACACGAGCGAATATCGGGAACTCGACCATGCGCAGGTGCTGCACGGGCACGATGTATGGGGTCCGATCGCGCTGTCGAACGGCAAGATGGTCTTGCGCGACATGACGAAGATGGTGTGTATCGAGGTTGGGATGGGGAAGTAGTGACGGTATCATCGAACCGAACGATTCGCGGCTTGACTGCGTTATAATGGTGATATGGGCGGCGTTTGATGGGTGTGGCTATGCGGTACCGCAAGATTCGAGTGATCGCCGGCAAGGGCGTGGGGCACGGCCGATTCTCGGAGGCGTTACGCGGCCTTGCGATCGACAAGGCGGACTGGGTTTATGCGGTTGGTGATTCTGTCCTGAATGTCTACTCGGCCGAGGGCAAGGTGCTGCGACATTGGAATACGGAGCGGCCGGGATACGCGGTGGCCGCGGCGGCGGACGGTCGCGTGTTTGTCGGCGAGGCCGGGCACATCGAGATCTTCGACGGCGGCGGGAAGCTGCTGGACACGTGGCGCGATCCCGAACGGCTCGGTCTGGTGACCACGATCTGCCTGACGGACGAGCATGTCCTGGTCGGGGACGTGAAGGCCCGCTGCATCCGCCGATACGACCTGTCGGGCCAATTCATCAACAACATCGGTGATGACAACCGGATGCGGGGTTTTCGGCTGCCGAATCAACACCTGGATTTCGTGGTCGACGCCCGCGATGTCATCCATGCGGCGAATTCAGGGAAACACCGTGTGGAACGCTACACGTTGGAAGGCAAGCTGCTCGGGCATTTCGGTCGTTTCGGCGGGCAGGATCCGGCGGGCTTCGCTGGCTGCTGTAATCCCACGAATATCTCGATGACGCCGAAAGGAGACATCGTCGTCACAGAGAAGGCCGGACCGCGGGTGAAGCTGTATGATGTGAATGGCAAGCTGCTGGCGCTGTTCGGGGAGAAGGATTTCGATCCGGGCTGTAAGAACATGGACGTTGCGGTCGATTCATCGAGTCGGGCTTATGTGGTCGATACGGTGCGGTTGGAGATCTGCGTCTATGAGCCGGAAGCACCCGGCGCGACGACGCGTCCGGCGGCGGCCGGCAGTGATGGTGTGAAGCGATGAACGAGAAACCGACACGGCGAGACGTGCTGAAACACGCGGCACGCGGCACGGCGCTGTTGGGGCTCGGCGGTCTGGCGTGGCATCTGGCCCGCGGTTCGGATGTGGAAGGTGCGTGGCAATTGGACTGCCAGAAATGCGTCAACAGCCGGCTGGGCGCGCTCGGCGTCGATGTGTGTGAATTGTGCGCCACGACCTGCGTGATCGGGCTGTCGGCCGTGCGGGCGGTGAACGAGTATTCGAAGTGCGGACGATGTTATATCTGCCCCGCGTATTTCGATGTCAAGAGCGCGATAGACGCAGAAGGTCTGCCGAGCCAGAAGCTGTGCCCGCGCGACGCGATTGAACGGAAGCCGATCGGTGAGGTCGACGAAGACGACCCGGCCAACAACTTCTACGAGTACATCATCGACGAGGAGCGGTGCAACGGGTGTGGCAGGTGCGTGATGGCGTGCAAGGAGCCGGCGGGACTGACTTCGATTCGTCTCGAGGTTCGGCACAATCTGTGCCTGGACTGCAATCGCTGCTCGATTGCGATCGTCTGCCCGGATGAGGCGTACGACCGGAAGCCGTTCGGTGAGCAGGGAGTCACAGGGTGAATTCCCCGGATTCACGTGCGGTCCGTCCTGATGCGTCCTTGGAGCGGTTTTCGGGGCGATTGCTCCGGTGGCTGTCGGGGGCGATCCTGTTTGTTGTGTTGCTTTGTCCGGCGCCGCGGCTGTTTGCGCAGGCGATGGATTACCAGCGCCCGGTGGAAGCGGCACCCAATGAACAATCAATCGGTGGCGGATATGTGACGCCGGAGGTGCAGCGGCCGTTGCCGCGAGCCCAGTGGCGGGAAATCACTGATGTCGCCCTGCTGGCCGTCGCGATGGCCGTATGTGCGTGGCTCGTACTGGCTCGCCGAAGCCGCCGCTGGCTGGTCGTGTTGGCGATCGGCTGTCTGCTGTACTTCGGTCTTTATCGCGAAGGCTGCGTGTGCCCGATCGGCGCGATTCAGAACGTGGTGCTCGCGCTCGCGGATTCAAGGTACGTCGTTTCCTACCTCACGATTGCGATATTTCTGTTGCCGCTGACGGTGGCCGTGCTATTCGGGCGCGTTTTTTGCGGCGGGGTGTGCCCGCTGGGGGCGATTCAGGAGCTGGTTCTGCTGAAGCCCGTGCAGGTGCCGCGCCGACTCGACAAGGCGTTGGGCTGGTTGAAGTGGGTGTACCTGGCGTTGGCGGTTTGGTTTGCGGCTCAGCCCGCGGAAGGCCGCGATTTCATCATCTGCCGTTTTGATCCGTTCGTCGGGTTCTTCCGTTTCACCGGTCCGCTGTACATGCTGCTGATTGGGGGCGGTTTTCTGGTGCTGGGGCTGTTTGTGGGGCGGGCGTATTGCCGGTATTTGTGTCCCTACGGAGCGTTGTTGTCGTTGGTGTCGCGGCTGGCGTGGCGCGGCGTAACGGTCACGCCGGACAAGGAACTGGACTGCGGCCTGTGTGAGGAGGCGTGTCCGTACGGAGCGATCGAAGGCCTCCGCGCGGTGGAGGCATCCTGCCTGGCCTGTGCTCGCTGCTACCGCCACTGTCCGCGCCAACACGTACTGGACAGGCCGGACACACCCGACACTGGAGCGGTTAAAGCGCCGCAGCAATCATCATGATTGGCAAAGGCACCGCGAAGATGGTCGCGCTGTTGCTGGCTCTATCAGCCGGTGTGGTGGTCGTGGCCACCACCGGGTTCATGACCGCGGATGTCATCGCCGCTCGGCGACGCGTACCATCTGAGAAGGCGCACGTCGACAGCCTGATCGAAAAAGTGCGACTGAGCCCGGAGCCCGCCGAGCAGTTGCACGCGGCGTGTGACCGCTTGACAGATGAATCGCTCCTTCGTGAGTCACGTCAGGGCAACTTGGCGTGGGCGCTGGCGATTGCCGCGGGCGTCTTTGTTGCCGCATCCAAATGCCACGTCGCGCTACGGGACGGGGGTGTGCCGCTGCCGAGATCGTTGTGTGCGGGGAGGGGGAGGCTGTCACCTGTCGAAACATCTGCCTGCTCGTATGAACAGCAACTGATGGCGGCTGGCGGTGCGGAAGGGGAGGACATCGATCTGTCCACCGTGGATGCCGTCATTGAGCGGGAAGGTGGTGGGTCGGCGTCCGCGATACCGATCCTGCACGCCATTCAGATGCAGTACCGATACCTGCCGGAGACGGCGTTGCAGCGTGTCTGCGAGCGGACGGAAATTCCGGCGGCACAGCTTGCCGGTGTGGCGTCGTTTTATTCCCAGTTTCGCCGGTCGCCGGTGGGAGAGCATCTTGTCAAGGTCTGCCATGGCACGGCGTGTCATGTGGCGGGTGCCCCGCGGATTACGGACGAGCTTCGACGCGGCCTCGGGATCGCTCCGGAGGATGATACGGATCCGACGCGAACATTCACGGTGGAGCAGGTGGCGTGTCTGGGCTGCTGCACGTTGGCTCCGGTGGTTCAGATCGATGATGTGACGCACGGACATCTGCGGAGCGACACGGTGTGGGACGCGCTGTCCGCGGCACGGAATCCCAAGACGAACGGCAGGCGGCAATCGGCGGCCTCGGGCCCGCGCGCGCCCGGCTCGGCGCTCGCGCGCATGGATGAACAGGCGGAGGTCGGCGAAATCCGTATCGGCCTGGGCTCGTGCTGCGTGGCAAATGGTAGCGGCGATGTCCACGACGCACTGGAGGCGGCGCTGGCGAGCATCGGGGCGACGGCGATCGTGAAGCGCGTCGGGTGCATCGGAATGTGCCACCAGACGCCGTTGGTTGAGATCAATCTGCCGGGGCGGATGACCGCTCGCTATGCCCGGACGACGCCGGAACATGCCAGGACGATCATAGGGCGGCATTTCAAGCCAGCCGGCTTGGCACGTCGCGTGACCACGACGATCGGGAACACGGTCGGACATCTGTTCGACGGTGCCGCTCGGCAGCTCGTCGAGAATCACGTGATCGAACTGCGCGATCCGCCGGTCGCGGCGTTCCTGGGACGGCAAAAGCACATCGCGACGGAACATTATGGGTGCATCGATCCGACAGACCTCGACGAATATCTGCGCCACGATGGCTTCAAGGCATTGGATCGTTGTCGCGATATGGCGCCCGATGACGTGATTCAGCGGATATGTGATAGCGGCCTGCGCGGTCGCGGCGGCGCGGGTTTTCCGACCGCCGAAAAATGGACCAGGGTGCGACGGGCGGAGGGCGAACGGAAGACCATCATCTGCAACGGCGACGAGGGCGATCCCGGCGCGTTCATGGATCGGATGTTGATGGAGTCCTATCCGTACCGCATCATCGAGGGCGTTGCGATCGCGGCGTACGCCGTGGGGGCGACCGAGGGCTATTTATACATCCGCCGAGAATATCCGTTGGCAGCCGAGCGTATCCGGGAAGCGTTGCAGGAATGCGAGGATCGCGACCTGCTCGGCATGGGTGCCGCGGATCGCGGAAACTGCTTGAAGTTGAAGGTCATCGAGGGCGCCGGCGCGTTCGTCTGCGGCGAGGAAACGGCGTTGATTGCGTCCATCGAGGGACAGCGCGGGATGCCGCGATTGCGGCCGCCGTATCCCGCGCAGAAGGGCTTGTGGGGGCGACCGACGCTGGTCAACAATGTCGAGACGTACGCGGTCATACCGTGGATTCTGCGCAACGGGCCGGAGGCATTTGCCGAGCTTGGGACGGCATCCAGCAAGGGCACGAAGGTCTTCGCGCTGGCGGGCAAGGTGCGGCGCGGCGGGCTGATCGAGGTGCCGATGGGCGTGACCATTCGAGAGATCGTCGAGGACATCGGCGGCGGCATTAAGGAAGAAAAGGATGAAGGCGGAAGGATGAAGGATGAGGGCGGGAGCATAAAGGAGAGCTTGGTCGCCAGAAGGAGGACGCCGAGGTTCAAGGCTGTTCAGATCGGCGGTCCGTCCGGTGGGTGCGTGCCTGCAGAACTGGCTGACACGGTGGTGGACTATGAGGCGTTGGCGGATGTCGGGGCGATGATGGGCTCGGGCGGTCTGGTCGTGCTCGATGAGACCGATTGCATGGTGGACATCGCGCGGTTTTTTCTGACGTTTACACAGGGCCAGTCATGCGGCGGGTGCACGACGTGTCGAATCGGCACGCGGCGGCTGCTCGATATTCTCGAACGGCTTTGCGCGGGCGAGGGACGTCGCGATGATCTCGCGAAACTGGACGAGTTGGCGCGTTCGGTCAAGAAAGGCAGCCTGTGCGGACTCGGCAAGACGGCGCCGAATCCCGTACTGACGACGCTGCGCTACTTTCGTGAGGAATACGAGGCGCATCTTGAAGGTCGCTGTCCGGCGGGACAGTGCAAGGCGTTGATCCGGTATGAGGTGACCGACACATGCAGCGGCTGCACGCTCTGCGCGCAGCATTGCCCCGCAGACGCCATTGCGATGACACCGTACGAGAAACACGAGATCGATGACGAGAAGTGTACGCGGTGTGATACGTGCCGGGTCAAGTGTCCGGAGGGGGCGATTGTCGTGGTGTAGGGTCTGAAGAGAAGGATGAAGGATGAAGGATGAAATGCCGGTGGGTCGCCAGCGTCATATTGTCGCCGGTGCTACATCATCGCCATCGCCAGATCGTCGGTCGCAGGGGACCGACGCTACACACGCCACCGGCGAGACGCCGATGCTCCCCGTGAAAACCACCGGCGAGACGCCGGTGCCACACGGGGCCGACGCTGCTGCGCGCGTTCTCGCGTGGCGACCTGCTGGGGCGGTTCTGGGGATGATATGCCGCGGGTGATGATTGACAACCAAGCGGTGAACGTGCCCGTCGGCGCGACGTTGCTGGATGCTGCGCGGCGGCTGGGGATTGATGTGCCGACGCTGTGCTGGCAGGAGGGCTGCCGGCCGAACACGACGTGCATGGTCTGCCTGATGAAGATCGAGGGGGCTGACCGTCTGGTTCCATCGTGCGCGACCGTCGCCGAGGATGGCCTGTGCGTCGAGAGCGAGACCGACGAGGTTCGCCAGGCGCGACGAACGGCATTGGAGCTGTTGCTAAGCGACCATGCGGGTGAGTGTCGCGCGCCGTGTCAGTATGCCGATCCGTTTGACACGGATGTGCCGGGCATGATGCGGCAGATCGCGGTGGGGCGGATCGAGGAGGCGGCTGCCACAGTGCGCGAGGCGATGCCGTTCGCTGCCGTCTTGGCAAGGCTCGGCCCGGATGTCTACGAGGGTGGGTGCCGGCGCGGTGCGGTGGACGAACCGGCTGGGATCGGTCTGCTGAAGCGTTACGTTGCCGATTGGGGTCTCGCGTCGGCCCGCGATGGAACACCGGCGAGACGCCGGTGCCACAACGCTGGGACACACGATGCCGGGTCACACGATGCCAGGTCACACGATGCCGGGACGCACGATGCCGGGACGCACAGTACTGAGACAGGCTCGGTTCTGCCGCCTCGTGATCCGGCGAGCGGCAAGCGCGTCGTAGTTGTTGGTGGCGGCCCGGCCGGCCTGTCGGCGGCGTATTTTCTGAGCCTGCGTGGTCATGCGTGTACCGTGTACGAAACGCACAAGAAGGCCGGCGGGATGTTGCTGGATGTGCCGCCGGCGCAGCTATCGCCGAACGTGCTGGACGCTGAGATTGCGCTGCTCGTCCGGCTCGGTGTGCGGTTTGAATTGAACACGATGGTCGGCAGAACGGCCACGATGGCGGATTTGCGGCGGGATTTCGACGCGGTGCTCGTTGCTGCCGGCCGGCTCGACCAGGACGCCATGCGCCTGCTCGGGCTGGCAGGAAATGACGGTCGTTTACAGGTGTCGGCATCCACCCACGAGACTGAGGCCGACGGCGTGTTCGCCGCGGGCGATGTAGTGCGGCCTCGCGGGCAGGCGCTGCGTGCTGCGGCCGACGGCAAGGCTGCTGCGTACTGCATCGACCAATACCTGCGTGGTGGGCCCGTGACGGGCTTGCCCCGATTGGCAACGCTACGATTGAGCCGGCCGGGTCCCGATGAACTGGCGGCCATGGCGGCTGATGCGAGTTCGGCCGGGCGCGTCGAACCCAATGGCGGCCCGGGGGCCGGGCTGACGGACGAGGAGGCTTGCGCCGAAGCGCGGCGTTGCCTGTCCTGCGACTGCGAGAAACTCGACGGGTGCCGACTGCGAAGGTATGCCGAGGCGTACGGCGCCGACGCCAGTCGGTATCGCGGACCACGCCGTCGAACACAGCGTCTGCATCCGCACCCGGACATCACCTTTCAATCAGGAAAGTGCATTCTGTGTGGGCTGTGCATCCAGATCGCAAAACGGGCCGGCGAGCCGCTCGGGCTGACCTTCGCGGGACGCGGCTTCGAGATGCGCGTCACGACGCCGTTCGATGCGTCGCTCGCGGAAGCCTTGAAGGATGCTGCCCGCGAATGCGCGGAGGCCTGCCCCACCGGCGCGTTGGCACTGCGAGGCATGGAGGCGAAACCCCCGTGCCAGTCCCGTCGTATCTGAGTGTTCACGCTGCTTGACTACTTGAGCAAATTCAGTTGTAGGATGGGCAATCTTGCCCATCTGGTGATCGGCTTAACAGATGGGCAAGATTGCCCATCCTACATGACTTCCTCAAGGGCGATCCTTGTCCGTGCCACCCCCCGAATCTGTCATGGACCTGGATCATGGCGCGCAGCATTGCCATTGTTGATACTTGAATGGCCAATTGAACATCCCGCATCCAGCGGAAGTCCATGGATTGCGATCCATGGGCTTGGGCCGCACTGCTACTGCCGTCGAGGCGTTTCAGGTAATGCGTTGAGCTGGGCGAGCGCTTTGACGACGCCCGGCGCGCCGGGGTTCAATTCGTAGGCGCGTTGGAGGCAGCCTATGGCCGCGGATTCGTTATCGCATCGCAGGTAGAACAGGCCGAGTTCAGCATGGACCGCGGCATTGTCGGCTTCGATTGACGTGGCCTGCTTGAGCGCCAATTGCGCCTGATCCATGTTGCCGGTCTTGGCGTACTCGTGGGCCTTGAGAATCAGCTTTCTGGCCTGTGCTCCGGACTGCTGCGCCGCCCAATCCGCGATTTCCAACGCGGCGGCATGTTTGCCCTTGAGCCGCAACGCCTGAGCCTTGCCCTGCACCGCCCGGCCGAAACCCGGAAACGCCGTGATCGCGTCGTCGAAGCAGGCCACGGCCCGGTCGCAATTGCGTAGCGCGCCGATCAGGTTGTGCTCGCTGAATCGCCGCTCGGCCATGGCCAGATAGCATTGGCCCATGTGATACGACGCTTCGGGGCGTTCGCGGTCGATGTCGGCGGCATGTTTGAACATGGCGACGGCTTCGGGATAGCGCTGGGCGGCGTATTCGTCGCGGCCGACGCGGATGCACTCGTCGTACGGGGGGACGGGTTTCGTGCAAGCACCGATGACCAGCATCGAAAGCAGTGAGCCCACGATGATGCAGCGCCACCTCGCCACGACGCGCGGCCCGAAACCAGCCGAACGGAGTCGCCATCCATGACCGTCCACAGTGCGGTCTCCGGTCGCAACCAAACTGTGGCACAGTCGTCCGGCCTGTGATTTCACCGGCGATACGCCGGTGCCACAATGGCCGGTGCCACAGTCTTCTTCGCGCGCCGCGAAGATTCTCAGCATTCGCAGTACAGGCATCACGGTTAGAATGCTATGCCGTTGTCGCCGAGGCCGCAAGCAAAAAGACGCCGCGATATGATCGACACCGAGCAAGCCGAATCGTCGTCCCGCGGTCGATTCGTGGTGTTACGACACACGGATCGGCACGGGGTCCATTTCGATCTGATGATCGACGGCGGCGAGATGCTCGCGACTTGGAAATCCGCATGGCAGCCGGAATCTGTGGGTGCGGAAGGGCGCACATGGTGTCGAATCGCCGATCACCGGCGAGCATACCTCGACTACGAAGGCTCGGTCTCGGGTGACCGCGGCAGCGTCGTGCGGCACGACGAAGGCATATGCACGGTTCATTCCCGGCACGTGGACCGGTGGGAAATCACCTTCGAGGGCGGTCGGCTGCGTGGGCGCTACATCTTGGCGCGATCGGCCGAGACGGATCAATCCTGGTCGCTGCGTCCGTTGGGCCAATGAGGACCGAGCGGCTCGATTTCGAGGCACAACATGCCCGGCTCGACGCGCACGTCGCGCACTTGGTAGTCGATGCCGCCATTCTTCCACCAGGCGCGCGCTTCAAGTTCGAGGCCGGTCGAAAACGCGCCGGTGATACGCGGACTGCCGGGCCAGGTTGCTTCACGGTCTCGCTCGATGACCTCGCCCAGGCCGATGTCGCCGAGGTCCAACGGAATGGGCGCCGAGCCGCAACGAACGCTCGTAGCGGTCAGCACAAGTGTGTCGTCCTTCATCGTCGGCGTGATGTCGATGGAAAGGACCACGTCGAACAGGCCGCCGTCGTATCGGCCGGCGACGGTGATGACGCCATTCCGCAGCAGCACAAACGGATCGGCAAGTTGGGGCGGGGCGAGTTCGTCAATCAGCGGGTAGATTTCCCGCCGCATCGTGATCCACCCGTTCAGATCATCCTGGAAGATGCGATATGTGAACGGCCCCCGACCGGACCGCAGGTTTTCCGTGAAGGCCTGCTCCGCAGCGATCAAGTTGTCGCGGACGGATTGCCTCGCTTGTTTGTCCGCTGGGATGTCCGGTGGGTCGTACCAACCCGGGGTCCGCAGATAGGCGTACATCGAACCG
>JAUVGW010000209.1 GCA_030593565.1 Phycisphaerae bacterium | reverse complement strand
TTTGCGGAGATGCTCGGCGGCGGCATCTCCGTGGTCGAGACCGCCGAGGGCGCCGGGGCGAGGTTCCGCGTCACTGTGGCCGCGGGATTGCCGGATGGCGTGAAGATGATCCGCGATCCCATGGCGGCCACCACAGTGGCCACCGACGCCGCCAAGACAGGCGCGAGCGCCGACCAACCGGGCCTGACCGGCTGCCGAATCCTGGTTGCCGAGGATAATGCCACGAATCGATTTCTCATCACGCGCATGTTGAAGAAAGTGGGTGGGCAGGTCACCGCCGTGGAGAACGGCAAACTCACGGTCGAGAAGGCGCTTGCGGAACGCGATGAAGGCAAGCCGTTCGATGTCATCCTGATGGACATGCAGATGCCGGTGATGGACGGCTACGAGGCCACGGAGCTGCTCCGCCGGAGGGGTTACTCCGGGCCGATCATCGCCCTGACCGCCCACGCGATGGCCAGCGACCGGCAGAAGTGCATCGACGCCGGCTGCAACGACTACGCCTCAAAGCCCATCAACCGAGATGAACTGATCGAGACGATTCAGGAATGGCGACAGAAGCAACCCATTCCCAAGTAAGAATGTTGGGGGCTGCGGATTCCGTGATCCGGCGTCCCAGGCTCGCTGCGCTTCGCCCTGGGCTTCATTCCGTCTCCGCTCCGCGGCTGGATTCCGGTGAACAAGACGACTTTGTGCTGTAGCGTTAAGAGGCTGTCCTGGTAGACCCCGTAACACAGCGCGGCCTTCGGCCGCGACCAGGATGTGGCACTGGCGTCCCGCCTGTGATTCCACCGGCGAGACGCCGGCGCCACAGTTTTGCCACGGGCTGATAGGCTCAGACGGCCTTCCGTAGCCGGCGTCCCCGGTCGTCCGGGGTGTCCGAACGATCGCGCTGCCCCTGCGGAAGTTTGACGACGTAGGTACCGCTGCACTGCCTGCAACGATACCGACGGTCGGTTACAGCATTCGGCAACACGACGGGGTGCTTGCAGTGGGGACAATGAACGTAAACCGGCACGCCTTGAATCCTCAGGGCGACCGAATGGTCGCCCGACACTCGCTTGCCCAACCGACCTGATGGGCCGCCGCCTGGTACTTGGTTTTTCGGCAGGTCTTCCTCGGAATAATGAGGAAACCATTTTGTGAATCAGCCGAACCAGATAGATGAACGGCGTTCCGTAAGACGTATTTCGCGGAACGCGTGAAATATTTCGTTTCGCATTGACCGTACGCTTGGGGCGTTGCGAGAACGCTACGGGATCGGCCCTCCATCGACCCGGATGATCCACCACAGAGCACACAGAGCGGAGTCAGATAAGGCCATGGCGAAACTGGCACAGATGACACGTGTTTGCACACCATCAAGATAGAACTCGCTCGGGGCTCGCCATAACTCCCTTTTCAACAACACTCTGCGTTCTCCGCGGTCTTTGTGGTGCGAATAATCCGGGCTAACAACAAGACGCCTGCGACGATCGAGCCCTGTCAAGGTTCCAATGAAAACGTCTCCGAGCAAACCTCGCGCCATCGCCATCGCGCGCTATTCTCGGACGTTTTAGGCGCGGTGATGGTTCGTCACTTTTTGAATTAGAATGGCCCGGCAGAATTGATGGTCGTGAATCGTCGATCATTGATCGTCAGTCGTCGAGGTCTAACGGATCGTAGCCCTCGATTCTAAACGGCGACGGTCGCCAGAACTGTTCGACCAGATCGAAGTACGGTTCGGTGACGGCTTCCTTGATCGCTGTCTCTTCGGTCAATGTCGGGTCATAGCTGATGCGCGTCTTCGCCTGGCCGGGTCCTGGCCAGGCCTCGATCTTCAGGTAGCCCTTGATCGCGAACTCGTCGTCCCGGTCGAGGAAGTACCACAACAAGGTCGCCTTACCGCGACACGTCAGGTTCTCGATCTCCAACTCGACGACGGCGGGGGCCGGTGGTGCCGACTCGCCCGGCTGCATATCGCGCATCTTGACGAACGATGGCAACGGGAACGCATAGCTCGCCCCCACAGCAGCCGATACCAGCAGCAGCATAACGACGACCAGCACCGCCTGCGGCCAGGACCGTCCGAGCGTCTTGGGTGGTCCCCAGGCAATCGCCCCCTCGCCACGCGTCGGGCACGCATCGAGGCAGTCCATGCACGACATACACCGGGCGGCGGTGACCGTCTTGACCTTGTCGACCGGGATCGCCATGGGGCAGGCCGTCGAGCATTCGCCGCAGTCGGTGCAAGCGTTCTCGTCGCGGGTGATCCGCGTAAGGCCGAAGCGAGAAAACGGATTCAGCACCGCCGCCAACGGACACAGCCACCGGCAAAACGGCATCACGACAAACAGTGAGCCGACGACAACCGCCCCGGTCACGACATAGGTCCAGACGGTGATGTCCTCACCGTGCCGGCTCAGCAGCGCGTAGCACGGATCGAACCCACGAAACAGCAGTTCGCTCGCCCGGTAGGTGATGAACAACACAATCACAAGGACGGCGTACTTGAGCAGGGCGAGTCCTCGATCAAGTCCGTACGGGACCTTGATGGGCCGAATCCCGACCCGCCGCGCGCCGCTTTGCAGCCATTCGGAAATCGTGCCGATCGGGCACATGTAGCCGCAAAACACGCGCCGCAGGAGCAGCGTCAGCAGCAGGATCGCTCCGAGGATGTAGAAATTCGACACACCCAGCGAACACAACATGTTGCCTTCGCTGATGTAACCGTAGATTGCCTCGACACCGCCGAACGGGCACCAGCGCTCCGCATTGCCGCGGACCACGAACACGCCGACGAGGGTCAAGGCCAGAAAACCGAACTGGATGACGCGCCGAGTTGTCTTCATTCTTCACGCAGTGGCCGGTCTCCGCCCCGGGTGGAGCCGGATCGTCAATCCTTGTCTTTCTCGTGCCCGCAGGTTTTCTTGTCGGCTGGCTTCGCGCCTGTCTTTTTCTTGCTGGCGCACCCGCCTTTGCTGGGGCATTTGCCGCAGCTCGTGCCGCCGCTGCACTTCGATTCCTTGACCTTGGATTTGGTCTCCATAGTCTTGGCGAACGAGGCGTGGGCGATCAAGCCGTGCAAATCCTTGCATTCCTTGGCGTAGGCCTTGAACGCATCCAGTCGGCTCGGCGGGGTCGATTTGAAGCACTTGGTGAGCGCAACCGCGGCCTTGTCTTGATCCCCCATCAGTGAATGCAGCCGCGCCATTTCGAACAGCACGCCCGGCCCGGCCTCGTCCGGTTTGGGTATATGCTTCATGACATTACGGGCCGCATCCATTTCGCCCCGACGAGCCTGCACCACGCCCAGGAGCAGCCACGCCTCTGTGGTCATCGCCTCGTCGTCGATTCCGCCGAGCAAGTTCGCCGCTTCGGCGTTCATGCCGAGTTCGAGCTGCGTCTCCGCGAGCATGACGGCCGATTCGGTCGTCTTCTGTTTGGCGTGGGCCTGCCGGTCGAGGGCCAGCGCTTCCCTGTAAATCTCGTGCTCGTAGTAGAAGCCACGCAAGGCCCCGGCGGTTTTTGCCCACTTCTCCGCGTCCTTCTCATCCGCAAGCGCCTCGCGAATTTTGATCACGCGACGGACAACGGCGTAAAGCTGGCGATACTCCTCGTTCTCGCGATCAGCCTTCGCCGCGGCCTTGAATGCCTTCTTCGCGCCCTCGAGATCAGCCTTTGCCAGGCACGCCCGACCCTCCACACCAAGCTTGGCCGCCTCCTCGCTCGAATCAGCCTGAGCCCGTCCCGGAACAGTTGTCAGGCAACCGACGACCAAACATACAAGTACCATTCTCAATCGCATTTCATTCTCCTGGTTTCTTCGCCACCCCAACGCCACCTGTGCATATTACTCCAAGCGTTAAACACCGAACATTTTGGGTGCCGCTGGCAGCTTGCTGCCAGCGCTTTCGTCCAACAAGACACTGGCGGACAAGCCGCCAGTGGCACCCATCGGTACTTGTGGTGTTCAATATTTTCCGCTCTGAGTAGTAACTCCGCGGCCGCGCCAATCAGAGCCGGCTCGTGCCGAGCCGGTCCGGGGCGGCACGCCCCGGCTCACACATGTCACGGCAAATCGCCATCAGCTTGACGGCTACTACCATCTTGCCTTGCCGCAGGCCGTGCATTCTATCCGCAACGGCCCGGCCTCGGTCCACAATCCGCGGGACCGCACTGGTTTGGACCGCAATGGCCGCGCGGGCCACACTGGTTCGGCCCACACCCCCGCGGACCGCGTTCACCGCGCGGGCTGCACTGGTTCGGCCCACATGCCCGCGGCCCACACTGGCCGGGACCGCAGTCGCCGCGCGGACCGCGCTGACGAGGGCCACATTCGCCGCGGGGTCCACATCCCGAGTCACCGCACATGATCATGATGCAGACGCCGCCGCCGCAATCCACCTTCCGATTCGGCCCACAGGCCGCCGGTCCACATGATCCGCCATCACAGCAAATAACGATGCAGACGTTGCCACAGCAGCCGGGTGAGCAGTCACCCCTGCCAGCCGTTCCGCACGCACTCGGCCCACACTTGCCGCCCGGTCCACACTTCGACGCGCGTTTGGTCTTGCAGCAATCGCCCTTGCCAGCCGTACCACACGCGCCCGGCCCACACTTGCCGCCTGGTCCGCGCTTGCCGGCCGGTCCACATCTGCCAGCCGGTCCACACTTACCTCTCGGCCCACATTTGCCGGCCGGGCCACACTTGCCGCTCGGCCCGCACTTCGACGCGCAACTGGTCTTGCATCCATCAGCCGCGCCCGACTTGGTCGCGCACGACGTGGTGCCACGAGCCACGAAGGAACCGGCATTCTCGAACAGCCGGATCCGCTGAGGCCGCGGATCGTCACACGTGACGCTGACCGACACGGCCGAATCGTCCACCTCGCTCACAATCGTCGTCTCGGCCAGACGGGCATCGCCGCCCGGCACCGCCATCACGGCCAATCCCCACGCCGGTGTCGAACACGCCAGTACCATCACTGACAACAACATCAATCGTCGCATCACTTTCTCCTCGTTCTTGTTATGAAAGCCCGAACGGACTTTCGGTGATCTACCCGCCATCAATACCATTTGATCTCGCGTCCTTACCGAATCCGCGAGAACCACATCCGCTGGGCTGACTCCGACAGCCGCCCGCGCCAGGTTGGCCGTGCGCCTTGTCACTTCCGTCGCCTGTCGCCTTGCCCCCGCAACTGCCGCGGGCCTGCTTATCCGTGCATGTCCCCCGTCCGCCGCAACCCGGGCCGTCCTGCCCGCTGTGTCGCCACTGGCAACCGCCCGCATTGCGAACGCCCTTGGCGCACCGCTGATACAACTGAGTCCGTTGCTTGCTCGTCAGATGCGGTCGCAGCGCGACCAGATGTGCGACAACACACCGCTCCAGTAGGCTATCCGCCTCAATGACACGTTCGACCTGTTGCAGGATTTCCTCGTCGGTCGCCGTGTCGTTGTCGAACAGCTCGGCCAGCTTCTGACGCTCGGCAAACAACGTTGATTCGAGCTTGATCCGTTTGTCACTGTATTCCCTGGTGATCTGCTCGACCTGTCGGACCTGCTTCGATTCCAGCCCCAACCAGGACGCCAGCGACTTGCAGCAGCCCACGCTGCATCCAGGCATCGTCGAGCACGGCGCCTCGGTACGGCTCGGCCCGGTTGCCGTCGGCGGTTGCCACGCGTATGTCATGACGAAGCTGCCCGCCGCAAACGCGACCGCCAAGATCAGGATGACGGCGAAATGGCGACCGTTCATGGCGTCACCTCCCCGCCGCCGGCGGCATTGGTCAGATCATGCACCATCGCGAACAGCCCCGCGGGCGTTGGTGAGTCGAATACGTACAATCCCAGCTCCATCGCCGCCTGCTCGTCACTCGCCGTCGCGACAGCTATCATCGGCGCCGGCTCCGCCACATCGGCTGTCCAGGTCAGGCGGCCTGCCGCATGACCGACGCCCACTCCCAACAGGATCGCCGCGGCGATCCGAGACGCGCTGGCCACCCGCCGCCGCCACGATCGCCGCCTGACCACATTGGGGGCGTCGAGCCGATGTTCGATCGATGACCAGACGTCCCTTGAACCGGCATCGACGGTCCACTCGTCGAGCAGGTCCCGCACGGCCGATATCTCTGCCAGCGCTGTCCGACAAGCCTCGCAGGCCTCCAGATGCGCCTCGGCATCCGAGCGCTCGCCATCATCAAACCCGCCCGATGCAAGCCTGATCAGGTCCGTTTTTCTGACGTGCTTCATGGTCAGTCCTCGTCCTTTGAACGCAGGCCGACGGTTCTTCCTGCGGTCCGTCGCGACTTTTTTCGGTTCATCCCCCAAAAAGTGAGTGGATGGGCCAACGACAGCCCTGCTCTATCTTGCTGTTTTCACAGGACTTCAAGATGCAGGAGGTTGCCACGGACTGCTATTCCCAGCAGACGAGATCGCCGCCATTCGTGGAGACGTACAGGCGGCCGTCGCTGATCAGCGGAACGCTCGTGACGGCGCCGCGGACCGCGGTCTGCCAGACCGATGCGCCGGTCTCGCCATCGAGGAGATAGACGTGCGCGTCGTACGAGCCAATGGCGACCAGGTTGCCGAGGCCGTCGGCGCGGGGCACGATTACCGGTGAGGAATACACTCGGGCGCCCGTCTCGAATCGCCACCGTTCCTCGCCGGTATCGAGATCGACCGCATACACGTAATGGTCGTGGCTGCCGAAATAGACGCGGCGCTGCGCAGGATCGACCGCCGGGCTCGACATCGACCGCATGCCCGTCGCAAAGCTCCATAGCTCGGCGCCGTTGCCGGCGTCGAGGCAGTGAAGCCGGCCGTCCCACGCGGTGAACAACGCGCGCTGCTCGACGAGCGCGGCCGTCGACTTGATCTCGCGGCCGAACAGCGGCGGCTCCGCCTCGGGCACGGTGAACTGCCAAATCATGCGGCCCCTGTCGGCATCGAGGCATAGGAAGTCGCCGTGGTTCGAGCCGATGTACACACGCTGCGCCTGCGCGTCGACGGTCGGGGTACAGTGCGTGTGGTCGCCGAATCTGGTTGACGTCGCAAGCTCCATGCCGGTTTGCCGATCGACGATGGCGAGGAAGCCGTTGGGTTGACGAGTCTCGACGCCGACATAAATGCGGTCGCCGACGATGACGGGCGAAGCGCCGATGGAGTCGCCGAGGCGCGATTCCCAGACGACATCGCCGGTCGTCTTGTCGAGCGCCGTGAGGGTGCCTGCGTATTCGGCAATGTACCCGCGGTGCTCATCGTCGGCCGGCGTGGCGTGGATGCCGTTCGTGCTGGCGTGGGCGGCCCATTGCCAGTGGAGGTCACCGGTGAGCTTGTCCAGGGCATACAGGTGCCCCGAATCCGCGCCGACGTACACGCGCTGGTCGTCGGCGACTGGGCTGCTCTTACTGGCGGAGTGGATGCCGACGTTCACGCCGGCGAAGGTCCACAGGTGGCCTGGCTGCGGCGAAAGCGACTCGCCGAGCCGCGCGAGGCCCGTGTGAAAGCTCGTCTCGCGGTACATGTACGGCGGCCCGGGCGAGCGGGCAACCGCGAGCGCCGCCGCCGCGTCCTGGACGGCCTGCCCGTCGCCGGCGGTTGGCTTGCCGGTCGGAAGCAGCCCCGGAACACAATAAGTTCCAGCGGACATGGCGATCGCGACGGCGAGAGCGCTGAGGCGGATCAATGTGAAACGATAATGTGCCTGCGCCATGGTCGTTCCTTGGTGGAGATAACGCCCCGTCCAGCCATGCAAGACATTGTCGCCAACGCGGAGTGGAACGTCCAGGCAGTCTCCAGCACGGAACGCCGGGCGCCACTGCTCTTGAGCAGTGTTATCCTGGGCTATGGCATTTCACGCTTGCCTGCGGCGGCGCGGTTTGGGCGGCCCCCGGTCGTGGCACTTCCGACGCCCCTGCGCGCTTACGGCTTGAGGTTCCTGGCGTGTAGATAGTCCGCGTAGGGCTTGTCGAGATGGCGGAGCATCTCGTGCGTGATGGTGATATCGCGCATCATCGCCCGCATCTTCGGGGACAGCTCCATGTCACCGCTTTCGGTGAAGATCAGGATGCGGTCCTTCACATCGGGCATCCGCCGGCGGACGCGTGACGGCGTGCCCAGGCCGTGGGAGACGTGGCCCGATCCGCACAGCACCACGGCGGTTCGCCCTTTGCCGTCCTCCGATTTGAGAAACTCGGCCAGCCGGTGGGCCATCATCTCGTCGCGCGAGACCTGGGCCTCGAACATCAGGCGCATGCGATCCTCGGTCGCCATCGCATGGACCATCATGAGGGAGTTCAGGTGCTTCTCGTACATCGGGTCGTCGAAGTTGATGTCGGGCGGCAGTTCGGCCCGGGTCTCCTTGTCCAGGCCGTCAAGGCCCTTCTTGCCGACCTCCCGAATGGTCTCCGACCGGGCGTTCAAGGCGAGCATCCGCGCGCCGCTACGGCGGGCCGCTTCGATGACGCCGCGGTATTGCTCGTAGTTCGACCAGCGCTTGGCCCAGTTGGTTTCTTCCGCCAATTGATCGAAGCTGATGTCCCCTGCGGCGTAGCGGTCGAGCGCCTCCTGGTAGTTGTGCTCCATCTGCTCGACGGCGAGGACGAGCGGAATGTCCTTAGCCGCCAGGTCGTTCACGATCCGCTCCTGCATCTTGTGATGTCGCTCGAGTGTATGCGTCTCGCCGATGTAGATGATCCGCACTTCCTGAATATCCTCGAAGACATCCTCGTACGGCACGGGCTCGCCGTGATACAGATCGACCCAGAAGTCGCATCGGCCCCACCCGGACGACGCGCACCCGCCGACCATCGCCAAGACCATCGTCAACCCCAGCGCACTCAACAGACGATTCTGAAGCTTCATCGTTTGGCCCTCTCGATAGTGTTTTGAAACCGTCGGGATTGTACCGATGTCGCAGGATTCCGCGAGGTTCACCGCCGCCGCCTGGGCCAGCTGGGTCCATGACAGTTAAGGCGGCATCGCTCCGAAGGGTCCAACGGGTGCCACTGGCGGCTTGTCCGCCAGTGCCTCAACGGATATCACCCTACACGGGCACTGGCAGGCAAGCTGCCAGTGGCACCCCGCCGCCGATTGTG
>JAUVGW010000252.1 GCA_030593565.1 Phycisphaerae bacterium | reverse complement strand
GCTTAACTTAATGGCATTCTAGCCTGCCCCCTTTTTTCTCTCACGACGGAAACAACACCTACGCCACCTGCTCCGCGGCCGTCGGGGTCTTGTCGAGGACGTCCTGCAAGACGACGTCGGGGTCGAGGCCTTCGGCCTGGGCTTCGAAATTGAGCAGGACGCGGTGGCGCATCGCGGGTAGGAAGATCTTGCGGATGTCGTCGAAGCTCACGTTGTACCGAGCATCGAGCAACGCCTGCACCTTCGATGCGAGGATGACGGCCTGGGCGCCGCGGGGGGAGCTGCCCCAGCGGACGTAGCGGTTGGCCTGCTCGGTGGCGAACTCGCCCTGCGGATGTGTGGCGAGTGTCAGGCGGATGGCATAGTCCTGGACGTGCGGCGCGACCACGACGCGCTGCACGAGCTTCTGCGCGCCGATGATCTGCTCACCGGACATGACCGGCTTGATGTCCGGCTTGCGGCCGGTGGTCGTGCGGTCGACGATGGTGCTGAGTTCCTTCCGGCTGGAATACCGGACGAGCAGCTTGAAGAAAAACCGGTCTATCTGAGCCTCGGGCAGTGGATAGGTGCCCTCCTGCTCGATGGGGTTTTGCGTGGCCATGACGAAGAACGGGGGCTCGAGCTTGTAACGCGTGCCGGCGGCCGTGACGGTCTTCTCCTGCATGGCTTCCAGCATCGCGGATTGCGTCTTCGGCGTTGCGCGGTTGATCTCGTCGGCCAGGACGATCTGTGCGAACAGCGGGCCGCGCTGAAACTCGAACCCACGCCGGCCGGTCTCCGGGTCCTCGCGGATGATGTTGGTGCCCAGGATGTCGGCGGGCATCAGGTCGGGCGTGAACTGGATGCGCGAAAACTTCAGGCTGAGCGCCTCGGACAACGAGCGAATCAGGTAGGTCTTGCCGAGGCCGGGGACGCCTTCGAGCAGGGCATGTCCGCCCGTAAACAGGCACGTCAGGACGCCGTCGACGATGTCGGCGTGGCCGACGATGGCCTTGCCGATCTCGGTGCGAACGGCGTGGAACTTGTTACGAAACTCGTCGGTGGCCTTCTGGATGGCGGGATCGACGTTCTGCGTCATGGGATGCTCCGGCGGTTGGTTAGTGATCAGTTGTCAATCTTTGGTTGCCAGTGTTCGACTTTCGGAGGTGTGGCACGGACAAGCGTGCAAGGCGAAGCAATGTTCATTTTGAAAACGATGCTCAACGCAAGCACACATTCGGCGAACCGGAAAACGGAGCTTGTCCGTGGGTGCTCCATGTAGCCAACGGCAACCGAACACGGACAAGGATCGCCCTTGACGCCTGTTCGGTCAAATCGCAGCTTACTCACGGGCGATCCTTGTCCGTGCCACACCTGTCGGCGGCTAAACGACGGAATCGGCATCTAGTTTTCATCCTCGCGTTGTTCTTTCGCCCGTCGTTTGGCTTTCAGAAGCCTCGCGGTCGTGGACTCCTTGGGGCCCTCCTTCGTGGGTTTCGCCGGCTTCGCCGTAGGCGTGGAACCGGCCTGCCCGGGCGCTGTGGGACCGCCGAGGGCGTCGGTCAGCGGGCGTGATGGTTTCTTGAGCTGCGCCTTCTCGGCCTCGAACTTCGCGTCGGTTGCGAGGACGGGTTCCTCAATGGGGGGACCTGCCCCGGGTTTCATCTGGAGGCCCTCAACATCGCCTTCGGCCGTTCTTTCGGCGCGGACTTTGTCGCGAACGGTCTTGAGATCAGTGAGAGTGGCCTCGGCGCGTTTGCCGGCGCCGAAGCGGCCGGCAAGACTGGCGATATGACCGCGTGTCATCGCCCAAACCTTGGCAGGATCGAAGGCGATGCGCCGGACTGCGACGTCGAGCAGGAACATGAAGACGGCGAGTTTGAACAGCATGTCCCAAATGGGCTTGCGTGAGATCGTGGGCGGAAGGTTGTGGGCGAAGACCGTTTTGTTGTCGGCATCGGTCGAGAGGACACGGCCCCCGGTGACGTCGGCGACTTCCCGGAGCAGCGACTCGTTAAGGACGAGGTCCTTGAACTCGGGCGAGTAGGCGATGGTGACGCCCGTTCGTATGGCAACGGGCGCATCGGTGGTCGGGTCGTCGGTTTGGATGTGGGCGAGGTAGGTGCCCATCTGGCCGACCTTGAACTTGCCTTCGTATCGGCCGGGGCCGGTCTGGACGATGCTGAGTTCCTTGGCCGTGCTATCCGGACTGATGACCCTGCCGCGGAAGCCGCGGAAATTGGCGAAGGACTGCTGGTCGTCCATGCTCTCGATGACAATGTGGCCCTCGTCGCCCTGTATCGTGGTGGTGACGTCGTAGTTGGCGGCGGAGCCTTGCTGCATGGCCCACCGGACGGCCTGGGACCATAGCTTGCTGAAGCCGGACCACTCGGGCCAATCGGCGCCCCAGTGTTTCCATCTGCCGGAGGTGAAGGCTACGGTGCGACCGCACCCGCAATGCCAGTGCGCCAGGAGTGGATCTCCCCGCTTGGTGACAAGCGGCATTTCGACATCGACAACCTTACGCGGCGTTGTGACGACGTAGCCGCGTAGCTCGGGCAAATCCCGGCCGATGCCGACCATGATGTCCGAAAGATTCGGCTTGATGACAGGCTTGAAGATTTCGTCCCGGATAAGGGGGCGACGGACGATCCTGGCCTCCTTGATGAATATCTTAGGGAGCCGTTTCTCGTCTCCGGGCTTATTGAGGAGATGATGGCGGCCTTTCGTGACATCCGCAATGCGTTTCATCGTGCCAGTGCTGCCCCTGTGAGGGAAGACGGAAACCGTAGAACAGGTGATGCGACGACCGACGAGGTTTTTCAAGATGCTGGACCCGGGCGGGGTGGCATCGCCGTCCGAGATGATGATCATGTGGCGTTGGGCGGCGTCTTTGCAGTTGATCAGGCCTTTGTAGGCGAGGTCCATGGATGAATGAAAATCGGGCATGTCGCCGTTCTGCATCTTCCGAATCTGCTGGATGATCTGGTCTTTGTTGGTGGCGAGTTGCATGGGGACTTCCCAGTCGGTGCCCAAGTAGCTCCAACCGACGACGCCGAAGTAATCCAGCCGACTGAGCGTCTTCAACGCGGCCACGGCGACCTCGATCCCCCACTTGTTGCCGTTCGGCATCTCGCAGGAGTGCACGACGATGGCGAGGGCGCCGCGCGGGATTTGTTTGACGGCATCGACATCGAACTTGATCGGCATGATGTCTTCGACGACGGAGCCCTGCCAGCCGCCGGCGGCGAAGCTTTCATCGCCACCGATCATGACGAGGCCGCCGCCGAGGTCACTGACGTAAGTAGCGAGAGCCCGTTGCTGCGTGGCATCGAAGTATTCCGCCGGGACGTTTGCGAGGACGATGGCGGCGTAATCCTGGAGGGCCGAGGTGGTGAGGTTGACGGAATCGGCGGCGACCCAATCGACAGTGATGTCTTCCTTGGCGAGCGCGCGGACAAGGAGTTCGTCGTCGTCGCGATCCCTCTGCGTACCGATGAACAGCACGGTTTTGGGGCCTTCGATGGCAGTGAAGGCGCGGGCTTGGTTGTTCTGGGGCAGGACGTCGGCCGCATTGTCGTCGGGAACGAACTCGGCGCGAAATTCGTGGATGCGGGCAACCTTGATCGGGAGCCGGACCGTGAAGGCATTTCGGCCGGGCGCCAGTTCGACGCGTTGTCCCGGATCCTCAGCGTTGGGGCTGATGTCGATGAGTTCCTCGTTCTCGCCGACGCGCTGATAGATACGCACGATGCCGGTCGTACGAATGTCGCTCCTGACGATGAGGCGAAGCGGGATCTGCTCGTGGAGATTGGCGTAGGCCGGAACGCGGAGTTGTTCGACGATCACCTCGGCGCCGCGCTGCATTCGCAGGGGCACGACATCCACGGTGATCTCGTTGGCCTGGGCGGCTTTGACCTCCTCGGAGAGGTCGCCGATGTTCTCGTTGCCATCCGAAATGAGGACCACGCGGTTGTTGGTGGATTCCAGGACGCACGCGGCGGCCATGCGGAGGCCCTGTGCGATGTTCGTGCGGTCCGGCTGCTGGCCATCGGCGAATGGGACGTCGACGTGGAGACCGGTATTCGCACTCGGATCGGTTCGGCTATCATCGGGACCCGGGCGGCTGGGAAGCTGCTGAATACTCGTAACGCCGTCGAAGGTCAGAATGCTGGCACGATCGCGGGGCCGCATGTCGCGGCAGGCCACCCGGATCATCTGTTCGGCACGGTCGCGGAGTTCGGGCGAAACGGAGCGAGACTGGTCGAGCAGGAACAGGACGTTGAGATCGTCGTTCTTGAGGATCTTGTGGGTCCCCGCCATGGCGAGGACGAGCAGACACACGACCACGATCCGACAGGCCATGCAGAGCTTCCCGCGAATGGGTCCCAGACCCGCAAGCGACTTCCTTGACATCCACCACAGTAGGACGATGACCAGCGCGAACCAAAGGCACGCGGGTCGGTCGAATCGTTCGAGCGAAAACAAGGATGTGATCGCGTCCATCATGGGAAACACCAGAACGCCAAAACGTCAGGAAGTCAAAGCAGGAAGAAGTCAGAACATAACGCCACCGTCAACCGCAATCAAAGTGTGGCACAGGCGTTCCGCCTGTATTTCCACCGACAGGTGTGGCACGGACAAGGATCGCCCGTGAGGAAACTGCGATTCGACCGAACAGGCTTCACGGGCGATCCTTGTCCGTGTTCCGTTGCCATTGGCTTGCATTGAACGTCCACGGACAAGCTCCGTTTCCCGAACGGGTGCTTTTATTGAATGCCGTTCTTCGAATCTACGTCGCCTCGTCTCGTCCGCTTGTCCGTGCCACCCCGCCGGAAGCCGAAAAGCGATCGCATCCCTCACCAGTCTATCAATTGTACGCGGTTGTTCCATGAGTCGAGACAATATATCCGCCCGTCCTTGGTGAGGGCGAGGTCCCAGGGCTGCAGGATTTGGCCGACGGCACGGCCGGGGGAGCCCCAACTGGCCTGGAATTCGCCATTGCGATTGAGCCTGACGATTCGGTTGTTGCCACGGTCCGCCACGAGGACGGTGCCGCCTTTTTCCAAAACCAAGCCGTAGGGGTAGTTCAGGTTCCGCGGTCCTGCGCCGGGCGAGCCGAACGCCGACAGGAACTTGCCATCGCGGTCGTAGCGGCAGATGCGATGGTGACAGGCATCCGTGACCCATAAGACGTCGGATTCGTCAATGACGATATCCGCGGGCCGTTGGACCCAGGCGTCGCCGGAGGCCTTGTCGGCAAAACTGAACAGGTACTGCCGCGTGGGCGAGAACTTGCTGATGCGATCGTTGTCGCCGTATTCGCCCACGTAGATATTGCCGTCGCGGTCGAGGGCGACTGCCGTCGGGAAAATGAACTGACCGGGTCCCTCACCACGCGAGCCGAACCGAAACAGCTCGCCGCCGTCACGATCGAAAACGACGACTCGGTGATAGTGGGTATCCGGCACCCAGACGCGGTTCTGAGAATCGATCATCAGGCCGGTGGGCTTGCCGTTCTCGAACTCGGGCATCCGCCACACGTGTTCGTATTCTCCGCTCGGGCTGAATCGCTGGATGCGGGCGGATTTGTCCACGACGAAAACGCGGCCGTCAACGGGCGAGACCGCGATGGCGCGCGGGTAGCTGAATTCGCCGAACCCGAGACCCGGACCACCGAAGACGGCGTCGACATTGGCCGCGTCCGAATCGCCATCATCACAGCCAGCGAGGACGACAGAAGCCATCGCGAGGCCGCAGACTGCAAACAGTGCCACGATCCGCGTGCCGGAGCGCGCTCCCCTGCGGGTCGCGGCTAAACGAGAGCGTTGCGCGGCTGAAAGACCGGGCCGAGGACGGCCCGGCTCGCCACGACCGGAAATCGTGCTGCGAGGCGTCCTGACGAGCAGCGGCGCGGCACAGGCGGCCAGGATAGCCGGAATCATGAGCATCAGCGCCAGCGCAATGGTCTCGTTCTGGCGACCATAGTGCATCAGGGCGTCGACATGGACGGCCAGGCTCCCGCCGAAGAAGCCCGGCGGCTGGAGCAACTGACTTGCGGCGACTTCCGACATCGTCAGGCAGCCAACCATGACGCCGGCGGCCAGCAATGGCCTCCCCAATGGTGGCAACCGCGTATGCGCAAGGCGTTGAATCCGATTCGCGCCATCGATCGCGGCTTGCTCGGTCAGTTCCATCGGCAGACGCCGGTTGAGCAGTCGAACCAAGCAGACGGGCAAGAACGCAAACCGGGCGATCATCGCGGCCATCCAGACGAACGGGGAGTCGTCGTAGACGTTCCAGGAATCACGAGGGCTGATCCAGTCTTCCAGGAAGAAGACCGCTACGGCACTGCCCGTCAATTCGGCGGGCCAGATGGCCACGGCCACGATCGCGGCCGTAGCGGTTGCGGAAACGACCCGTACACAACGGGGCCAATTCGGCTCGACAAGCAAGGCCATGGCGATCATCACCGAGGCGACCGCCGCGAGAACAGCAACCACAAGCGTGGCGAGTAGTGCGTCGCCGGCGGTCAGCCAGGCCGTGGCAAGGGCCTGCGTGGGGGTATTCCGGCCCGTAGCAAGCTCAAGGATGAAAACCACGATCGGCAGCAGCGTGATTAACAAGGCGACCGCGCAAGCAACAGGGAAGCTCCACCGCGTGCCCGGGAGCAGCGAACCGGTATCACCAGGATTGGGTTCATCGGCCCAGCGTGCCATTTGTCGAAGGCCGGGCACGGCGGCCAGCGCCACGAGTGCAACGACGGCAAGCAGCGGCCAGGTGCTCCACGCCAGATAGGCGACAGGATGCAGGCGGCCACCCGCGACGGCAGCCATGGCCGTCATCTCGGACGACCAGGTATTGTTGGCGAGAAGTAGCGGTGGCACGTTCGTATCTATCGCCGCGAGGATGAACACGAGCGCGGCGGCAGCCATGATCGGCGCTCGCATGACCGGCAGCGCGCCTCGACAGAATGCGCGGGCGGGCGACGCATCAATGCACGCGAGCTGGTAAGACCGTACGCCGATCTGCTTGAACGCCAACGACAGGATCAACGCCGGAATGGGCCACAGCCACGTGGCCAGGACCCACGCCGCCTGAACGGGTTCCAAACCGGGCGTGCTCCAGCCGATGAGCCGGAAAAAACTGGCGATTGCCTCGTTGCGGCTTGTAGAAAGGAGAAGCCAAGCGTAGGCGAACGTGCTGGGCATGGTCACGAGGGGGAGAACAACGAACACGCCAAGGACGCGGCGTTGCCATGCGCGACGGACCTGAATCAGTGCGAACGCGGCTGGCAAAGCCAGCACCATCGCTAACACAGTCGCAAGGCCAGCCATCCACAGCGTCGTGAATAAGTATCGCCACAGCCGAGGCGTGGGCCATACGCGTTGATCGGCGTCCGGCCCCCCCACCGCTTGATAGATCGCGACAACGACAACGACGCCCACCGACCCGGCCAGCAGAAGCCAGCCGAGATAGCGAAGGAGCCGAACTGCAAGGACAAGGTTCATAGGGACTGTCTTGTCGGGTGCGTGGCGATTCAGGCGGCTCGCGAATGAGCGACCTGGTGCCCGGTCTCGCCCTCGACCCCTGTGAGCCGGGTCGTCCTCGACCCGAGCCCCGGGCGCTGGGGAGCATCGGCGTCCCGCCGGTCAACGGGGGGTCCATGACAGTTAAGGCGGCATCGCTCCGAAGGGTCCAACGGGTGCCACTGGCGGCTTGTCCGCCAGTGCCTCAACGGATATCACCCTACACGGGCACTGGCAGGCAAGCTGCCAGTGGCACCCCGCCGCCGATTGTG
>JAUVGW010000145.1 GCA_030593565.1 Phycisphaerae bacterium | reverse complement strand
CACAATCGGCGGCGGGGTGCCACTGGCAGCTTGCCTGCCAGTGCCCGTGTAGGGTGATATCCGTTGAGGCACTGGCGGACAAGCCGCCAGTGGCACCCGTTGGACCCTTCGGAGCGATGCCGCCTTAACTGTCATGGACCCGACTCACTGCGGCCGAAGGCCACGATGTGTCGCAGCCAGTCGTGAAATGCTATAGTTGCATCGTTTCTCGGGGTTCATTGTGGGGAGCGATACCCGGTCCAGCAGAATGTAGTGAGGCAGGCAGCGTAATGACATACAGGACAAGAAGCCGGATCAGACAGTTGTCGGTCGTTTTCGTAACCGCCGCGCTCGCGTGCGGCCAAGTCGGGCGGGTTTGCGGTGACGAGACGACGCCGATGGGCGGCATGGACTTTCGGAAGGTTGTCAAGGCGGCAAAGACGAAGGTCTTCCCGGCGGTCATCTTCATCAAGTGTATCCGCGAAGGTCATGAGTCGGGCAAGAAACTGTCGCAGGAAGTCTCGGGCAGCGGGGTGCTGATCTCGGCGGAGGGCGAGGCGCTCACCAACTGGCACGTCGTCGATAAGGCCGTTAACGTTCGCTGCCAGTTGTACGACGGTCGAGCGATGGACGCGAAGGTCGTCGGGACCGACAAGGACACGGACCTCGCGTTGATTCAGCTCGATGTTCCGGACGACGCCGGCCCGTTGCCACATGCGATGCTGGGAGATTCGTCGCGTCTGAAGGAGGGCGACTTCGTGATGGCGATGGGGGCGCCCTGGGGGATGAACCGCTCGGTCTCCATCGGGATTGTCTCGTGCACGCGCAGGTTCCTTCCCGAACACAGCGAGTACAGTCTGTGGCTCCAAACGGACGCGGCCATCAGCCCCGGAAACTCCGGCGGGCCGCTCGTCAACACGGACGGAGAGACGGTCGGGCTCAATACGCGCGGCGTCATGACGGGCGGCGACATGGGCTTCGCGGTGCCGTCAGACACGATCAAGTGTATCGTCGCGCAACTTCGGGAACATGGCGAGGTCAACTGGAGTTGGACAGGCCTTCAAATCCAGCCCCTGCGGAACTTCAACCGCAACATCTTCTTCGACGCATCCGAAGGTTTCATCGTGGCGGAGACGGATCCGGACAGTCCGGCGCGCGAAGCCGGATTCGTGCCGAAGGACCGGATCATCAGCATCAACGGCAAATCGCTGACGGCAATGACGGAAGAAAACCTCCCGGCGATCAGGCGGCACATCGGGTTGCTGCCCAAGAACAAGCCGGCCGTCGTCGAGATCGTCAGGGGCGACAAGCGCATCACGGTGGAACTCACGCCGCGCGAGAAAGGCAAGGTGGAGGGCGAGGAGCTGGATTGCCCGCGATGGGATTTTACCGTCAAGGCGATCAACCAGTTCGACAATCCGCGTCTCCACTTTTTCCACAAGAAGGGCGTCTTCGTTTACGGCATCAAGTCCCCCGGCAACGCCACCGCCTCGAACCTGCAAACACAGGACATCCTTTTGAAGGTCGACGGCAAGGAGATCGTGACGCTGGATGATGTGAAGGCGATCCACAGATCGGCCATCGAGGATGTCGACAGGAAGCACCGTATCGTCCTGTTTGTTCTGCGAGACGGCCTGATGCGACAGGTTGTGCTCGACTACTCCCGCGATTATGAAAAGGAATAAGAATCTAGTGCTTTGTCGGAAAACTCGCGTTTTGTAGCGGCCGACGCCCCTGTCGGCCGTCTGGAGGCGTTGGTCTACGACGTCCGACACGGGGGTCGGACGCTACAGGAGTTTTCCGACAGAGCCTAGCTTAGGATTGTGGCACAGGCGCCAAAGCCTGTGTATCCACCGCCGAGACGGCGGCGCCACGGTCGTATTGGTATGGCCTTGAGACATTCTAAAGTAGTTTCCGCCCCCCGCTTCTTCTGGAGCCCATGATGATCAATCGAACTGTGTTTTCGTTGTTGGTCCTTTTGCCCCTTTCGAGTCTGCCGGGCGAGGAGATCGAGACGCCGGTGGATCGGGAGGCGATCGTGCGGGCCGTGTCTCCGTCACTCGTGCGTGTGGAGTTCACGCTCCGTTACGACAAGGGCGAGGCGCCCAGATCGCCGGGTTGGCGTTATCAGTGCCCGACCTGCGGGCGGCCACATTCGTACTTCGACGCTGAAGAGCTGATCAAGGAGGAACGGCCGTTGGAGGTAGCCGGCTTCGTGCTGTCGCCCACGCGCGTTCTCACACGCGACGCCATGCTCCATCCGCGATTTGTTGAAAAGATCGTGGTCAGATTTGGCGATCGGGAGGTGAGCGCGAAACCGGCCGCCATCGCGAAAGACGAAGTCGCGGTATTGCTCGAACTCGACCAGCCGCTGGAAGGCACAAAACCGCTGAGCTTGGATAATGGGAAAGCCCCCCCCTACTTCATGGTCACGTACTCCCGATTCAACAGCCAGTGGACGACGATCGTCGAGTCCTGGCCCGAGAAGGTGTACACGACCTCCGCCGGGCAGCGATCCCGTAGCGTCCCGCGGTGTTGTCTGATCGTCGACGGGGACGGCGCAGTCGCGGGCGTGTCCATGAACGGCAAGATACCGGCGGACGATTCATGGAAAGGGTCGCCGTTGGACTGGCCGGTCGTCACGGCGCCGGAGATGTCAGAGCTGTTAGCCAACTTGAAGAAGCAGGTTGACGGGTCGGTGCTGCGCGTGACGTTGAGCTTTCGGAGCCCCAAGCGAGACAGCAGCGTCAGCGGCATTCGCCTCGGCAGGGAATCCGAGGACGAGGGCACGAAGCACAATGTCATGGGCATCCTGTTCGACGAGAAGCACATCCTGGTACTCGCCGCCCTGGCCCCGGCGACGACCGCTCTGCTGGAGAACATCGCGGTCTTCGCGCCTGACGGCAAGCCGGTCGGCGCGAAGTTTGTCCACTCATTGCGGGACTACGGATGTCTGGTCGCGGAACTGGAGGAACCGCTTGGCACGCCCGTGTCACTCGCCGACGGGTCCATCCTCGACTGCCGCAACAAGCTGCTGCCCGCGGCCGAGGTCATCATCCAGGGCGAAAAACGCGTGACGTACTTCAATCACAGCCGCCTCGGGTCCTTCTTGCTGAAGTGGAAGCAGCAGGTATTTCCTCGCACGGGTGGCGCAGAGAAACATCTATTCCCGCACGATATGGACGGGCGCCTCCTGACCATTCCGATAGTCAGGCGTGAGAAGGTTTCAGAGCAGGATTCGTGGTCGTGGGGCCATGACGAGCCGATCCTGGTTCCCGCGGCGTTGGTGAAGGCGATCCTGGCCGACATCGAGAACCACAACGATCCCAGCAACATTCCATTGCCGGAAGAAGAGGAGAACCGGCTCGCGTGGCTGGGTGTCGAGTTGCAGGGATTGAACAAGGAACTCGCGAGGGTGAACAACGTCTCGCACCTGACGCGCGACGGCGAGACCGGGGCGTTGATCTCGTATGTCTACCCGGGCTCACCCGCGTCAGAGGCCGGCGTCGAGTTGGGCTGGATTCTGCTTCGGCTGCACGTCGAGGGTGAGCCCAAGCCGTTTGAGGTTCCGGCAGGGAGCGACTACCGGCAATGGCATTGGTCGTTTCCCTGGAACCAGCTCGACGACATCAGCGAGGAGTACTTCGACCAGATGCCGCTGCCGTGGCCTTCCGTTGCGAGCAACCTGAACCGTGCCTTGACCGACATGGGCTTCGGGAAGAAGTACGTGGCGGAGTTTTTCCACCAAGGCCGGGTGGTCAAACGGCAATTCGAGATCACGCAGAGCCCGCCGCACTACGAGGGTGCGCCGCGCTACAAGTCCAAGCCGCTCGGTCTGACTGTCTGTGATCTAACGTATGAGGCGCGTCGCTACTTCCAGAAATCGGAGGATGATCCGGGCGTGGTCATTTCGAAGATCGAGCCGGGCAGCAAGGCCGCGGTTGGTGGGCTCAAGCCGTTCGAGATCATCACGCACGTGAACGACGTGCCCGCCCGAAGCGCGAAGGACTTCGAGTCGCTCATCTCGGGCCGGACGGAACTGCGTCTGGCGGTCAAGCGGATGACGCGCGGGCGGATCGTGAAGCTCAAGCAGAGCGTGTCCGGCAAGGAGGCCGCCGCGAGGACTGAAACCGCGCCCGCGGAAGCTGGCGGAGCGGCGGAGTGAGAGCTTGCTTCATAACTTCATTCGGGTTCATGTCATCAGAGCCGGGGCGTGTCGCCCCGGACCGGCTCGGCACGAGCCGGCTCTGATCCCCGGGACGCGTCGGTTGTAGCTGGTGCGAGAATCCTTTCTCGCACCCACTCCGACGGGAGTCCTTTCCCGTGGTCTTGCAGGATCGGAATTCTGCGAAGAGTGCGTGCGAGATGGGAATCTCGCACCAGCGTACAGGTCGACACGACACTAACCCGGATTATTCAAACCACAGAGACCGCAGAGAACGCAGAGTGTTGTTGAGAAGGAAGTTATGGCAAAATCGGAGCACATTTTGTTTTGACAGTGTGTATTTCCAGTTACACGGCATCGGCTTCGCTAAGTTCCTTTCTATTACGTCTCTGTGATCTCTGCGTGCTCTGCGGTGAATTATTCGGGCTAATCCGGCACGTTCGCCGAGGGGGCCGATCCGGGGGTGGGGCGTCGTCGCCGCTTCAGGGCGAGATCGACGGCGAGGTGAATGGCGGCCTTCATCGAGCCGGGATCGGCCTTGTTCTTGCCGACGATGTCGTAGGCCGTGCCGTGGTCGGGGCTCGTGCGGATGATGGGCAGACCGAGTGTCACGTTCACGGCACTGTCGAACGCCGCGAGCTTGACGGGAATCAACGCCTGGTCGTGATACATGGCGACGACACCGTCGAACTGGCCCTGAACGGCCCTCCAGAACAGCGTATCGGCGGGCAATGGACCGACGGCACGGATGCCGGCGTTTATCGCCATGTCGATGGCGGGCTGGATGACGCGGATTTCATCGTCGCCGAATCGACCGTTCTCGCCGGCGTGGGGGTTCAGGGCGGCGACGGCGATCTTCGGCGCCGTGATGCCGAACCAGTCGCGCAGTGCCTGGTGCAACAGGTCGATCGGCTGGAAGACGAGGCCGATCGTGAACGAGTTGCGCAGCTCGAAGAGCGCCTGGTGAACGCTGGCGAGCGCGACGCGCAACGGTCCGGCGACAAACATCATGGTCACATGACGTGTCTTGCAGGCGGCGGCGAGCAGCTCAGTGTGGCCGGGAAACGGATAGCCCGCCATTTCCCAGGCGGTCTTGTTGATCGGTGCGGTGACGACGGCGTCTATGATTCCGTCGTTGGCGTCGGAGATGGCTTCTTCACAGAAGCGCATGGATGCCCTGCCCGCCTCGGCGCTCGGGCGACCGAGCCGGCGGGCCTCGATCGCGAACTCGTCGAAATCCGCGACGACGACATCGTCGTGGACCAACTTCGCTTCCTCGTGCGGCTTTCGGCTCCAGAAGGCGCTGAGTTCGGCCTGATCGGCGGCGTAGGTGATCTGCTCGTGCATCCCGTAGATGGTGAACCGCGCGCGGGATCGCAACGAATGGTCGGCGAGGGCCTTGACGATGACCTCCGCGCCGATGCCGGCGGGATCGCCCATGGTGATGCCGATGGTGGGCAGATCGCCTCGATTGTCGTTCTCCCGACGCAAGTGTATCTCCGATTCTTGCGGGGCGTTCTAATCAGCCGCCTAATTCAGCATGGCCACATAGCCCCCCGCGGTGGCGGGGGGTCCTTGAGCTTCCAGACACGTCGCTGAACCCCTCGCTTCCGCGAGGGGCTAGTGCTTTGTCACAGCTTCTTCTTCGGGTTGGGTGCCACGGGCAGCTTGCCTGCCCGTGCGACACTGGCGGACAAGCCGCCAGTGGCACCCTCGCGGTTCGGAAACGCCGTTCCCGACTGTGAAAACCACCGGCGAGACGCCGGTGCCACAGTTTTTTCGCGGGCTGCTATCCTACGCAAGCCCCTGACGTCTGAGCGATTCGATCGTTATAGGCCGATCGGTCGCGTCGCGCAGGACACCCAATGATTGTAGGGCGCGCACCACGGTGCGGGCCAGGATGTCGGTTTCTATATTTACACGATCGCCGACCCTTTTTCGTCCGATCGTCGTCTCCTGGAGGGTCGTTGGAATGAGTGCAACGCTGAACCGACCGTCGCGGACATCGGCGACGGTCAACGAAATGCCGTCAATGGCGATGGAGCCCTTCGGGACGATGCTCGGCAATGCCGCGGCATCCGTCGAGAACCACCACGCCGATTCGCCCGGGGATGGGTCGATTCGCTCGACCACGCCGAGGGCGTCGATGTGGCCCTGCACGAAGTGCCCGTCGATGCGATCGCCGACGGCGAGGGCTTTTTGCAGGTTGACGGAGTCGCCCGGGCGAAGATCGCCGAGCGTGGAACGTCGAAGCGTTTCGGCAACGACATCGAATGCGGCATCGCCGCCGTCGATTCGCGTCACGGTGAGGCAAACGCCGTCAATGGCGATGCTGGCGCCGGACGTTGTGTCCTGCCAGTATTCGCCCGCGGACACAACGAGCGTCTTGCCGCCCGGTGCGTCATGGCAGGACCGGATTCGCCCTATCATTTCGATGATACCGCTGAACATGATACACGCCCAAGTTTCAGTAGTGGTAAACTTTGGGTGCCACGGGCGGCTTGGCCGCCCGTGCCGGCACTGGCAGCAAGCTGCCAGTGGCACCCGCTGCTCAAAGTTTACCAGTACGTAAGTTTCCGCCAGTGCCTCAGACATTGTAATCGTGCAGGCGCCCGGTCGCTAATCGCCGACCCGTCCACGGCACAGAACGCGGCAATCGGGCTTGGGCAAGGGATCGGGAGCTTTTTGTGCGCAGCCCATGGATTGCGATCCATGGGCTTGGGGCGCGTTGCGCTGTAGGGCCAAGCCAAAACACTGACCGCCCGGGTTGCGTCGCTCGCGATGCGCCGTATCATCATGAAGATGTTGCCGGAACGTGATCCGCATCCGAGGAGGAGCTGACCATGACGAGAACGTTTAACTGCCCCGCGTGTGATCAGACGATCTCCGCCGAGGTCATGCCCGGGGCACAGGTTCAGTGTCCGCTCTGTAATCAGGTCGTGACCGTCCCCGCCGACGCCCCACCGACGGCCCCGCCCGGTGTGACGCCCATGACATACGCCTCCGACACGTCCCTCAGCCGCGGGATGGCGACCGGGGCGATGGTGTGCGGCATTATCGCGGTGGCTACCTGTTTGTTTCCACTCGGAATCGTCGCGCTCATCCTCGGCATCATCGCCCTCAACAGGATCAGCAGCCAGCCGGCGCGGTTTGGCGGTCGGGGGTTTGCCATCGCGGGCATCTGCACCGGGGCGCTGAGCATCCTTATGGTTCCCTTGATGATCGCCATCTTGCTTCCGTCACTCTCGCGTGCACGAGAGCTGTCCAAACGCACCGTCTGCGCGGCCAACATGCGCGGCATCGGTCAGGCGATGTACATCTACGCGCAGGACGACCCACAGACCTTCCCCGCGATGTCCGGCATTTGTGAAGACTCGCGAAATAACATGCGTCTGTTCCATCCGGAAGACCGCGCGGCCGCGCCGTCACCAACCGGCACGCCGTCGCCGACGGTCGACATGTGGATGGTGGTCCGAGCCAACCTCACCACGCCAAGACAGTTCATCTGTCCCAGCACAACGGATATGCCCGACATGACCATGAATGTTCAGGCGTATTACGATTTTTCCGGTCCGAGCAACCTCAGCTTCGCCTATCAATACCAGCACAGCCACAGACGCCGAACCATCGGCACATCCTCCTGGCCGACGTTTCCCATCCTGGCCGACGCCAACCCGTACATCAAAGGCGGCATCACCGTGTCCATTCAGCAGGACCGGCTTTCGCCGGCGCGCGGCAATAGCGTGAACCACACCAACCGCGAAGGGCAAAACGTGCTGTACCAGGATTCCCACGTATCCTTCGAGAAAGGCCCGGACTGTGGCTTGTCCGGCATTATCAGCAGTACAGTAGCAGCCATCACCCGCGGGCGCGACCACATCTACACGGTCCACGCGAGCGATCCCCGCGCTGAAGTGGACTACGGCCTCGAAGCCCCGACCGCCAGCGGCAACACCGGCACCTGCAACCTCGGCGGCAAATCCGACGCCTGTTTGGTGCCGTAGCAAACCAGAACCAACTGAGCGATCCGAGCCGGCTCGTGCCGAGAGGCGCACCGGGGCGACACGCCCCGGCTCTGATGGTGCGTGGGGTGGCACGGACAAGCGGGCCAGACCGAGCGACGTTGATTCTGAAGACGGTGTTCAATACAAGCACCCGTCCGACGAACCGGGAAATGGAGCTTGTCCGTGGGCGCTCCATGCGGCCAACGGCAACCGAACACGGACAAGGATCGCCCTTGAAGCCTGTTCGGTTCTATTGTTGCCATCTTCGGGGCGATCCTTGTCCGTGCCACCCAACGCACACGAACGCTTCCACGCAGTCCACGTCGGCTGCGGGGGACCGGCGCTACTGATCGTCTTTGTCGTCGGGGGTTTGTCCGAGTTCCATTCTTCGCAGGCGGTAGGAGACGTCTTCCAGGACGCCGCGTGTGGAGTTGATCAGGTCGGCGACGATGCCGGTGAGGATCATCTGGAAGCCTGCGAGCAGGAGGATCGCCGCGAGGATGAGCGACTGAGTGTGTTGGTCGGGCAGGGCGCCGTGCGCGGCCCATAGCCATAGGAACCGCAGGCCGATGATGAAGCCGAGGCCAAAGGCGATGAGGCCCGCCATGGAAAACATCTTCATGGCCCGGTAGGAGGAATAGACGCGGACCATGATGCTGACGGAGTGCGTGATAAAGACGCCGATGTTGGAAAACAGGCGTGATTCGCGGAGCTTCTCGTTCGTGCGGATGGGCACGCTGACCGTGATGATGCGCTTTCGGCCCGCCTGGATGACGTGGTCCACCGTGTGGTCGAAATCGGTCGAGCAGGTGATGCGCATCGCGGCTTCGCGCGAGTAGGCCTTGAAGCCGCTGGGAACGTCGGGGACCTTCATATCGGCGAGGCGGCTGACGACATGGCTGCCGAGCGACTGCATTTTCTTCTTCAAGAACGAGAAGTGGGCGATCTTGTCCGGTTCGCGGTCGCCGATGACGAGGTGGGCTCGGCCCTCGACGATGGGCTTGACGAGCTTGGGGATGTCGCCGCTGTGGTATTGGTTGTCGCCGTCGGTGTTGACGATGATGTCGGCGCCGTGTTGCAGGCAGAAATCTATGCCGGCGGCAAAAGCGTGGCCCAGGCCCCGGTTGCCGGGGAAGCTGAGGATGTGGTCGACTCCGTGCTCGCGGGCGACCTCGACCGTGCGATCGGTGCAGCCGTCGTTGATGATGAGGATTTCGACCACATCGATACCGTCGATCCGTCGCGGGATGTCGGCGAGGGTGGCGGGGAGTGTGTCTTCCTCGTTGAGGCACGGGATTTGGATGATGAGCTTCATGGGGACCTCGTGATCCAACGGCCGTCCGAACGGTAAGCGCGTGTTTGAGAATGCGCAAATCAGAGCCGGCTCGTGCCGAGCCGGTCCGGGCCGAGGACGGTCCGGCTCACTTGGCGACACGGTCCGGCTCAGGCCGCGCGGTCAACGGCTTCTTAAACACGTTCTCAGCAATCAGCGATGGGTATCCTAGCTGACGGGTGATCGGAAGCAAGGTTTGAGGCCAAACGGCTACTGTGGCTTGAGGGCGTTGATCCTGTCCATGATGTGCTCGGCGCATTCGCGATAGGCGGTGCGGTCTTTTTCACGACCTTTCCATTGTGACAGATCGACCGGCGGGCCGTAGCGGACGACGGCGCGGTGGCGTCGCAGGAACGGCGTGACGATGGCATCCGTGAAGCGCAGTCCGGAGATGTGGACGGGGATGACCGCCGCGCCGCTACGGAGGGCGAGCATTCCGATGCCGTCCTGGATCTTGGGAGGCTGATCGGGCGGCTGGACGCCGCCTTGCGGAAAAACGCCGAGGACGCGGCCTGTGGCGAGGTGGCGGAGGGATGCCTTGACCGAGGCGGTGTCGATGCCGCTACGGTTGACGGGGATGCAGTCGATCAGGTTGACGAGCCGTCGGAAGACGGGGATGGCGGCGTACTCGCGGGCGATCATGAAGCTGGGATATCGGTTTGGCGAGGTGGCGGTTAGCAGAAACGGGTCGATCGTCGAGGAATGGTTGGCGGCAAGGATGACGGGACCGGTTCTCGGCACGGTGCAGGGGCCGTCGCGGCGGACGCGGGCCATCAGCCGGGCGTGGAACTCGGCGACGTTTCGCCAGAATGTGATTGCCGGGGAGAACGAGCCGCGGCTGAGTCGGACCCACTTCGTCACGATGCCGCCGATGAACAGGGTGGCGCCGACTGCGAGAAGCAACAGCGGGACATTTTGGTCGATATTCTGCCAACGGGGGATAGCCAGGATGCCGGTTGCCACGAGCAGGCCGGCGATGCTGGCGACGTCTTTCACGCCGAAGACTCGCCCACGGAAGAAATCGGGCACGACTTTCTGGAGCAGGGCATTCGCGCTGACGAGTATGCCGGAGCCGAACATTCCCGTGAAGAACAGGCCGCTGTATCCGGCGAACATGCCGATCTTGAACTGATAGACGGCGGCCAGCCAGGACGCCGCCAGGCCGGCGCCCACGAGCGACCACGAGACGGCGATCTCGCTTCGCAGCGCATCGCCGAAGAATGCGAGCAGCATCGCGCCGCACAGCATTCCGATGCCGAGGGCGGCGGTGTAGTAGCCGATGTGCTCGGTTCCGCCGCCGAAGACGTGCCCGACAAGGGCGGGGATGATGCTCCGCACGACACCCGCCGCCGACCAGAACAGGACGGTGAAGACAATCAGTTCGATGACACGGCGGTGGGATCGGCAGTACTTGAGCCCGTCGATCAGGCTGTCTTGCTTGGGTTGATCGTTGATGGTTGGTCGTTGTTCACATCGGTGCTGTGATGTGCGCATCGGTTTCCGCACCGGCGGTCGAATGAGCAGGAGGAGGCCGGCGCTGGCGAGAAACGTGATGGCGTCGATTCTGAAGGCGTACAGGACGCCCTCGCGGACGACGAAGTGGCGGCCGATCTCGGCAAGCGTGCCGAAATGGCCTACCAGGAAGCCGCCCAGCAGGAATGAGGCGATGGTGGCGATCGGTCCCATGGCGTTCATCAGGCCATTGCCGCGAACGATCTGGTCGGTGCGGATCAACGTCGGCAACATGGCGGCACGCGCGGGTGAGAACAAAGCGGCGAAGACACCCGTCAGCATCAGCGGCATGGCATAGAGCCAGGGGCTGAAGATGAGCGACCGGCCGTCGGAGGAGGGTCCCACCTCCCAACCGGTATCGGCGAACCGGTTTGCCAGCAATCCCAGGATGGCGGCGAGCGAGATCATCAATACCGCCCGAATCGCATCCGCCGAGATCATGATCCATTTGCGGGGCAGCCGATCCGCCAGCCATCCCATGGCGGGACCGAACAGGAAGAACGGCAGCATGAAGCTGAACATGATGATGGCGGAAATGCGGGTCGAGTCATTTCGGAGGGTCGCCTCCTGCATGTCGAGCAGGGCCATTTCGGAGAGGTGGTCGCCCAGGGCGCTCGTCGTGTATGCGCACCAAAGCAGGATGAAGTTTCGGTTTCGGAAGATGGAAGCGGACGGGGGCTGGGCGCGTGCGCCGTTGCGTGTGATGGTGCGGGTTGTGTCGGTGGTATCTGGCATATTCGTTATCCGCGCGGATGATAACGGCGAGCCTGGGGCAGGCAGTCAGCTTACCGCTGGCGGCGGCGGCGAACAACCGCGCGAAGCGGCGGTTGTTGTTGCGGGGTCCATGATAAATCCGGCGGGACGCTTCGGTGCCGCGAGAATGCGCAAATCAGAGCCGGCTCGTGCCGAGCCGGTCCGGGGCGGCACGCCCCGGCTCAGACTGCGTGGTCAGCGCTCATCGAGAGGGCCCTTTGATATGGGCGAAAACCGCTCCCTCACGGTCGCGGCTCTGATCCGGTCAGCAACTTCTCAAACACGTTCTCAGTGGGCGTGTTCATGCATTTGGCAGTGCGGGCAGATGAACGGGGCGCAGCCGCGTTTTGGACCGGAGCCGGGCGGTGGGCTTTGCAGCGGTTTGCGCGTTCGTGTAGCGGCCGACCCCCCTGTCGGCCGTCGGAAACCCTTGGTGTTCTACGGCCGACACGGGGGTCGGCCGCAACATCCGCCCTTCACGCGATTGCCCTGGATCCCCAGGCCTTGCGATTGCAGTTGGCTTGTTTCCGACGCCATCGGTGATAAACTATGACAATGGTGGCGACATGCCGCGTCACAGGCGACTGTCGGCAACGACGTCAACATGATGGACGGCATCGGCCACGGGTGGCATTGACGATGTACGACGCGCAACATGACCATAGCACGCCATCGGACGATCGCGCCGAGGATTTCCGAGCCGAGGCCCGCGGCCTGCGTCGGAGGCTGACGTTCTGGCGCAGGGCGGCTTGGTTGTTGCTGGGCATCGTAGTGCTCGTTTCGATGTTGGCATGGCAGCGAACGACGATTCGCCGCCGCGAGTGCCGCCAGGCCTTCGAGATGTATGCCAGGCAAGCGGAGGAAAGCTCCCTATCACAGGCGCCTGCCGAAGTCATGGAATTACATTGGAAGCAATTCGCCCGGGGCTCGGCCAACTTCCCGCCATCGCATTACGCCTTGATTGTTCCAAACTGGCTGCGGACCCCCGGCGAGCACGAATCGCTTCCGTTGGCGGTGTGCGAACAATCGCATCCAGGTGTTTTGAAGCGTGGCCGGCACGTCCTGTTCCGCGATCGCGATCGCACGTACATCGTCTGGATGAGCGATGCCGAAGCGGCCCCGATCATGGCCGAGGCCCATGCATGTGATCGTTGAATATCCGTAGCGCCCGACCCCCGTGTCGGCCGTAGAACACCAACGGTTTCCGGCACAACGTAGCATTCGAC
>JAUVGW010000090.1 GCA_030593565.1 Phycisphaerae bacterium | reverse complement strand
CGATTCTCAACGCCAGCACATAGACTAGCTGCGATTACTTCGTAGCCCCGGCACATGATGTGACGGGGCTACGTTTTCTTTCCGGCATGCGGCGGCCTGCCTGCCCGAGTCCTATGAACCGACAAACAGATCAACAAACAGCTGGATGTCGTTGCCATCCGGCGGCAGTCCGCTCCCGTCTATGTCGCTATTCGAGACATACGGCTCGCTCTGCTCAATGCCGACCAAAACGGCAACAAAGAGTTGCACATCGACCATGTCACGATCACCGTCCTCGTCAATGTCGCCGAGCAACTCCGCGGATGTAACCGGGATCGTCACCGTCGCCATGACTTCCGGCGGGCACTTGCCGTTGTCGTTCCAGAGATCGTACATATCCTGCCCTTGCGAGTCGGTCGTGTTCTCGTCGCGCAGGAACTCCATGAATTCCTTGCTCGTGCTTTGATAGTACAACGTCACCTCGGCCGATGTGGCGCCTGCCGGGATGGCGTAGAGCGTGTCGTCCCAGTACTGGCCGTCGGCATACGAGTAATCGACATGAGCGCCGCCGAAATCGGCATACGCCGCGTTGGTGAAGCCGCGGGGCGGGATGCGATTGTCCTTGAATACCTTGTTGTTCAGTACGAAGTGGAGTGACGGGCCGGGATCTACACCCACCAGCGGCGCGGTGACTTCATCAAGCCCCGGTTCGATATCGTAGATCTTCGCCTCGGCGTCGTGCGACAGGATGCCCGTGGCCGGATCGTATGCGCCGGATTCGGAGATCAAAGTCATCGAAGCGTCATAGTACTTGACGTTGATCCAGACCCGGCGGCCTTCCGGATATCCGGTCGGGAGCTTGTGTCCGGTGTTGTTGGTGACCGTCACCTTGATCTGCTCGTCCTCCTGAACGGCCGCCAGTTCGGCCGCGTTCTGGAGCAGGTAGCGGCCGCGAATGATCGCCGCCTGCATCGCCGCCTCGTTCACCTGCCCTGGAAACAGCGTGGACATCAGACCCATGAGCCACGTGCTGCCTCCAGCCAGATCGTGCAACGGCAGGTCATCACGCACCGGCGGATCGCCGAAGCTGGCGCCCTGGCCGGTCACGTCGCGCATGTGGCAATCCTGGCACGTTGAAACGTAATCCTTGTTGCCGCCGAACTCGGGCGCGTAGACGCCCTCGGGCGTGTTGTACTCGCTGTAGAACCACTCGCTGTAGGTGCGCTCGACGGGCGCGATGGTGTGAGCGGAGAAATCCGTCGCCGGCGCATCGAAGGCGTTCGGCACGTAGTTGCCGTTGCCGTCCTTTTCGAATGCGGGGTTGCTCACGTCGTGACACGTCCCACACAGCGCGGCTTCGCGGTGGAACGGCGACACGAGAACCGGATGCCCAGTGTCCGCACCGATAAAGGGCCCGCGCCGGGCGCCGGTCGGGTCGACCACCGCCATGCCGTTGCCGAACTCTGTTCCCGGGTAACTGAGCGCCGCCAGGATGGCTTGGTCCTCGGCGGGATTTGCGCCGGGGTCGTAGATCGGATCGACGAACCGGTGGCAGAAGTCGCACGACACGCCCGACTTGTCCGTGCTCAGCATCTGGCTGCCGTCGGTCGGCACGGAGCGTCCCTGGAGCCAGCCACGCGGGAAGTGGCAGCGCAGACAGATGTCGGCAGAATCCGGAGCGTCCTGATTCGCGATCACCATGTTGGCCAAGAAGATCGGATCGAGTGACGCCTGCGCCATCATGCTTCCCTGCCAGTTGAAGTACGGCTCGACGGCCTCGTCATAACCGCCGTGGCAGACGACGCAGGCTTCCGGCGGGTTCAATATGCCCGCCTCGAACGGTTGACTTCCAGGCATGTCAAAGTCACGTAGCGTTGTCGGCACGAGACCGCCGGGCGGCGACTCAACCGTGAAGACGTCGTCGCTGAAGTCCTCGCCTTCGTTGAACGCGTTGTCGATCGCCACGACCTTGAAGATCGCCTGTGTCGTCGGTCGGTTGTCAACGTACCACTCGAATGAGCCGGTGTTCGCAATGCTCTCCTCGACGGTGCGATACGTGACGCCGTTGTCAAACGACGCGTAGAGATCGATTGCGGCGATCCCGCTGTCGTCGCTTGCGAACCACTGGACCGTTATCGACGAGTTGCCTACCGCCGTCTCGCCGCCGTTTGGAACGAGCACTACCACATTTGGCGGCGTGGTGTCCGCCCCCGTGCTGGGAACGAGATGGTTCTGGATCTCGGCGATGTCCACGCTGGTCACGCCGCCGACAGTCGCCGGCGTTAGGCCCGGGAAAGTGGGCGTGTTGCTGAAGGTCGTGACATCCGTGACCTCGATCAACGTGCTGAACCCGTCACCGTCGGGATCTTCCGTCTCGATGGACTCAACGGCCTGACGTCGCCCGTTCGGATTGCTTGGGAATCCCTCGAGCGCCGTTTCCAGTCGCTGCCCGTACAGGTTCCGCGGCCCACCACCGGTGAACTCGTAGTGACAGACGCCGCAGTGCGCCTGGCCCGTAATCGGCGGGATTGTCCCGATCACGCTCGATTCCGCGCTGGGGTACACCTCGAAGAAAGCACTTCGTATGTTGTTCTTCGCTAAAGCGACGCTTGAGCTAACAAAGATTGTCGCCACGATCACGACGAGCGCACGAAAATTGCTCCGAGTTGACTGGTACTTCTGCTGCATGATTGCACCGCTCCCTTCGTGGTTCTGTCCACCCTATTCGTGCCTCGGAAAGATGAACCGACCCGAACTTGGTCGTCTGCCGGGGCCTTTTATCCAAACCTCTAACGTTCGCGCGGCCGCTATTTCGGCCAGGAAAAAGGCCGCCCCAACGGGCGGCCTCCTAATGTCATTGAACGCAACTGATCGGCGTCTTTGTCGCCGAGAGATGATAAGAGCACACGTCAGCGACGACGTCGTAGCAATATCCCGGCCAATCCAAGTGACAAGAGGGCCAGACTCGCGGGCTCAGGGACCGGCGTAGGGTAGAAGCACACGCCAAAGGACAACAAGTGATCGGGGTTGTCTGTCCACACCGTGAAGGTCGCGGGGTCTCCAGGTAAGACCGGGTCGCTGTAGAAGAAGAGGTCGATCGTCGCCCCGACGACCTCATTGTCAATCACCCACGTAAATGGGTCCTGCGAGCTGGTCGGATCATTGCCGCCCAAGCTGGCGTCCAGGAAATGCACGTTCGAGATGTCCTGTCCGCCACCGGTCGGGTCGAATATCCCAAAGTGGAAATCGCCCCACGGCTCGTCGCCGGTGTTGGTGACGTCGACGGTCATCCAACCCTTCCACGGGGTGGCGTCCTCATGGTCCACTTCCACGATGAAACCCGGCCCCGTGCCGCCGATGTCACCCTCCCAAGATCCATCGTGGCCATACGCGGCGGTGGCAACTGCCAAGGCCGCAAAGCCAACCACGGCAATCTGAAAATACTTCCGAACCGACGTAACGTGTAGACTACTTTCCCCGCTCGCCATCATTGTCTCTCCTCTACCATTCATTCCCCGCTCCTTCCCCACTAATTCATATTGGGATGCGGACATCTGGATCCACCCAACACGAGTTATTCTCGCACGGAATGCCAACTGATGATATCAGCGCGATGCCGTATATCATGTAGGACTTTTGGGTAGCCGCGTGCCAGACAAATTCCTGCGTTTGTAGGACTAACACTTACACGCCTCATGTTCGACCATCGTCAAGATTCCCACCTGGCCGGCTCGGTCCGGTTCCCGCCCAACTCGGTGATTCCCTCACTGAACCAGGCCGTGCTCGATTGCATACCGGGTGATCTCGCCGTTGTGACGCAAGTCGAGCTTCTCCAGAAGGCGGCTGCGGTAGGTGCTGATCGTCTTGACGCTGAGTGACATTTCCTCGGCGATATCACTCACGCTCCGGCCCCGGGCGATCAGGCACATCACCTCGTACTCCCGGTTCGACAGCTTCTCGTGGGACGATTTGGCGGAGACTTTGTCGACGTGGGCGGCCAGGCTCTCGGCGACGGCAGGGCTGATGTACCTTCGGCCTCTCACGACAGTCCTGATCGCCTCTATCAATTCGCCCGGAGCGCTCCCCTTGTTGAGGTAACCAGATGCTCCAGCGGCCAGCGTCCGCACCGCGTATTGATCTTCCGGGTGGATGCTCAAGACCAGCACGGGGAGCTGCGGATAGGCCGTGCGGATCTCCTGGAGGATCTCCAGGCCCGGCCTGCCGGGCATGGAAAGATCCATCACCACTACGCTTGGGGGGATGCTCGCCACCTGAGAGATAAGCTCCTGTCCATCGGCAGCCTCTCCGACGAGGACCATGTCGTCCGCACTCTCGATGATTCTCTTGACCCCCTCGCGGACCACGGCGTGATCATCCGCTATCAATACCCTGATCATCATTCGCGCTCCAAACTCGGGTGGTCCGTCGGCATGTGCAGGGTCACCGTGGTCCCCTCTCCGGGAATGCCGAGAATCTCCATGTGCCCGCCCCAGCGCAAGGCTCGTTCACGCATCCCCGCCAACCCCAACGAGTTCGGGTCGGACGCGTCCTTCTCCGTGATCCCTACTCCGTTGTCTCGGACCGTCAGTACCAGGGTGGTCCCCGCCTCGATACCCAAGGATACCTTGGCTTCGCTTGCCTGTCCGTGCCGGGCGATGTTGGTAAGGCTCTCCTGAAAGATGCGGAACACTGCAGTGGCCTGCTTGTTGGGCAGGTTGAGTGTCGCGGCTGGCAATGACACCTGGCAGTTAATGCTCGTTCGCAACTCAAAATCGTGGGCCAGCCATTCAATCGCGGCCGTCAGGCCGTAGTCATCCAATACGGCCGGCCTCAAGTCCGCACAGATCCTGTGTACCGCCTGAAGCGTCGTGCTCATCAGGTCACACATGGATGTAATTCTCGCTTGTGTGGTCTCGGATTCGTGCCAGGATCGGCCTTGGAGCCAGTGCAGGTCCATATTCAGGGCCGTCAGGACTTGTCCCAATTCGTCGTGGAGTTCGCGGGCGATGCGAGCTCGTTCCTCGTCGCGGACGGTCTGTTGATGTTGAGCCAAGCGGCGCAGGCTTTCAACTAGATGCCGATACTGCTGCTCGCTTTCCCGCAGAGCCTCCTCTGCTCGCTTGCGCTCGGTGATGTCCACCATCGTGCCCTGAATGATTGTCGGGGCACCTTCTTCGCCCTCAACGAGGCTCACATTCTCCAAGATGTAAATAGGCGTGCCATCCTTGCAGCGCATCCGCAGCTCGGAATTGGTCAATCCGCCGGTTTTTCGTAACCGAGCGATGAACGACTCACGATCGGCGACTTCAAAGTAGATGTCCTCGGCGGGGTGAGACAGGAGTTCCTGCCGCGACTCGTATCCCAGCATCGCAGCCATGGACTCGTTGCAGTCCAAGATTCGTCCGTCGAGCGTGGTGCAGTAAACACCGGCAAGATTCTGCGAGAACAGCAGACGATATCGCTCGTCGGGCGTCCATGTCGAATTTGTTTGGGCCGAAGTGGCACGAGAGGAGCATTGTAAGTCCGGAGGCCCCGGATCCCGAACCGGCCGGGCCGACTCGCCGCTGTCGGAGCCTTCCGCGGACGGCTGTGCTCCTTCCTCGATCATGTCAACTCCCGAACAATGGGAAACGGCGTTGCACGACCTTCCAATCATACAGGCCGATCGACCCCACATGCAAGAACGCAGACACCACCCGATCAACGCCGGCTGCGCGCACTTGGGCGCAGGTGGTCCTGTGAAGCCTCGTCCAAGGTCAGCTCACGCATTGCGCCCATCGTCCTCCGCCAAGCCTTCCTCGAGAAGTTGCTTGCACGTCTCGCGCAGGATCATCGTCGCGTAGCAGCCGGGGGACAGCGTGAACGACAATTCGATGTAGTCGCCGTGCTGGTCGCTGCCGGAATCAACCTTCAACATCTCCGGGCGGAAGCGCAACGGTCGCCGCGCGCCGTGGAGCTTCATGCCTTTCATCGCGGAGAAGGCGTCGATGTCAACATGCTCGGCCTCGATGATGGATTGTTCGATGCGGCCGGTCTCGCCTTCGGCGCACGTCATCTTGCGGCCGAAGATCGGGCCCGTCGGCGAAATCTCGAACGCGGTGGCACGCGGCGCTTCGGCAAGTTCGTCCTCCACCCGGAAGACGCCGCCGCTGTCGTGCTTGTACGCCAGGTCGCCGACGCGCACCTGGTCGATCTCGTTGATACGCTCGGCCAACACGCGGTTGAACAGATAGCTTTGATACGCGTTGACAAACAGCTTCTTCAGTCGGTTGTCGACGGAAAAATAGGCGCGGCGGTGACTGCCCTTGGACTTCGCCATCGCGCGGCAGGCGCGGGCGTTGTCCCGCGAGCCCCACGGCCAAGCCTTGGCGGCCCCGGCGTAGTCGCCTGCCTCGTACAGACGCCGAGCCTCGAGCATCTCGCCGGTATCCAGCGGTCCCGGCCGGCCCAGCATCAGGTCCATCGCCGTCGCCAGATCACCGCCCAGGACCGCGCGTCCGATCAGCCAGGAATCGCCGCGGTTGCCAAAACGCTGCTGACCGAAGTAGTTCGGCACACCTCGACTGGCGAGGATGTCGCAGGCCGCGCGGAATTCCGATAGTCGCCCAATGTCAATCTCGCGCATCTTGATGCGAAACCGGTTGCCGTGAAGGTGGCCGACGCGGAGCTTGTTCCCGTGGCGCGAGACCGAGACAACTCGAATGCGCGGGATCTCGAGCTGCTCGATGCGTTTGGGGTCGATGTGTTCGAGGCTCAGCATCTGCGTCGTAACGGCGCGCGCGTCCTTGAGACCGGCCAGACCGAAATCGCGCGTGGGCCTGCCGAGTCGTTCGGCGATGTCGCTGATCGCCCGCATGGTCGCCAGGCCGCTCTTCTTAATGGTGAAGAAACAGTGGTCGCCTTCCCCACAGGGCTGATAAGCGGGAATTTCCTCGACCATGAAATCCTCATAGCGACGCTTGATGGCGGCGGCGATGGGCGGGATGTCGGCCGTCAGAAACGGAAGCTGATCGAATGCGGAGTCGTGAACGTCACTCATGGAGGCTCCCAGAGGTAAGTGAACTTGACGTCAGCCGGGACCGATAGTATAGTAGAACAAGCCGACCGGTGTTTACTTGAACCGCAGGAGCGGTTGCCGGTATCGGCGAGGCTCGTGCCGAAACCCGCCCACGCACCTGTCGTCGCGCGGCTTTCGCCTCGGGCCTGCGGCAAAATCGTTGACGGGTCCGGCCACATGAGCGACGACGCGCTCGAACGCTGCCAGGAGGCCCTTGGTTATCGGTTCCAGGATCGATCTCTCCTCACGGCGGCGCTCACACATGCTTCCATCGCACCCAATCGACTCGAGAGCAACGAGCGTCTGGAGTTTCTGGGCGACTCGATTCTCGGTGTGATCATCTGCCAGTTTCTCTACGAGCAATACCCCAACTACCTCGAAGGCGAGTTGACGAAGATCAAGTCGTCGGTCGTCTCGCGGCGGACGTGTTCGGAGGTCTCGGACGCCATTGGACTGACGGACTGCCTGTTTCTGGGCAACGGCATCTCGTCGCGAGCGAAGCTGCCATCGTCATTGGGCGCGGGCGTGTTGGAGTCGATCGTCGCTGCGCTGGCAATCGACGGGGGCATGGATGCGGCGAAGACATTTGTCTTGAAGCAAATGGTGCCGCACATCGAGGCGGCCGTCGCCAGTGAACACCAACAGAACTTCAAGTCGCAACTCCAGCAATACGCACAGAAGGAACTCAACTCGACGCCCGTCTATGAATTCCTCGATGAGAAGGGCCCGGACCACAGCAAGTGTTTCGAGGTGGCCGTCTGCATCAGAAACCAGCAATTCGGCAGTGCCTGGGGACCGAGCAAGAAGGAAGCCGAACAGAAGGCCGCGTACAGCGCCCTGGTGGAACTCGAGCTGATCACGCCTGGCGAGCAGGCGGGATGACACACATCCAGCACCCCCTATTCCTCACGTAGGATGGGCAATCCTGCCCATCTGCTGAACCTACTCACCCGCAATCTTCGTGACGTCGTCGAAGCGAATCGCCGCACGCTTGAGGCCATTGCATACGCAGTTCCAGTTTGCCTCATAGAAGCCCTCACGCACGAAGCGACCAAAGCTCGAATATGCCCACGCATGAGGGCATGATGCGTGGCCATGTTTCACCGGATTGAAATGGATGTAATCACATACCCGCTCGAAGTCTGCTTCGTCTCGAATGACGTGCTCCCAATAGCGCCTTTGTCAGACGCCCCTTTCACGCTTTGCCATGCGGGGCCGGCTTCGCCCGCCTTCCTGGCCACCGGCAGCGAGATAGTCATGCGTGAACCGGCCCTTGATCAGTCTCGCGCGTATCGAGTAGTCCGCGTCACCATCAGGCAAAGCCCAGATCATGTGCAGGTGATCGGGCAATAAGACAATTGCCTCTATGTGGAAAGAATGGTCGTGACGTGTTCGAATCAGGGCCGATCGCAGGAGCGGCCGTGCAAGATCACTGGTCAGGATCGGACGGCGGAAGTTCGTTACGAGCGTCAGGAAGATCATCCCGCCGGGGGCGTAGCCTCGTCTATACTCACCCATGATGGATCGAGAATACGAGGCGTAGAGAAACGAATCAACAGATGGGCAGGATTGCCCATCCTACGATTTTGGGTTGGCAACCACCCAGGGCCACCCAGCCGTAATAACGGGCGGGCGGGCTGGCATTCGCCAACCGCGTGCGACGCCGTATACTTGACGCCATGGCGAGGTCCAAGGCAGATCGTGCTACCCCATCCCTGATCGACAAGCCGGAGCTACGCACGGCCCGCATCGCTACCGTCGCCTTGCTTCGCCCCATCGACAAGCAGTACAGCTACATGATCCCGGACGACCTTGGCGATGCGATCGTTCCCGGCGTGCGCGTCACCGTCCCGTTCGGCCGTAACGACCGCGAGACGACGGCATTCTGCCTGTCCGTCAGCGAGGGGCCGTGGGAATCGACGCTCAAGCCGGTTCTCGCCGCGGTCGACGAAGCGCCGTTGCTGAATGACAAGCTGCTCGAGCTCGGCCTGTGGATCGCTCGCTACTACGCCGCCCCGCTCGGCCGCACCTTGGACCTGATGGTCCCGTCGGCTGCAAAGCGGCGAGCCGGCTGGAAGGCGATCAAGTACATCACGCTCCCACCCGTCCCCGATGACCAACTATCTGACGCTGCCGAGCGACCAGTGCAGGAGAAAGCCGACGAGAAGCTCACACCCAAGCAGACGGCCGCCCTGGACGCGCTCCGCGCGGCAGGCGGCACGATGCCCTTGGCCGAATGCCGCAGGGCGGCGGGCTGCGGCCCGGGTGTCATTCGCAAACTGCAAGACAGGGGGCTCCTTGCGATCGAGACGCGCCGCGAGCCCGTCCCGCCCACGCCGAATCCGGTCGACCGCCGGGAACCTGACTTCGAAATCAACGCCGATCAACGAACGGTCATCGAGCACATCTCGGCTGCCTTCACAGCCGATGAGTTTTCCGTCCAGGTGCTTCACGGCGTTACCGGCAGCGGCAAGACGGAGTGTTACGTGGCCGTCATGCGCCAGGCCATCGCCGCCGGGCGGCAAGCCATGCTGCTCGTGCCCGAAATCGCGCTGACCACGCAGACGGTCCGCCGCTTGCAGGCGCGGTTCGACCGCGTGGCGACGATCCACAGCGGACTGACAGGCGTGGAGCGATCCCGAACGTGGGCCGCCGTAGCATCCGGCGAAACCCCCGTGGTCATCGGCACGCGCAGCGCGGTCTTTGCCCCTTGTCCGAACCTCGGCGTCATCATCGTCGACGAGGAGGCCGAATCGAGCTACAAGAATCTCGCGTCTCCACGGTTCCACACACGCGATGTGGCCGTCAAACGCGCGCACGTCGAAGGCATCCCGATCGTCCTCGGATCGGCCACGCCGTCGTTGGAGACGTGGCTCAATGTTCAGCGACGCAAGCACTACCACCTGTTACGCCTGCCGCGGCGCGTCAACGACCTTCCCATGCCGACGATGCACCTGGTCGACATGCGCATGGAACACAAGGCCCGCCGCGGCGTGCATCTGCTGTCGCGCGCGATGGAATGGCACCTCAAACGGACGCTCGACCGCGGCGAACAGGCCGTGCTGCTGCTGAATCGTCGGGGGTTTGCCAACTTCCTGCATTGCCCGCGGTGTCAGACCGTTGTCACCTGCCCGCACTGTTCGGTCCACATGGTCTTCCACGCCACGACTGAATTGGCACACTGCCATTATTGTCAGGCCCGGCTGGCGGTGCCGAATCGCTGTCAGATGGCGGGCTGCGGCGGCAACCTGGTGCGTTTCGGCGTCGGGACACAGCGCGTCGAAGCCGAGGTCCGCGACAAGTTTCCCGCCGCCCGCATTCGCCGGATTGATTCCGACGTCATGCAGCGCGCCGCCGATTATGCGGATGTCCTCGGTGCGTTCGAACGAAAGGAATGCGACGTCCTCGTCGGCACGCAGATGATCGCCAAGGGCCTGGACTTTCCGTTCGTGTCATTCGTCGGCGTGGTCAGCGCGGATACCGCCTTGGCGCTCGACGATTTTCGATCGGAGGAACGCACATTCCAGCTCGTCTTGCAGGTCGCCGGCCGTAGCGGCCGAGGCGAGGTCGGCGGACATGTCGTTGTGCAGACTTTCGCCGCGGACACGGCCCCGATCCGTCATGCCGTCGACGGCGACTATGAAGGCTTCGCCAGTGCCGAACTGGAGAACCGCCGCCGCACACACCTGCCGCCGTGGACGCGGATGCTCCGCATCGTGCTCGGGGATCCGCGAATGAGCCGGCTCCAAAGGGCCGCCGACGACCTGGCCCGGACCATCCATGAAGCCCTGCAAAAAAGGAACATCCAGGCCGATCTGCGCGGCCCGAATCCCGCCGCGATCGTCCGCATCAAGGACATGTACCGCTACGACATCCTGTTGGTCTTCCAATCCGCCACGTCCCTGCTGGCCGCGATCGATTTCTTCAAGGCCGATGGTACGTTGAAGACCAACGTCAAAAACCTGATCGTCGACGTCGACCCGATTTCACTGCAATAAGGGTGGGGGATTCACCACAGAGCACCTGGCGCGGTCTTCGGCTGCAACCAAAGCGAGCCGGGCCGTCCTCGGCCCGGTCCGGCGTGAGGACACGCCGGCTCTCTGTACAGCAAGCCTGTATAATCTTGTTTTTCCGGTCTGTGTCTTAACAGTACAGCGCAAGGTCGTGCCAGCAGCGTCTCAAGAGCCCCCGACCTTGGTCGGGGGGTTGCCTTGTGGCGTGTGGGAGCGTACCCCCCGAGCAAGCTCGGGGGCTCTTGGGTGTAATCACCGCCTACTTTGCGCTGTACTGTTAAGCTGCCATGTGCGAAGAAAACCGTGGCGCCAGCGCCAATGCCGGTGGGGCCACAGGCGAGACGCCGGTGCCACAGCTTCCTTCGCGCCTGGCAGCATAAAATGCGCGCCAGAAAAACAAGATAATGCAGGCTTGTGATACAGACTGTGCGAGCCACCCTACCGACCATTGGAGTCGACGGCGTTTTCCGCCTGCCAGCACAGGTTCGGCTTTCGGCTGGCCGCAACCTCGTCCGCGCGGTCGATCCAGGCATACTCGGGAGCATCCTTGAGCTTGTCAGGCGTCTCGGCGGCTTCGGCGGCGATCCGCTTCATGGCATCCGAAAACTCGTCCAGCGTCGCCTTCGATTCCGTCTCGGTCGGCTCGACCATCAACGCCCCGTGGATCGGCCATTCCATCGTCGGCGGGTGGATGCCGAAGTCGATCAGCCGCTTGGCATAGTCCAGCACACGCAGCCCGGACGCCAACCTCGGCTTCAGGATGAACTCGTGGCTGTACGGCCCGGAAAACGGCAACTCGTAGCCCGGTTCGTCCTTCAGACAGGCGGCGATGTAGTTCGCCGCCAGGACGGCCTTCTCGCTGACGTCTCGGAGCCCATCCGGTCCCAGGGCGCGGAGGTAGGCGTAGCAGCGGACCAAGATGCCGATCTGGCCGGAGAATGTCCGCACCTTGCCGATCGATTTTGGCATGTCGTGGTTCTGGAAGTATGTTCCGTCACCGCGTTTCTCGACTTGCGGCCTTGGCAGATAGGGCGCCAACGCCTTCGTGACGGCAATCGGCCCGGCGCCGGGCCCGCCGCAACCATGCGGTGTACTAAACGTCTTGTGCGTGTTGTAGTGCATGACGTCCACGCCGAAGTCGCCGGGGCGCGTGATGCCGAGGATGGCGTTCATGTTTGCGCCGTCGAGGTACAGCATCGCGCCGCGCTTGTGCAGAATGTCCGCCATTTCCGTGATCTGCGGGTCAAATTTGCCGATCGTGTTCGGGTTGGTGATCATCAGGGCCGTCGTTTGATCGTCCACCTTCACGCGCAAGTCATCGAGGTCCACCAGCCCATCCGGCCGGCTTTTGACCTGCACGGCATTGCGGCCGCAGATTGTGCAGCTCGCGGGATTCGTGCCGTGGGCACTGTCCGTCGTCATCACGTTCGGCCGTACGCCCCCGTGATCCGCGTGATAGGCGTTGATGATCATCAGGCTGGCCATCTCGCCGTGCGCCCCGGCCGCGGGCTGCAAGGACACCTCCGCGAGGCCCGCAATCTCCGCCAGAAAAACGCGAAGATAGTACAGCATCTCCAACGCGCCCTGCACATCGGCCTCGGCCTGGAGCGGGTGCAACGCCGTGAATCCCGGCAGGCCGGCGGCCCATTCGTTGACGCGGGGGTTGTACTTCATCGTACACGAACCGAGCGGATAGAAATTCGCGTCTACGCTAAACAGACGACTGCCCAACCGCGCGTAGTGCCGGACAACCTCCAACTCGCCCAGCTCCGGCAACGGCGGTGCGTCATCCGCGAGCATGGACGCCGGGACCGTTTCCGTCGGGTCGGTCGACGGCACATCGCTCGGCCCCAGGTCCACGGCGCACGCGCCCGGCACGCTTTTCTCGAAGATCAACGGCTCACCGCAAACACGCCCGTCACGTATCATTGTCATCCATCCTCACCAGGGCATCGCCGCACAAGAGCCCCCGACCTTGGTCGGGGGGTAGCCGCCGTCTCAAGAGCCCCCGACCTTGGTCGGGGGGTAGCCTCATCATCCAGTCCGCACGACACAGTCATCAACGATTTCAGCCAGTTTGTGTTCTTGCGCCGCCACATACTCGACCGCGGCGGCAACCGCCGCCTCGCCTCGCTTCTCGCGTTTGCTCCCGTCCTGTGTCCACCAACGACCGCCCTTGTTCTCGGTTCCCCTCCCCGAAGACAAGCACCCGGCTTTAGCCGGCGGCCGACCAAACCGCTGCGTCAGTCGCACTGCCGAGATGCCCTTGAGCCGCCGAAACACCTCGTTCTTCCCGTCCGGATGGGCAAGAACAACAACATGCACATGGTCCTGCATCACTGATGCGCGGACGATCTCGTATCCGGACCGCCCGGCGCCCTCGCCAAGCGCCTCAGCAACACACAAGGCTTGCTCCGCAGACAGCCGGACCGGCTCGGATTTCAGCGAGTTGGCATCCCACTGCAACGTCCGACCATCATCCGCGTCGTATGGAGTGCCGAACTCGTTCCTCGCGGGCACGACACTCCCACCACCAGCCAAGGATTTCCCGACGTAGCCGCGCCTGTCGCCTCGAAGCCAAGTCCCGTAGGTCGTCCAAGTCAGAAGGTATGCGAGTGCATAATTGGATGCCTTCGCCATATGCACTACCCCCCGACCAAGGTCCGGAGCTCCTGCGCAATCACACTTTCCGCAGCGCGTCCACCAGCGCGTCGATCTCCTCGCGCGTACGTTTTTCCGTCACGGCGATCAGCAGGCAATCGGTCATCTCGGGGGAGTAAAAGTCTTTCAAGGCCACGCCCGCCAGAATGCCCTGATCTCGACAGGCCGCGATAATGCCGTCAACCGGCTTGGCACACCTGACGACGAACTCCTTGAAAAACGGCCCGTCGTACGGCAGCGAATAGCCGGGCAGCGCCGCGATCTGTTTCGCGGCATAGTGCGCCTTGTCGAAGCACATGCGAGCCGCCTTCGCGATGCCCGATCGCCCCATCGCGGCCGTGTGGATCGCCACGCGCAGGGCCATCAGCCCTTGATTCGTACAGATGTTGCTGGTCGCCTTGGCGCCGCGGATGTGTTGTTCGCGCGTCTGTAATGACAGGCAATATGCCGGCCGGCCGGCCTTGTCCACCGTCTTGCCGACAATACGTCCGGGCAGCTTGCGCGTGAATGCCTTCTTCGCCGCCATCAACCCGCACCATGGGCCGCCCATTTGCAGCGGGATGCCCAACGGTTGCCCCTCCGCCACGACGATGTCGGCCCCCAGGTCGCCGGGCCGCTTCAGCAAGCCGCAACTAAGCGGATCGGTCGCCACGATCAGGACGGCCCCCGCCTCGCGACATAACGCCGAGACCTCGTCCAATGGTTCGATCTGCCCGAAGAAGTTCGGACTTTGCACCAACACGGCAGCCGTGTTTGGCGTGATCGCTTTCTTCAACGCCGCCAGGTCCGTTTGCAGCGAACCGGCGCCGGACTTCACCTCGCACAGGTCCAACGGCAGGTTTCGGCAATAGGTGTGCACGACCTCTCGGACGTGCTGGTGAACCGTTGCAGCCAGGACGACGCCGCGTTTTGCCGACATCCCGCGAGCCACCAGGACCGCCTCCGCCGCTGCGCTGCCGAGTTCGTACATGGACGCGTTGGCGACGTCCATGCCGGTCAACTGACAGACCATCGTCTGGAATTCGTAGAACGCCTGCAACGAGCCCTGCGACGCCTCGGCCTGATACGGCGTATAGGCGGTCAAGAAGCTGCCTTGCGAGATCATCGCATCCACAACCGACGGGATGAAATGGTCATACGCCCCGCCGCCCAGGAAACACACCAACTCCTCGGTCGTGTGGTTCTTCGCAGCAAGCTCGCTGATGTGCTTACGCAACTGCGGCTCGCTCATCGCGGCCGGCAATTCGAGCAGCCTGTCGAATCGAATATCACCCGGAACATCCCGGAACAAATCGTCGATTGAATGCACGCCGATCGTGCTCAGCATGGATCGCACGTTCTCGTCCGTAAACTGCGTGTACTTCATGGCAACCTACTTTGATCGCGTCCTGAAAATCCTGTGGCACAACGCGACCTTCGGCCGCAACCAAGATGTGGCACAGGCGTCCCGCCTGTATCCCCATCGGCAGGTGTGGCACGGACAAGGATCGCCCGTGAGGAGGCTGCGATTCGACCGAACAGGCATCAGGGGCGATCCTTGTCCGTGTTCCGTTGCCGTTGGCTGCATGGAGCGTTCACGGACAAGCTCGGTTTCCCGGTTCGCCGAACGGGTGTTTGTACTGAACACCATCGTCCAAATCAAAGTCGCCCCGTCTCGCCCGCTTGTCCGTGCCACCACTCAGGTGCCACAGTTTCGTGCCGCGGGCTGCTAGCCCCCCAATTGGGCCTGATATGCCTCGGCTGTTAACAACGCCTCGACCGACGACGGGTCGGAGACCTTCACCTTGATCATCCACCCCGCGCCGTGCGGGTCCTCGTTGATGTTCTCGGGCGCATCGGCCAACGCCTCGTTGACCTCAGTCACGACGCCCGGCACACCACTCGTCAATTCGCCCGTTGCCTTGACGCTTTCGATCTCGCCAAACGGCTGTCCCGCCGTGATCTCCGTGCCCGTCGCAGGCAGATCGACGTAGGTGATGTCCGTCAACTCGTCCGCGGCGAACTTCGAAATGCCGATCGTGCAGGTGTCGCCGTCCAGCTTGTGCCACTCGTGTGACGCCAGATACCGTCGGTCTGTTGGATAATCCACGCTGATTCTCCTCAATGCGTGCTCGTGCTTGCCGCTGAGCGGCGATGCTTCAACGCGAAAGCCTACTTCAAATCGTCTCGCTTGTAAAAAGGCAACGGCACGACCGTGCAGGCGATTCGAGTTCCCCGAACGTCCACCGTCAGGCCGTCCCCGGCCTCCAGACGCACAGCATCCACATAAGCCATCGCGATCGGCTTGCCAAGCGTCGGGCTCAGCGTGCCACTGGTCACGTCGCCGACCTCGGCATTGCCCGCCAGGACCTTCGCCCCCGGCCGGGCAATCCGCTTGCCTTCCAGAACGAGCCCTGTGATTTTTCGTTCTGGGCCTGCCTCGTTGATCTTCAACAGCGCCGCCTTGCCGAGAAAATCCGCCTCGGCCTTCAAGTGGACGCACCATTTACAGCCCGCGGAGATCGGGTCCACCCCCTCACCAAGCTCATGGCCATATAGTGGCATCCCCGCCTCGAGCCGTAGCGAATCCCTCGCCGCCAAGCCAGCCGGCATGATCGTTGCGCTGTCAGCCCCGCCCTCCCGTGTCAGGAAGTCCCACGCCATCACGCCCATCCCGGCCGGCAGGATAATCTCCAGACCGTCCTCACCCGTGTAGCCCGTTCGGGCAATTGTGTATTTCGTCCCCATGTACGAGCCGGTGATGAACCCGTACCACGGTATCGAATCGATGTCGAGCGGGATCGGCATCCGCTCGCGAAACAGGCCGAGCGTCGCCGGCCCCTGGACCGCCAGCATGACGGTCTTGCGCGTCATGTCGTCGAGCGTGACCTTTCGGCCCTCGGCATGCCGCTTTAGGTGTTCAACGATCTTCTCGCGATTGATCGCGTTGCATACGACAAGGAAGTACGACTCGTACCGCGAGACGATCACGTCGTCCAGGACGCCGCCCTGCTCGTTGCAGATATGACAGTAGCCGCATCGCCCGACCTTCAGTTTCTCCATATTCCGCGTGCAGATGAACTGAAGGTACGGTTCCGCGTCGTCGCCACTGACGAGAATCCGCCCCATGTGCGAAACATCGAAGATGCTGCCGGCCGTTCGGGTGTGAACGTGTTCGTCCTGGACCCCGCGGTACATGACCGGCATCTCCCACCCGCCGAAGTCGATCAACCGCGCGCCCAGCCGTTTGTGTGTGTCGTACAAAGGTGTGCGTAGCATGTTTGCGAGTGTAGGGACGGGCCATTGGATGGTCAAGATCACCCCCCAACCGAGTCCTGTGATGGGTCCATGACAGTTTAGGCGGCATTGCTCCGAAGGGTCCAACGGGTGCCACTGGCGGCTTGTCCGCCAGTGCCTCAACAGATAGCGCCCTACACGGACACTGGCAGGCAAGCTGCCAGTGGCACCCCGCCGCCGATTGTG
>JAUVGW010000308.1 GCA_030593565.1 Phycisphaerae bacterium | reverse complement strand
CGGACGTGACGGAGGAGGCCGGCGTCGGCGACCGGGGCAACGGCAATGCCGGCATCTGGTTCGACTATAACGGAGATTCCCACCTCGATCTTTACATTGGCAACTATTTCCGCGGCGTCCACCTATGGAGCCTGGAAGACTCGCGCACGATGCACGAAGACTTCGAGACGGCCCGTGACGCCGGTGCGAACGTGCTTTATCGCAACAACGGCGACGGCACGTTCACAGACGTCAGCAAGGAAATGGGCGTGGACGACACGGGCTGGACGCTCGATTGCGGCGTCGCCGACTACGACAACGACGGTGATCAGGATCTCGTCAACGCCAACGACTTCGGGCAGGATCGCGTCTTCCGCGTGAACGCAGATGGAACGTTTACCAACGTGACGGACGACGCCATCGGCTGGGACACGCACAAAGGCATGAACGTCGCATTCGGCGACTACAACAACGACGGCTGGCTGGACCTGTACATCACCAACATCTACACGAAAGAATACGTCAAGGAGGGCAACCAGCTTTATCGCAACATGGGCGACAAGACGTTCAGTGACGTGTCATTCGAGACAAACGTTTACGACGCCGGCTGGTGCTGGGCCGGGCGCTTCTGGGACTATGACAACGACGGTGACGTCGACATCATGGTGGCCAACGGCTACATCTCCGGAGACCCGAACGACGAGTATTTCGCGAAGCTGGCGATCTCGGTGACAAAACCCGGCTTCGATCCAATCGACGCCCAGAACTGGCCCAAGATGGGTGATTCCACCTTCTCGGGGTATGAACCGTCCCGCGTCTGGCGCAACGACGGCAGCGAAGTTTTCACGGAGGTGGCCGAGCAACTCGGGCTCGCCGATACCGGCGACGGCCGGGGGCTTGCCATCGCCGATTTCGATGGCGACGGCGACCTCGATGTGTATATCGCCAACCAGGGACAGGACGGCGTTTTCTATCGAAACGACATCGGCAATAAGAACAACTGGCTGATGGTGGACCTGACGGGCACGAATTGCACCCGGGATGCAGTCGGCACCCGCGTCAAGGTGGTGTGCAAGGACTTGGAACAGATTCGCGAGGTCAACGGTGGGAACGGCGACCACAGCCAGTGCCCATATAGGCTCCATTTCGGCGTCGGACAGTGCGAGACCATCGACCTGATCGAGATTCGCTGGCCGACGGGCCACGTCGAGCAGTTCAAGAACGTCAAGGCCAACCAAGTCATCGAGTACGTCGAGAAGACGCCCAAGAAGATCCTCGACGAGCGCAAGGTCATCAAGGAAGCCGAAATCGCCGCGCTCGCGCTTGAGCGAAAGCGCGAGAAGGAGCGGACGGAGGCCGCCAAGAACGCGGCCGAGGAGGTTCCGATCGACTGGACCGAGATGGGCGGCTTCAAGAAGGACTACCTGGCGTACAAGCAGGCGATCGCGAAGAATCCCAAGGACCCCAAGATCCGCCACGAATTCGGAATGCTGCTCGATAAGCAGTCTCGAAAGGCTGCGGCGCTGAGCGAATTGGAGAAAGCCATCCACCTCGCACCCGAAGCCCTGCTGTACTCCAACGACTATCGAGCGCTCATCCGCGCGTACGGCAGCGCCTACTACGACCGCTCGATTCGTTTCTTCGAGGACTTGGCGGAGAAACACTCCAAGGCGATCATGCCCCGGCTCAACAAGGCGCTGGCCTATGTAGACAAGATGCCGTATCCGAAGCTGGGCATCGTCAGTCAGGGCCAGTTGTCCAACAAGTCGCTCGCTGTGCTTGACGCGATCTTGCAGGACCATCCGGATTGCTGGACGGCCAAGTTCATCCGCGGCATGAACCACCTGCACTGGCCGCGCAAGCTGAACCACGCGCCCATGGCCATCAAGGATTTCACGGAATTGATCCAATTGCAGGCGAAGCTGCCCGCGGAGAAGCAGCGCGACTATTTCCGGCTGGGCTACATCGGCCTCGGCGATTCCTACGTGAAGAACCGCGAGGAGGGCTTCGAGGAGAACCTCGAGAAGGCCCGACAGACTTGGGAGCAAGGACTGGTGGCGTATCCGGATGCCGACGAAATGAAACTTCGTCTTGAGCTGTTCAGGAAGTCCGAAGACAGGGCGGAGTTGATCAGGTACGTCAAGGGCCTACGCGGATTGGAGGACCCGGTCGACACCGATCTTGCACGCGTCTGGGTCGACTGAATCACCGCAAGGATGAAAGCTAAAAGTCGAAAGTCGAAAGCCGAAAGCCGAAAGTCGAAAGCCGAAAGTCGAAAGTCGAAAGCCGAAAGTCGAAAGTCGAAAGCCGAAAGCCGAAAGTCGAAAGTCGAAAGCCGAAAGTCGAAATACGCTGCATCGTGACGTTTAGCCGCGACCCAGTGAGGACGACCGAATAGGGAGTCCGAACGAGCGCGAGGGAAAGGATGAGGGTGAAGGTGAAAGGAGGCTACTACGGCAGCGCAGAGTCGTTCTGTTCACTGGTTTCCAGCCGCGGAGCGGCGACGGAATAAAGCCCAGGGCGAAGCGCAGCGAGCCCTGGGTCCGCAGATTACAGGAGGCATAGCCCCTGAAGGGGGCGACGGAAGGACTTCGCGGTGTGCCGCCAATCGCAACGCCGCAGACATGCGCGTTCACAGAGGTAGCCCGTTCCTGTCAATGGTGGGGAACAGAATGCGGGTTTGTTCAATCAACGTAGTAGGGTCGAAACTGAGGAGGAACAAGTTCGTGGGCTCGATCAAACGAGGGACAGTCAGCGTCGTTGCCACGTCCGCCGTTCTTCTGTTGATTCAAACGGTCAGCCAAGCAGCGCCACCGGATGGAGACAACGGGAAGAAGTCCCGATCGCCCGCGAATGTCGCGGCCGAACTCGACGCGCAACGCTTGCTCGGCAAGGCCTACTACGAAAACGCGGAGACGCCGCCGCAGTTCAAGCCCGCCGCCGAGGCGTTTCGGCGGTGCATCGCCCTCGCCCCGGATTCCGCCGTCGATCACGTGAATCTCGGTCTGACGCTGATGCGCGCCGAGCAGTACGACGAGGCGATCCGGTCGTTGAACGAAGCCCTGCGGCTCGATTCCGACCTGCTGGCCGCGTCCTACGTGGCGGGCATTGTCCATAAACGACTGAGCAAGGCGGAGAAGGCTGCCGAATACCTGGAACTCGTGACGGTCCGCGATCCGCAGTGCATGGGTGCGTTCTACAACCTCGGCGTGTGCCACAAGCTGCTGCGCGATTACGAGAAGGCCGTCGCCGCGTTCAAGAAGGCCGTGGAGATCGCGCCGACGCACCCGAGTTGTCACCTACAATTGATGACGCTGTACCGTCGCCTCGGCGATGTCGAGAACGTCAAGCGCCATAAGGAAATCTTCGACCGCGTCAAGGAGACGGTCGACGAGTCGGAGAAGACGGCCGAGGCGCTGGAGCGCAGCCGCTATTCCTACGTCATCGAGGTCCCGAGGTTGACAGACGATCTCGCACCCGATCCGGATGCGATGGTGAAATTCGTCGACATCACGGCTGATGCCGGTCTCGGCGGCCCGCCCGCCCACGCTTTGGAGGACAAGGCCGACGCTGATCCCGCGCAGCGCTATGTCATGTCAACCGGCAGCGCGGTAGCGCTTGGCGATTTCGACAGCGACGGTGATTTGGATTGCTACGCGGTAAACTGTTCGGCGGCGACGGGGGCGAAGGCAAACCGCCTATACCGAAACGAAGGCGACGGGCGCTTCAAAGACGTGACCGCCGACTACGGCGTGGGCGACCCGGGCCACGGCATGGATGCCGTCTTCGGCGACATCGACAACGACGGCCACAAAGACCTGTACGTCGTGAACAACGGCGCGAATGTGCTGTACCGAAAATCGGGGGACGGTGCGTACCGAGTCGGTGGCGGCAGCACTGCCGGCGCTGCAACCACCGACGTTGCATCGGCGGGTGGCGTTTGCATCCTGGAACCGTCCGGCCCGTTGCCGGCGTCATTCCGGATCGCCGCGAGCGTCCAGTCGCCCGCCGACCGCGACTGCAAAGACGCCGACCACGAGAAAGCGGACCACGGCCACAACGCCTACATCGTGTTCGACTATCGCGGGCCGGATGACTTCAAGTTCGCCGGTGCCGATATGGGCGCCGGCTTCTGGTCCATCGGCCGGTTCGATGGCGAGTGGCGACACGAGGCCCGCGTGGAAGAAGGGCTGAGCCCCGACACGATCTACAAGACGCGGTTGACGATCGACGGCGACACCGCCTCGCTGTGGGTGGGAGAACCGGGCAACATGGTGAAGAAGGTCGCCCACGATTTCGGCAAGCCGCTGACCGGTGGCGACCTGGGCCTGGCCGCGCACAAGGCCGTCGCGAAGTTCGACAACATCACCGTCGGCTCGACTTCGGACGCGAAGGACGCCATTGAGCCTGGGGCAAGGGTGTTCTACAGCGAAGATTTCAAGGACGGCGTCGCCGACGGCGTCCGCGTCGTCGCCGGCGATTGGACCGTCGTGGACTGGAAGTACGAAAACGTCTCCGAGCGCGCGCGTGTCAACGAGCCGCAATTCGGCCGCAAGGCCGTCTTCGTTGACTACGACCACGACGGCGACCTCGACATCTACATCGTCAACGATGTGGACTTCGCGAGTGCGGCCGGGACGACATCCGGTCAGCAAACCGTTGCGATACCGGCCTCGTGCGGCGGCCAGGTCAACGCGCTGCTCCGCAACAACGGCAACGGCACGTTCAGCGACCGGACCGACGAGGCCGGCCTGCTGATTGACTGTTCGCAGACGCGCGATGTCATCGCGACCGATCTCGACGACGACCACGATGTCGATGTGTTTGCCGTCAATGCCGACGCGCCGAACCTGCTGCTGGCCAACGATCGACTGGGCAAGTTCACGGCGGCCGGGTCGTTTTCGCCGCCAATTCCCGTCGGCTGTCGCGCCGTCGCCGAGCGCGATTTCAATCGCGATGGACGGCCGGATCTGCTGATCACCGCTCGCGACAGGCTGCTGCTGTACACGAATCACGGCAAGAACGAGTTCACAGGCGCCGCGTTGAAGCTGCCCGATATCCTGGCGGCCGCCGGCGTAGGGCGAATCGGCATCCTCGACTACAACAACGACGGCTGGCCCGATGCCCTGCTCGCCGGTGCGAACGGCCGCGGGCTGTGTCTGCTGGCCGGCGCAGGGAAGAACCAGTTTCGCGACGTCACGGCAGCGGTCGGCCTCGATGCGACATTCGGCGATATCGCCGACTTCGCGATCGGCGACCTCGACGACGACGGCGACGAGGACCTCGTGCTTCAGACGCGTGATCGAGGCCTGCGGCTGCTTCGCAACGACCTCGCAACGCCCGCCCACTGGATCGACGTGCGGCTCGTCGGCAAGAAGGTCAACCGCGGCGGCCGCGGCGCGACCGTCGAGATAGCGTCCGGAGGCCACTATCAGAAGCAGACGGTCGACGAGGGGCGGACGCATTTCGGAATCGGCGACCTCAGCGGCGTAGATGTCGTCCGCGTGATGTGGCCCAACGGCCAGGCGCAGAACGTCATCCGGCCCGCGGTGGACGGCCCCCTGACAATTGTGCAACACGTAAAAGTCTCCGCCTCGTGTGCGTTTCTATACACCTTCAACGGCCGCGGGTTCGAGCTGGTCAACGAGATTCTTGGCATCGGGCCGCTCGGCGCGCCGATGGCCCCGGGCGTCTACTTCCCGCTAGACAATACCGAACTGACAAAGATCGAATCGCATCAACTCACCCCGGTCGCCGGCCACTACGAGCTGCGCCTGACCGAGGAACTGCGCGAAATCGCCTACACCGATCAGATCACCCTGCGAGTCGTGGATCATCCCGCCGGGCTCGAGATCGTCCCCAACGAGATGTTCAGCTTCCCGCCGCCGGAAGACAAGCTGTTCGCCTTCGCCGACGGGCACCCGCCCGTCTCGGCCGTGGATGATCGCGGCGTCGATGTGCTGCCGCTCGTTCACGAGCGCGACGGCACCTTGAGCGCGACGCGGTCAAGTGCTTGGGGACAGGACGCGCGGCCCAATGGCGCAAATGCTAAACGTACTCATGCCTCGCTCAATAAACTGAAAAATGTAGGTTCTCTGGGAATTGCCGTGGTGAGTGCCACGCGACGTAAGTTTTTCACCACAGATTACACAGATTACACGGATTTTTTACTTTTTTCCGTGCTAATCCGTGAAATCTGTGGTTAATTTTAACTCGACCACGCGAATTCCCAAAGAGCCAAAATGTATCTACCCAGGTAACGGACATTGACTATTCCCTGGGCTACAGGTCAATAGTTGAGCAAAGCATTAGTGCGAGCACACGCAGTGTGGAACGCAGAGAATCCCCGGTCTCTCAGCAGAGACCGGG
>JAUVGW010000115.1 GCA_030593565.1 Phycisphaerae bacterium | reverse complement strand
GTCGGCGTCTGAAGCAGTGGTTGAAGGAACACGCGTTGCAATGCGAGTTGGTATTGTTGCCGGGCTATGCGCCGGAGTTGAATCCGGACGAGTTGCTCAATCAGGATCTGAAGTCCAATGTGTTCTCGTCCGGCCGCCAGCGAAAGCGAGACGAACTCGTCACACAGACACGATCCTATCTCTTGGCGACACAGAAGAGACCGGATAATTTCAGCGACTACTATCAGGAGGCTCACGTCAATTACGCAGCGGAGTGACACTATTCATACATGTTCACATAATCAGGTTCGGAGTAGTAGGTGTCGAGCTCTACATCACAGCCCCGAATCCGGGTAGTCCCGCGACGTCCGTAACGGTATCTATCCATGAGAATACAATCACCGGCGCCGTTGTGCCCGGCACGACGGTGGCCCTCATTCCAACGCCCGGCCAATGGAATGAGTTCAGTTTTCCAGAGACCGTGAGTCTGATATCGGGCAACACGTATGTAATTGAAGCACAGACAGAGACTATGCGCTGGGGGTGGGATGATCAGAACAACAGCTGCTACCCGTACGGTCAGGCGTACCTGCACGGCAGCTTGGCCAACAGCGACCAGTGTTTTCGAACGCGGGTCGGCTGCACCGGCCCGGATGTGGCTCCCCCGTCGCCCGCCCCATCGTTTGCGACGCCGCCCACCCCCGTCAGCACGACGTCCCTGACGATGACCTCGACCGTGGCCACCGACGACACGCCGCCCGTCGAGTACTACTTTTGGACCAGCCCGTTTGTCACGCCGCCCGGCCACACCGGGGACTGGCAGGAGGATACGACCTACGTCGACGTGTCGCTGGTGCCGAACACGAGTTACACGTATGTCCTCCGAGCTCGGGACAGTGCCATTCCCGTTCCCAACCAGACGGGGTATTCCATCCCCGGCACCGGCTCCACTTACGTCGAGACGCCCTCAGGTATCCAGGATGTTTCGATCGCCGAGACATCGATCGACGTGACCGCCTTGGGCACGTTCACGAATCCGACGGACGGCGACACGGGTCTATATTTCTCGTGGGAGCTACTCGACGCGACGCCGATCGGCAATAGCGGCTGGGTCGCGACGGTCGCGACGGTCACGGCCGGCGGCCTGACGGCCGGGACGACCTATCGCTTCCGCGTGATCTCGCGCAACCGCGACGGTCAAACCGAGCCGGGCAGCGAGGCGACGGCAGAGTTCACAACTACCAGCAGCGTCTTCGAAGTGCGCGGCGAGGTTTACACCGATTGTGAGAATCCTCTGACAAGTGGCTTGGAGGGTGTGCAGGTGACCGTCGACGGGCCTGGTGGAACGTTCGTGACCACGACGAGCGGCGGTCAGGGTGTTTGGCAAATCGACGGCGTCCCTTCCGGCACGTATACCGTCACGCCGAACCTGACGGATTGCGACTTCTGCCACGTTACCCCCCCTGATTACGATTGTCCACCGGATCCATGCAATCCTTCTTGTCAAATCACCGTCGACGAGGCACACCAAGCCGAGAACCAGAACATCCAGTTCCTAGCGGATTGCGAGTGCCAGTACAAAATCGGCGGTGTGATCTTCGACGCTTGTGACAACCCCTGGGGATCAGGTGTCGGAGATGTACTGGTGACCGTAGACGGCGACGGCGGCATTTTCACCACTTATACCAGTGCTGCGTACATGGGCCATTGGAGTATCGACGACGTGCCCTGCGGCACCTACACGGTGACGCCCACCTTAGGCACCGGGGCATTCTGCGACGTTGAAACACTCGATGATTGCCCCCCTGATCCCTGCAATCCCGCGCTGTCGATTGTCGTCAACCAGGAGAACCAACAGGCCAACCAGAACATCATGACGCTGGCGATATCAGCCCTCGGTGCATGTTGCTTCTCCCCGTCGGGATGCGTCAACATGACAGAGCCTGATTGCAGCACGGCCGGAGGTTACTGGGAAGGCCTTGGCACGGAATGCGGTATAGACGGCGCATGCGCGGGTGCCTGCTGTCTGAGCAGTGGTGGTTGTCTCGAGTTGATCGAGGCCGACTGCGACGTGATACCGGAGGCAGATTGGGGAGGATTCAGCACCGACTGTACGGATGCGAACGAAAGCGGTACGGCCGACGCCTGCGAGGAAATCCCGGGAGACATGAACGGTGATGGGTTCGTGACTGTTGACGACATCCAGCCATTTGTCCTGGCGCTGGTCGATCCGGACGCCTTCGCCGCGCAATATCCCGACTATGACAGCAATAGCGCCGATGCCAACGGCGACCAAGACGTCAACGGCCTTGACGTGCAGCCGTTCGTCAACACGCTCCTGACGCCGCCATAGAACATCTAGAGCCGCCGGCTGTCCTTTGGAGAGCAGCGAGCCTGTTCCTCCGTTTCGGAAAGACCGAGCGGCGTGAGAGCGGCACTCGGCTGCTTTCTTGAACGAATAGCCAGCCCTGTGCCCGTCCACCGAATCTTGTGCAGCACAGCATGATGCGTAACACCCTCCGGATCAAGCCGTTATGATGACCGATGGCGCGGTTGGGAGGCGAAAGGGTCAAGCGCAAGAATGGGCGGAGAATCCACCTTCCCCGAGGTTGGGCCGAGCGTGTCAAGTCGGCCATGCTGAACGTCATCGCCCTGGCCCAGTATGCCGTGGCCTACACCCGCAGTTGGGCAGTGGACAGCCCAATCGCCCGGCAACGGCTCAAGGCCGAGAACGACCAACTCCGTCAAGAGGTGGCATTGCTCACCGAGGAGATCCGCATCAAGGACGCGCGCATGAAGCGTGTCGATCCACAGAAACGGCCACACTACATGCCGACCGAGCGCATGATGATCCTCGAACTCCGTGCCGCACGAGCATGGTCCGCACAGCAAACAGCTGAGACCTTTCTCGTAACGGCCACCACGATTGCATCCTGGATGAAACGTGTCGACGAGGAAGGGACCGACGCACTGGTGCAGATCCGCGAGCCCGTCAACAAGTTCCCCGACTTCGTTCGGTACGCGGTACAGCGTCTCAAGGTACTGTGCCCAAGCCTGGGCAAGGCCAAGACCGCCGAGATACTGTGCCGTGCGGGCCTGCACCTCGGCACCACGACAGTCGGGAGGATCATCAAGGAACCGCCACATCCAACAGCACCGGAGGTGGCTGCGTCGAGCGACCGCGTCGTGACTGCGAGAGAGCCGAACCACGTCTGGCACACGGATCTGACCGCGGTGCCCATGGGAGCGGGTTTCTGGGCGCCGTGGTTGCCCTTCGCACTACCGCAGTGTTGGCCATTCTGTTGGTGGGTGGCTGTGGTGGTTGATCACTACTCTCGGCGTGCGATGGGCTTCTCCATCTTCACGGGGCGACCCACGTCACTCGCGGTACGCCGCTTCCTGGGACGGATAATCGCTCGAGCCAGCGTAACGCCCAAGTACCTGATCTGCGACAAGGATAGCATCTTCTGGTGCGTGGACTTCAAACGCTGGTGTCGCCACAAACGAATTCGCCCACGTTATGGCGCTGTCGGGCAGCACGGGAGCATCGCCGTGATCGAACGCTTCATCCGGACCATGAAAGGCGAGGGCACTCGCAGGATTCCAGTTCCGCAGCGCCAAGCGTGCTTTCGTAGGAAACTGAAATCCTTCTTCGCTTGGTACAACGATTGTCGCCCTCACACGACGCTCGAAGGCAAGATGCCCAGCGAAGTGTATTTCGGTTTGCGACCGGCCAATCGACGGCCACGCATCGAACCACGCAGACGTTGGCCGCGTCGTTCGCCCTGCGCCGGGCCGCGCACGCTCATCGCCGGACAGCCCGGTGATCGATTCACACTCGAGGTCGAGTTCTTCGGTGGGGCGCGGCATCTACCGGTTGTCTCGCTGAGACGCGCAGCGTAGGATGCCTCAAGCACATCTGGTTCGCAAGTTCCTTGCGGTGAACGCCTGCGCCGCGATTCTCGACGTCACGGGATGCCGTCGCAGAACGAAGAAGACCGACTCTCACGACTCATGCAGGTTACGACTCGTGGTGATAACACGTCATTCCGTGCCGAGCCGAGTGGTCCAGCCGGCCGCGCAAAGATCGGTGGATGAGGACACCAGGATGATGTCAAAGGTCCGGTGAACGGGAAATGCCGGACAAATAGGAACACGTGCGCCAATCAGTCGCAGGTTCAGGCCATAGAAACAGGGACCATTGCCATGCTGCAAAAGAAGACGGCAACCTACGCTTTGCTCGCCATGTACGAAATCGCTAGACAGCAGCGTGGTGTTGATCGCCCACCGAAGGTTCGGGCACGCGACATCGCCGCCAAGTACAAACTGCCCCAACCCTATGTGGCAAAGATTCTGACGTACCTCGCGGCGGCCGAACTCCTCCACTCAGACAGGGGACCGCGAGGAGGCTACTACCTGGAGCGACCGGCGAAGGGCCTCACGCTTTACGAGATCTTCGACGGCGCGGGGGCCATCACCGCCTATGACAAACGTCGCGACGCTGCGAAGGGTATGCCGCGGCCGGTTCAGGTGGCGATGAACCGTGCCTTGGAGGAATCCACCGAAACCATGAAGAAGTTTCTCCTCAAAAGGACGCTGGCCGACTTGTTCAAGTCGAGGTAGCGGCAGAATGCTGCTCGAACGCGGCACGGTCGAGAGGATCGAGTGTGAACGCAAGCAGTGATGCTCGGCCCAGCATGCCCGACCGGACCGCACGATCCGCCCATACGCCATACAACGCGATCTGCTGCGCTGTATGCGTCCGGGGCGCCTTCCGACACATTCCAAGCCGTACATCGCGGTGAGCGCGCTCCTATCGTCTTGCTGGCGCTTCTGGTGCTGGCCCGCTGCCGCCAGCCAGCTTTTTTAAGAAAGGTCTGAGGAGCTGGGCCTCATGGGGGCGGTAGCTACCAAAGTCCCGACTTGCTGGGCCGCCCCCCTCGCTGGCCGAACGCGACGGCGGGGTCGGGGTGGCTGCGTACGATACTGAGCATGGTGCGTGGGTCGTCGCGAGCGGCTTCGGCGGCGACTTGAAGGCGTTTTCTGGCGGGTCGTGAAAAGCCCAACGCCAACGCCGACACGTCCAGAAGCTTCAGGGTCTGCTGATGGCGTCGTTCCTCCGGTGTGATCTGTTCCCGACGCCACCGTTCGATCAGCTCGCGGGCACACTCGGCGATCGCCTCGTCGCCCAGGTAGATACTGCGACGCCGCGTCTTACCTTCTGTGCGGTCTGTGTATCGCACAACCCAAACGCTCTGCACGCTGGACAATCGCCGCTCACGCACGCTTCCGAAAACGACGAGGTGTTTCTTCGCGGCATGCAGCTTCTTCTTTACCTTCGTCCATTGCCGGTACAAGGCGGGGTCGTCCCGTATGTCGAGTTCGTTGTCGCTCATCATCTAATCCGTTCACATGCCGGACACGGGCCCGCAATACGGCCATCTCGGCACAAAACCGTGATATTCGCTCGGCCCGTTCGATCCACCGGTCATCAACCAAATCGGCGGGCATCGCCGGCGTCGAGCCAGAACCGTGTTCGTCGGCTTCGGTCAGACGGGTCTCGATGTGCAGCTTACAACGGGCCAACATCAAGGCGCCAAGGCCAAGGATCATGCCGAACGTATCCTCCGACAGGCCGCTCAGATCATCCTTCGCTTTTGCGCGGATGCACTTGGCGAGACTGCCCAGCGAGACCTCGGGGTGCAACGGCGTCCGCCGGCTCTGAATGTGCTCCAGCAGCTTCAGGACGTCTTGTTGTTCGACTAGTCGTTCGCATACCTTCGTAGGGCTTGTTCCTTCAGCTTTTCTTCTTGTCGCCACTTTTCTAAATCCTCCAACAGCAATGGGTCCAGCCGAGTCGCCTCACGCACCGTCTTGTCGTACACCTTGTCGCTCCAGCCATGCCTGGATCGCTTCAGGCACTTGGTGTGGTAGTCGAGCACGGAGTAGGCGTCGTCCCTGTTCCGCCATGAAAGCTTGTCCCAGGCGATGCGTTTGACCATGGACGAAGCCAGCGCCAACGCTTTGATGGCGGCATCGAGGTTGTCGGGTGTTGATGCCTGTCGCGATGCAACCGCCTTATTGATGATCGCAGTGAATTGGGCCGCCTGGTCCTTGATCAACTTCGTGTCCACAATGTAGGCTCCACGACTATCGCGGTCATTCTGCATGGCCTGGACCGCGCGCTGCAGGCTCGCCCGCGTCGAGCTGAGGAATCCTTGGTATTTCGGCGGCAACGGCGAGTCGCCCGGTCGCCGGAACTCCTCCCAGTATGCGCCGAGCATGCCGGACAGCCGATCCATGCACCGCCCCAACGCGTCGGGGCAGAAAGCAATGGCGTGGGGGAACGCCGCGCATGAGGCACGGCGGCCGGGTTGTCGGGTGGTTGTCGATGTGATGGAATTCCAAGCATTGCGATTCTCCGGGTAAAACGTCTATCTACCCCAGCATAGCGCAACACCCGACGGAGCGCAAATATCAGGGTGGCTCGTCAGAGGCCGGCTCGATCGACACGGCGAGGATGGTGACAATCGGGCGAGAACCGACACCCCCGGCGACGGTGCCATGAGGCGTTGGTCGTTCCAACGGGTCGTCATCGGTCGAGTGACGCGGCAAGATCGCTGATGATCTGGGTTTTCGTCACGCCCTTGGATCGTGCAAATGAAGGCAAGACTGGTGGTCTCGGCTCCCACACGCAGTCGGTTCACTCCGGCAACGTCCTGATGTTGGGCGTTGATCCCAGGGCAACGGTGACCGGAGGTGCAAACGCCAGCGGATGCGTGATGGGGCGGTGTCACCCGCCGCCACGCCCGTCACAGGCAACATCATCCCATTTGCTGCCACCGTCCCCGCCACCCATTTGAGACGACTCTTCGAACTGCGTGACGTCTAGCTTCGATGGCGGCATCGACGCTCACCCGGCGGCTTCCATGGCTACTGCCCCGCGGGATCGCGCTTTCAGCGCGCTCTCCGTTGGTGTCTGCCGATTAGTCTGCTGGCCACATTTGGCTTCGCGACATCAACACAAACGGCATATTTGTCGTTGGGCTCTTCGTAAAAGGCGGAAACCATCCAAACGCCTCCCACGTCGGGCTCGAAACCGAGGCATTTGTCATCACAACTCTCGCGGTTGACCCCGATGTCTTCGCCAGACGGGCAACACTTTGGCCCGTCGATTACCGTGAAACTGTGGAAAGGGGGATCACCAAGAGACTACATGCCCGGAAGGTAATCGCAGGCATCTGGGACCACGAACTGCGCGCCAGGCACCAACTCCCATGTCTTCTCTGTGAGTTTCGCACATTCTGTCACATATTCTTCGCGTGTGGCTAGCTTCAGATGCACCAAATGCTCTGGCAAGATAGGAACCCTTGCTCCACTGGGTCGTGCAATGGATAAAACCGTGGATAGTCCCTCTTCATAGCCCAAGGATTGAAGAAGAAAGGGGTACCCGTCTTGGTACAGTTGAAAGATCACATCCAAGTATGGGGGGACATCGGTTGCGATGCCGACCGCGTCGTCGTGATACTTTATGTATTGACCTTCCTAAGGTCCTCAAACATTGCATACTCCTTCGCTTACGGGGGCCTTGGGAAATCACCGGTGTGTCATTGTATCACACCACACAAATGCCCCCACCGCTGCGCCTGCTCGCCTCCTGACGCCTACCTGGGTTTGCAGCGAGGCCGGCGGGATCCGTCCTCGCGAATCGCCGGCAAAAGCTTCGGCTGGAGGACCTCTCAGCGTTGGCGAAGGGCGAGCAGCCGGATCTGTTCGTCGGGTGGGCGGCAAAGCGGGCCTCAAACTTCTTGCTGCGGTACGGCCTCGGACTGCCGAATCCAACGGAAACCGTGTGTACAAGAACGTCGCGGCTGATGATTTGCGTGGATCGGGCAGCAGTAAGACATGAACCTGTGCCCTCTCGGCACCGGCCCTACCGACCCTACCGACCCTGAATCGGCGGCTTCCGCGGGCTACGGGCGTGACGTTGAAGGCGGGTGGCGCGGCGAACGGGACGATTCTCGTGCCGCCTGAAGACGCGTAGAAAGCGAATGGGGGCTGGCATGACGCCAGTCCCCATCTCGTTTTCTATTGGTTCGACGGAGAACCGTTGCAGGTGTTGGCAGCGCCGGGCCCGCCGTACGGTCGAGTGCCGATTCCGGTCAAAGTTACGGGTCGCTGAGATGCCGAAGGAAATGGTACGAGCGGGTTTACCAATGCGCGTTGCCGGATACTGCGTCCCAGCTGCGTCCCGCTGTCAGATGCAATCCTACCCGAATGCTGTTCGCACACTGGTCACACCCTGTTTTCAGGGTGAAAAACGCGGTTAGCATCGAGGTGCAACACTGTTAACACCATTCGATCGGACTTCGGATCCGACGGTTGGGGGTTCGACTCCCTCCGGGCGCGTTTCAGTCCAGGATTTTTCAATCCAAAGGCCCCCGTGTCACTCGGTCCGTGTGCTCTGTTGTGGGCGACCCAGGTCCATCCGGCGGGAGGAGCCGCACCGATGATAGGGGGGCAGCATCAGGGCAATCGCAAGAATGGCGGATGTAGCGGCCGACCCCCGTGTCGGCCGTAGAACACCAACGGTTTCCGACGGCCGACACGGGGGTCGGCCGCTACACGAGCGCGCAAACCACTGCAAAGACCACCGCCCGGCCATTCTTGCGATTGCCCTGGGGGCAGTATATCACGAATGTTGCGGAAGGCTAATTCGGGTTGCCGCAATGCTACGATTCATGTTGCCGAGCCGATGCAGCTCAGGAGACTCCGCGAAGCAGATGATGGAATAACGTCCAGGGCGTGCGATGTGCCGATGTCGAGGGCCATGACCGCAGCATCAGGCGTCGTTGCCACACCTGCCGCTACCACCGTGATGACCGTCGCCGTTGCGCCTTCCGTTCAGGCTCGGCTTGCCGCGGTCGAAGAACAGCGTCGGCAGGGACTTGATGAGGCTGCGGGGACTGTAAAGGCTTTCAACTTCTCCGCGGCAGTTGTACCAGCAATCCCGGCATGTGTTCCCGGCGCTGCCGGCGCGGAGGGCCTCGACGATCTGCCTTGCCGAGTGGGTGTACAGGTTGGCGACGGGCGCGGCGCGCTCTTCGACACAGATGGCGATATCGCCCACCGAGTCAATGTTGAAAAACGCCCGGCCCGCTCGACAGCCCGGAACGCCGCCATCGAGATAGCGGTCGATGTTCAGGAGGAAGTCGGGGTTGCTCAAGAAATTCGGGTACTTGTTTCTCAAATCGAGCAGATGGTTGCCCACGCTGCCCCCGGCGTGGTTGAAGCGGGGGCTGCCGGTTTTGCGTTCGCCGTAGGGCTGCACCATGAAGTAGGCGTCGTGCTCGGCCGCGAGTTTGATGAGGTCTTCGATGTGATCGAGGTTGTCGTGCAGCAGCACGCACATCAGGTTCACGCGCTGCCAGTTGTGCCGCCGGCCTTTGCGGAAATGCTCCAACGCCTGGACCGCCCGGTCGAACGCGCCCTTCATGCCACGGGCTTTGTCGTGCTTCTTGGCGTCGGCATAGTCGATGCTGACCGACGCCCCCCACAAGCCGGCGTCATACAGCTCGGCAGCCAACTCCCGCGTGACGAACCAGCCGTGTGTTGTCACGAATGGAAAGTGCCACTTGGCGATCGCGCGAACAACGTCCGGAAACTCGGGGCGGAGCAATGGTTCCCCGCCCGCGATGGAGATCATCATGGAGCCCAGGGAAGCAAGCTTCCTCGATCCTTCCTCAATCTGCTCGATCGTCTGCTCCGGCAAGTCGCCCATCGGATCGCGCCAATAATGGCAAAAGCCGCAACGGAAGTTGCACCGATACGTCACCTGCCACGCGCACCACAGGGGGTGGCGAGCGACGAACGCTCGGAAGAGTCGCCACTTCTTGGTTAACGAGGTCGTCATAGCCGCCCGAGGAGTTGGGTTGCACTGCTCCGAAAAACCGAGACAATCTTGGCCATACGGGACTCCGCGCTCGGGTCGTGCCGGGCACGAAAGCGGAATCCTACGAAACAACAGGGCCGAGAACAACCTGACGCCGGCGCCGATTCGGAATCCGATCGCGCGGCGTCTCGATGCGAAACCGTGCGCCCCGCCGCCCTCGGGGCGAGGCTGCTGGAGAAAGCTGCGATGCGACTGCTGCCAATTGTCTTGATGCTTCCACGACCCTGTACTACTAGGCTCTGTCGGAAAACTCCTGTAGCGTCCGACCCCCGTGTCGGACGGCGAATAGCCATGTCCATCGACGGCCGACAGGGGCGTCGGCCGCTACGAAACGCGGGTTTGCCGACAGAGCCTAATACTGAGAATCACCGCGGCGCGCGAAGTATATTGTGGCGCCGGCGTCTCGCCGGTGGAATCACAGGCGGGACACCTATGCCACATTTGGGTTGCACCCAACGGCCGCGTTGTATCAAGATTGCCGTGCCGCTGGTCTTGGCATCGGTCCTTGTCCTGTCCGCGTTGCCCGCGTCGATTGCCGCGGCGGCCGGCCACCACGAAATCACCGTCATTCCAGTTGGACCAGCTCGGATTACAAGTGGCATCCAGGATGTGTCATACCGCCTGCCAATGGGACCTCGCGGCGCGCTGCCTCAGCCGGTCGTCTTGCTGGCTCGCCAGCCTTGGACAACGGACGTCCCCGCGCCCCTGCGGCCGGATATCGACGAAGACAGCGGAACTGAGAGCAAACAGCAAGTCCCGGCGGTGATCAAGTTCACCGTTGCGGGGCGGGAACTGCCCGCCTGGACCCTACAACCGCACGGCACCGCGTACGTCATCAACCTCGACACGCTCGAAACGAATCCCGAGTGGTCGAAGAACCGCCTGGCTATGAAAGTCGAAGTGTCGACGTCGGCAGAGGACGTCGCCATTACCCTGCTGGGCATGCCCGATCCTCTATTGCTCGACTCGCAGACAAACGGCGCACTGGGTGACCTGGCGGGGGCCGCAACCGATCCCGACGTCCGCGCCTACTTTCACGCCTTGGCGACAGAGATAGCGGACAACAAGGAAGCCGCCCGCGAGCAATACACCCGACTGCGTTCGGCCAAAAACGACCGTGTCGCACGGTTCGCCCGGCGGGGACTCCGGATGCTGTCGTACGAGCTTCGCAAGCGCAAGCTGTCCGGAAATATCATGGAGCACTATCGCTGGGGGTTGTACCTGCAACAGTGCGGCCTCTATTCGCCGGCCCACGCCGAATTCGAGGAGTGCCGCATCATCGCGCCGCAGCACGGCGACAGCCAGTTCCGCGCCGGTGAATGTATGGACCGCATCGGCGGCCCGCTCAATCGGATCCTCGATTACATGGATCGCACGATTGAGGCCGCGAGCCCGTTCAGCCACATCGATTGGCATGCCCTCGTGGTCATCCTGAAATCGCGAGGCGAGCGGACCCTGTCCGCTGATGAAGTTCGGCAGATCAAGGATTCCTGGCTCGCGGTCGAGCGGATTATCGGGGCCGCCACGAATGGGAAGGTGCGGCTCATCACGGCTTTCTTCGATGTGTCGGACGAGCAGGCGTATGGATACGCAATGCGCAACGGATGTTACGCACCGGGGCGCGACATCGTTGAGGTCCGCGGCTGGTTCGACGGTGTGTTCAGCATCGTGCCCCGCGACGCCTCGGAATCCGACAAGGACCGCAAGACGTTTATGGACGATGCCGGCTGCAACGGAGCTGCGCTGTCCTGCCTATTCCATGACACGGAGTGGCCCGAGTATCTCGCAGCATGGTATGACCAGGTGACGCTGTCGGCCGAGGTTGCCGAACTTCCGGGCGGCTATCCCGTCGCCGCACAGGCCGTCGGCTGCGGGCACAGGCCCGCGCGACACGAGGGATACGCCTATCGGGCCGCCCTGCGGTATTTCTTCACGCCCGCGATGTGTCGGCGTCTCAAGACCACGGATCTTCCCGTGCCAGGCAGCGCCGTGCAACTCTGGAAGATCGAGGGACCGTACCCTGTCGAGGGCGCGCCGGCGGAGCCCGACGCGCATCACGTCCTGGACCCGATTCCATCCAGCCCCGCCTCGAAGTCGGTTCGGTATGTGGCCGACCATGACTTCGTTGACTTGGCGGAGGTGTTTCCGGATTCGGGCCACGCTCGAGCGAAGGCGACCTCCTGGGTGTACTCGCCCGAAGATCAGGAAGTCCGCATGTGGCTGGGCCGGAATGACGGCATGGCTCTGTGGCTCAACGGCCGCTTGGTTCGCGCGGGGCGACACTATGCCACCGGCGATTTCGAGGACCGGAACCTGGTTGACACGGTAGCGTCGTGTGCCTTTCTGCGCCGAGGATGGAACGAGATCCAGGCCGTGGTCGAGTCATTGCCGGCCCCACGTAACAAGGGGTGGGGGTTCTCGGTCAGATTCTGCACGTGGGACAACCGGCCTATCGTCGGTCTTGCGTGCGTCAATCGCCTGCCCGAAGAAGACGTGGCCCCGCGATTCGCGCCGCCGGGGACCGGCGCCTATTACGCCTGGCCGGGCGTGCAATACGATTATCACCATGAGTTGCCGGCGCTTGATACCGCCGCCCTGGAAGGCGTTACCGGCGTCAAGGGGCTGACCGTCACCGGGGCGATCGACACGTTCGATGGGTACGTCGCGTTCATCGATCCCGGCATGCAAGCATCGTCCGCCACCTATCGCCCGCTGACTGAACCGTGGCAAATAGGAACCGACCGCGATGTCGTGTTGAACAATGTCCTCGACTGGGCACGGGAGGCGTGCGCGGCCTATCGCTACCGCAAGGACGGAAAGACCCGCGACCTCCTGCTTATCAAGCCGGAGGCCGTGCAGGCGTATCTGGCTCTCCTGAGGGAGCCCGCCGCGGCCGCAGAGTTGTTCGGGCAACGTCCCGTTGACGAACGTCTGTTGGGCTATGTCGTCGTGCCGGCCGGCCGGTCGGTCCGCACGCTAATCGTGGTCGATACGTTGCTCGGCGAATCCAACGCAGGCGGCGACCCGACATGGCCCGTCGACGAGGAAGACCTGCTGACGCCGTTCGGCCCCCAGGTCTGGAATACGGATCTTCAGCCCGTCGGGCCGGCCGCTCCACCAGCGGTACGCTCGAACTAAGGCAGTTCGCGGTTGGGTGTGACCGAATCCAGGTGGCAGTCTGATGCTCCTGTGGCAGCGGCGCCAAAGCCGGTGGGATCACCGGCGAGACGCCGGTGCCACAAACAACCGTAGAATGCCATAGCCCTTCCGGTCTAAGCCACACACACAAATCGCCGATATTCCAATCAGTGCAGTGCATGGCGTCGTCCTCCCGAGCCAGCGAGCCGGCTCGTGTCGAGCCGGACCGGGGCGACACGCCCCGGCTCTGAATCCTGCGGTGTGGGAAAAGCTTCGCAGGAGGCGAAGAAAACAACCGTGAGTAGTACAGGCTCCAAGCCATGCGACGCGATGATGATTGACAACAGTACAACGCCGTCCCGTGCCGCTCCTCGGCTCGCCGCCGACAGGGAGCCCCCATCCGTCATTGATGCCGGCCGATCGGTGGCCGTCATCGCGGTGCACCACATTCGGGCAAACGGCTACACCTACACCGGTGGTGCGGAGAAGTACATCTGTCAAGCCGTCGGATCATTGTTGGACGCCGGTGTCCGCGTCCATGTCGGCTACTCCGGAACATCGATCTACGAGGACCTCCTGCTGCGGGCGCATCCTACACAGCTCACAGTCGAGCGGACCGGTTGGCTCAACGACGTCCTGTCCGGCGACGCCAGACTGGAACTGAAGACTGTTCGCCTTCGTCGGCGCTGGCTTCGAGCGATTGGCGCCGACACACTGTTTGCCGTTCAGCAGGCGGGCGGCGGTTCCTTCGGCGCGTCCTTGATCGCTGCCAGATCGCTGGGAATGCGCGTGGTGTCCTCCATCCGGCAGTCCCCCACGCCGTTGCCGCCGAGCACACACAAACGCTGGTTTGGCTGCGTGCCATCACCCGAACTATGGCGCCGCAGACTCCTGTGGCGGCGGCGTGTGCCTGCGTGGTGCTGTGACGCGATCATCTTCAATAGCCATCGCGTTGCCGACGCCCATTGCATGACCTATGGTCTGCCTCGGCATCGAACACGCATTATCTACAACGGCGAGACAGTTCGCGATCCCGATGAACACGCTAGGGGCAAGCCGTCCCACATCGCCAGCATCGGACGCGTCACCAAAGCCAAGGGCGCCGATGTCCTGCTTGATGCGTTCGCCAAGGTGGCGGATGAACATCCGGATTCCCATCTGACATACTATGGCGACGGGCCGTTGATTCCTGAGCTTTCGGCGCGGGCCGACCGTCTTGGTTTGTCGGACCGGGTTTCGTTTCCGGGCTACAGGCCCGATCACGACGAGATCTTCCCCAACATCGATGTTTGCGTGCAGCCTTCCCGCCGCGAGTCGATGTCCAACAGCGTGGTCGAAGCGCTGGCCCGAGGCATCCCGTGCGTGGTGACGGACGTCGGCGGCCTGCCCGAGACCGTCGCCGACGGTGAAACCGGTTTCGTTGTGCCGGTGAATCGACCAGACCGATGCGCGGCCGCCATTTGTCGACTGCTGAAAGACCGTGAGACGTTCGCCCGTTTCAGTCGTGCCGCCGGTCAGCGCGCGCGCAAGCACTTCGATATCCATCACCTGATGCGAGAAACCGTCGATACGATTCTGGGAACCGAACCGGGCGCAATCGTGTAGTGCCGTTCTTGCCTAACCCCTTATAATCGGTTCTTCACGGTATTTCGGGAGATGTACACAGCTCAGCCAGCCACGGAGTGGCGCAAGAGGATAGCCCACGGCGCAAGCCGTGGGATCGCATCGGCACGCGATTTGCCCAGCCCCAGCGGGGCGAAAGATACCACCCAACCTCCTCTTTCGCCCCGCTGGGGCTCGCCGGTTCGCACACGCCAGAGCCCCACGGCTCGCGCCGTGGGCTATGTTCTTACGCCCCTGTCGGGGCTTCGACACTCCACGATAATTCGTGAAGAACCTTATTATCCCGCCTACCCGGAGAAAAAGGGGTCAGGCTAGAATGCCATTAAGTTAAGGACCACCGCCATAAGTTATTTTACCACAAGCGTTTAGACGCGATTGCGCGTTCCAAGGCCTCCTGCCATGATGT
>JAUVGW010000002.1 GCA_030593565.1 Phycisphaerae bacterium | reverse complement strand
TGGTTGAAGCGGTTTCCCTGTGCGTAGGGCTGTATTTGGAAGTTGTGGAGGGTTGCCTGTCCGTCGATGATTTGGGCGAAGGCTTCGCCTATGCTGGCGTTGCCGAGGCGTAGACTCTTGACCTCGGTACCCTTGAGGGCGATGCCGGCTTCGACTTTTTCGAGGATTTCGAAGTTGAATCTGGCCTTTTTGTTGGTCAGTCGCGGGGTTTTCGGCTGTCTTGACGTATCTTTGGGCATGTCAAGATGTTACATCGAGTAGAAATTCGCCGCAACGGGGTGGAAGGGTGCGACAGCTTCGCCGAAACAAAGTATAATAGAGAGATAAGCATGAGCAGTCAGGACAGCAACGATCGGCCTTTGACGCCCCTCGGCGAGCGCCAACTAATTGCGCGGGCTCAGCGAGGGTGCGCGGAGAGTATGCACGCGCTCGTGACGGCTTACCAGGATCGGCTTCACGCGTTTGTGTTGCGGGTGATCCGTGACCGCCACGATGCCGAGGAGATTTGCCAGGATGCGTTCCTGCGGGCTTTCCGATCGTTGGATAGCTTCAACTTCTCGTATCGGTTCAGTACATGGCTGTTCACGATCGGGTATCGGTTGTGCCTGAATGCCATCAGGCGGCGTAAGGACTATTCGGGAGATGTGGATTTCAGCGGGATGCCGGTCGGAAGAACCGGCGAACGCGACCGGGATGTGGGCGGCGAGGTCGCCAACAGTGACGAGGCACGCCGCCTTAAGGAAGTCATCTGGGATTCTGTGGATCGCCTGACACCGCAGCAACGTGCGACAGTATTACTGTTTTATCGAGAGTCGCTGAGTTGTCAGGAGATTGGGGAGATATTGGGAATGCCGGCGGCGACGGTGAAGAGCCATCTTCATCGGGCGCGCAATCGGTTGCGTGAGATGCTGGATTCCCAGTTGGTGCAGGATTGGCCGGCCGTTCGATTCGGAGAGCGGAGCGGCGTTGCGTAGCGGATTCGGCGTTGGATTTGTCGGCGGGTGTCCTGCTAGCAGGATGTCAGCCGCGGCCGACCGGCGAATCGGGAGTGATTGAGATGTTGATGACATGTCGCCATGTTCGGCAGCTTCACCATGCCTACGTCGACGGCGAGCTATCGTCGAGCATGATGGCGGAGGTGCATGCGCATCTTCTGCAATGCCCGGAGTGCCAGCGTCAGGTCGAGATGACGCGTGTGTGCGGGAGCGTGGTCGCGGAGGATCGATCGTCGCCGGTGTTGGACTCCGGTTTCGCGAGCCGGGTAGTGGCCGAGATGCAAGCGCGTGGGCCGATTCAACGGAGCGTACTGGAGACGCGGCGAGCGCGTCGGCAAAGGCTGTGGCGTGTCGTGTTGAATGCGAGTCTTCCGGCTGCGGCCGCGGTTCTCCTGTTCAGCGTTTTGATCTGGCCGACGGGCGATTCTGAAGTCAGTAGGAAGATGGTGGCCGGCAGCAGCGCGGTGCGAGCGTCCGGCGTGGCGGGTGTTGTGAGCCCGACGTTAGACGCGGTGGGGGACACGCGCAAGGCCGCCGAGAGCTTGAATCAACTCGTACAGATCGCGGGTGACGAAGCCACCCGCGGTGTCGGCGAGAAGCTCCAGGAAGTGCGCGGCGAATCGGCGCCTACGCTTTTTGATGTGCTTTGGAAGGAGCCGTTCAGGGGATGGATCGAGCCTGTCGAGTCGGTGCCGGTGGAGGCCGGTGAGGACTCGGATATCGTTCGATTCTGATCGCTTTTGGACAGCGCTTGGACGCTGAGCGATTGAAGTAGGGCGGCCCCTGTGGCTGCCATCGTGGGCGGGGATACCCGCCCGACGGTCGGTTTAGGTTGTGCGTTACCAGACCGCGGCTGCATCGCCTTTCGGGGGTGCGCGCGGCCTGTTTTTTTTGTGTCTGGCCGATGGATTCGTAAGTGAGATCAGACCTATGAAGGTTCGTTATCGGCGGCTTGCCGGTTGTCTGGCAGTGGTGCTGTGTTGCGCAACGAGTGTGGCGGGGCAGTCGGTTGACTCGCAATCGGCTGCGGAAGCCGACTGGCTTCGCTACGTGCCCGGTGACGCGGGATTCTACGTGGAGTTGCGTGATCTCCATGGAATTCGTCAGCAGTTCCGGCGGCTGGGCATTTGGCGGACGGTGCGTGAGTTGAGCGAAAAGGACGCGCGTCGGACAACGACTCAGCCTTGGCAGCGGCGAACGCGCGAGTTGTTGGGCTTGAACGCGGACGCGGCGGTGAGTCTTTTACTCGGCCGACGGGCGGCGCTGATCGCCTCGAATTCGGCGCGATGGCAGGACGGGGTCGTCATGGTGGAGTTGCCGAAGGCGTCGCGGCTGGCTCCGCTGCTGCGGCTGTGGCAGGCGAGACCGCAACCCAATGAAGGGCTTGTCCAGCGGTACGTGTTGCGTGGCGGGATTACGTTGGCCGTGTTGGACCGGACGTTGGTATTGGGGCCGGTGGGCGATCCGGAGGGTCTTTGGAGTCGGATGGTACTCCTGATGTCCGGGCGGCGCGGCCCGTCGTTGCACGGCCGGGCGGAGTTCGCGGGATTGCGGTCGAGGCTGTCGCGGAGCGACACAGGCCTGCTGTATGCAGTGTGGCCCGAGGGCGAGCCGACGGCGTTTGAAGGATGCGATCGGTTGGTCGTCGGGATTTCGGTCGAGCCGGAGGGGATTCTGTGCGAGCTTCGGGGCAGTCGACGGACTGGTGCGGAGGAGTCGTCGTGTTTCGGCGATTCGTTGCTCGGTGCGCTGCCTGTGGACACTGTGGCGGTATGGGCCGGTTCGTATGACTTCTCGGCGCTGGTGCCGAGCGGCAAGTTGGTGATCGGCTCGCGCAAAGACTCGCTGATTCCGGTGTTCTTGTCGGCGTTCACAAATTGGCGCGGCGGAGCGAAGAACATGTTATCCCAAATGGGGCCAAGGTGGGCTGTCATTGTGGGGACGGATCAGTCGGCGTCGTCCTCCGCTGCCCCGGTGGTGCCCGCCGTGACGGCATTGGTTGAAGCGAAAGACGGGCAAGGCATCGTCGATCGCCTTGACCAGGTGATAGGAACACTCAGTACGATCATCGCGATGGTGGCGATTCCCAGCAATGAGCGACGGCCGGTGAACATCGCCGTGGCTCGGACTGACATCGAAGATGTCGATCTGCACTCCATCGAGCTGGGGTCGGTGCTTGCTCAACGCACGGGCCTGAGCTTCCTCGCCGGTGTTCGGCCTTGTTGGGCGTTCTTCGACGGTTGCGTGGCGCTGTCGACGTCTCGGTCGCACGTTGAGGAAATCGTGCGTGCCGCCCGGGGGAAAGTCCCTCAGTTGGCGGGATCGGAGGAGACGGCGCGCCTGTTGCCGAGCACGTTCGGTGATGAGGTCGTGGCGGAGTGGGGAGCCCTGCGTGGAGGCCGAGTCTCCGCCATGTTTGGGAGCTGGCTGCGTCACATGCGACATCGCCATCCTGAGACCATGCAGCGCACCTGGTGGCAGTCGTGGGCCGCGGAGCGATTGGCGCAGCGCGGGCGGCTGGGATTGGGGCTCGGCTCGGCGCCGCAGGGTGAGCGTGGGCCTGTGGTGCGCGAGGTGGAGCCTTTGTCTCCGGCGGCCGGTAATGTGTGGATCGGCGACGTGGTCGTAGGAGCAGCGGGGCGGCGGCTGCCGGAGACGGATGCGGCGCGAGAAGTTGCTCGCCGATATCGCTCGCGTGGGTCATCACGGGTGTTCGAGATGGAGGTCCTGCGTGACGGGAAGTCGCTGAAGCTAAAGATCCCTGTGCAGCCGCGGGTCCAGTTCAACCTGGGTGACTTCGATCCTGTTCAGGCATTGCGGGACATGACCACGCTGTCGCGGCGAACGGAGACGGTGGCGGTGTGGCGATTCGCGCAAGGGCCGAATCGCTATGATGCGCGGATCGAGATTCGGTGGAACCATGGGCGGGGCACCGATAGGTGAAACACTGAGAACATGTTTGAAAGCCTGCTGACCGGATCGGAGCCGCGACCGTCGAGGCGCAGTTTTCGCCCATATCAAAGGAAATCCTCGGTGTGCGCTGACCGCTTCCCATCGGGCACGGCGCCGATTTGCGACTTCTCGGATACACCCCCTATGATATCGGTCGTTCGGACAAAAAAAAGGTAACGCCCGATCTTCGTGCCGGACGTTGGATGCCAATCCTTTCCCGCGGCTGATCGGGCGTCGGTCGGCACGTCATCTCCTGACAGGTCCATGCGTCCGGAGACCGGGGGCATTCTCCCAGTATTGAAGCAGCGAGTATTGTCGGACGTAACTCTCGTTCAGACATGTCAACAGTGGGCATGTTACCACCCTCGTGTCTGTGGTCGGGATCGTCGCGCGGTTCCCGCGCGTCATGGGCGTGGCATGTCATCGCCATGACACTTCCTGAATAGGAAAAACGGATCTGCGTGCGGTTCAAGATGGCGGCTGTCGGGATGAGCTCGGCGACGTCCCAAGCGGCTCTTATCACACTGGGAGCGGCGAAAATCGAGTGTGGTGAAGTAGGCTGATCCAACCGACGAAGCACGGCAGCAAAACCCGGAAGATGCCGCGTGACGTTCGCACAGTGGCATGTGAACGCCGGTGTGGTGTAGTACGACCGGCCCATTGTGGAGGCAGGTCGAACCAGGAGGCTTCTGACATGTTCGGTGGTGGCACAAAGAATCGGTCCTCGTATACATTTCTGTCGGTGTCTATTTTGACAACGGGCAGGGCGCTCGTCGCGGCGGCTTTTTTGGCCGCCTTGTTTGTAGGCGCGTCCGGTGCGCGGGCGGACATGGTGTCTGCCTCCGATGCACAGGGCGTCGTTCAGGGTTGGTTGAGCGCGGACGGTGCGCCCCTGGGCGCGGCGCTCGGTTGGGCCGTAGACAGCGTGGACGGCTACGCAAACGAGTACGGGGAGCCGATTTACTATATTGTCTATTTGCAACCGTCCGGATTTGTTGTGGTCGCGGCGGACGACATGGTGGAGCCGATCATCGCGTTTTCCGCCTCGGGAACATATGATCCTTCACCTGATAATCCGCTGGGCGCGTTGGTCAGTGCCGACCTGCGCGGCCGGGTCGAGACTGTTCGCGGATATGGTGTGGAGCTATTGTACGGGACGGAACATGATCCCGACGCGGCTCAAGCCAAGTGGAATCTGTTACAGGACTACGCACTGAGTCCGCCGGAGACGGCGGGTCAATCGAGCGTCACGGACGAGCGCGTCACGCCGTTTGTGCTGAGCGAGTGGAGCCAGGGTCAGGTCAGCGGGTCGGATTGCTACAACTATTACACGCCGAGCAACTATGTCTGTGGTTGTGTGGCGACGGCGATGGCGCAGTTGATGCGTTTTCACCAGCATCCGTCGAGCGGCGTGGGCACGACAACTTTCACGGTCACTGTGGACGGTACGCCAACGGACCTGGACCTGCGCGGCGGCGACGGATCGGGTGGGGCGTATTCGTGGTCGGATATGGTGTTGGTGCCGGCCAGCGGCGTGAACACGACCCAACGTCAGGCGATCGGGGCGTTGTGCTACGACGCAGGCCTTTCGGTAGATATGGCCTACACCGCGAGTGCGTCTGGGGCCAATACGCTGGATGGGGCCGACGCGTTCACGGGTACCTTCGGGTATAGCAATGCGAAGCGGGGTTACAACAGCGGGAGCAACATCGGCACGCCCTTGAATACGATGATGAACCCCAACCTCGACGCGGGCTACCCCGTCATGCTGGGAATCACCGGGGACGGCGGTCACGCCATCCTGTGCGACGGCTATGGGTATACCAGCTCGACCTTGTACCACCACCTGAATCTGGGATGGGCGGGCAGTCAGGATGCATGGTATGCGCTTCCGAGCATCCCGGCGGGCGCCTATACGTTTACGTCTGTCTATAAGTGCGTGTATAACGTGTACACGACCGGAACCGGGGAGATTATCAGCGGTCGGGTCACGGATTCTGGCGGCACGGCGATCTCCGGGGCGGCGATTTCCGCGAATAGCGGCAGCTATACGGACACGACGGACAGCAACGGCATTTATGCGCTGGCGAAGATTCCCGCCGGCACATCCTACACCATCGACGTAACAAAATCGGGGTACAGCTTCGCGAGCCAGACAATATCTACCGGCACATCGACGGACAACACCACGACGACGGGTAACCAGTGGGAAGTCGATTTCACGGGCGGTTCCGGCGCGGCGGCGGCAATGACGACGCCGGCAAGCGACGGCGCGACGCTGACGGGATCGTCATTCACGTTTGCCTGGGACGCCGGCACGAGCGTGACGCAGTATCGGCTGTGGGTCGGCACAACATCGGGCGGAACCGATATCTACAATCAGTCGACGGGTACGACGCAGTCGGCGACGGTGACGGGGATTCCTACGGACGCCAGCAGTGTATATGTGAGGCTGAGTTCATACTTCGACGGTGCGTGGTACTACAACGAATACACCTATGTGGCGTCCGGCAGCGCGGTTGACAAGGCGGAGATGACGACCCCCGCCAGCGACGGGGCGACGTTGTCCGGCGCGAGCTTCACGTTTGCATGGGACGCCGGCACGAGCGTGACGCAGTATCGGCTGTGGGTCGGTACGACATCAGGTGGGAGCGACATTTACAACCAGTCGACGGGCACGACGCAGTCGGCAGCGGTGACCGGGCTTCCGGCGGACGGCAGCAGCGTTTATGTGCGACTTTATTCATACATCGACAGCACCTGGTACTACAACAACTACACGTATGTGGCCGCCACCGTGGCGGATGATCCGGCGGAGATGACCTATCCGGCGAGCGACGGCGATCCGTTGCCCGGCGCGACGTGTACGTTCACCTGGGATGCCGGCGCGAATGTGACGCAGTACCGTCTGTGGGTCGGCACGACGTCGGGCGGATCAGACATCTACAACCAGTCAACGGGAACGACGCAGCAGGCATATGTAACCGGGATTCCGACGGATGGCGGCAGTGTCTACGTGCGACTGAATTCGATGATCAGTGGCAGTTGGCAATACAACGCGTACACGTATGTGGCGGCATCATCCGGTACGGCAACGAAACTGAAGATCACGATGATCGCCAGCCAGAGCGCGGGCGTCGGTTTTGACGTGGTCGTGGACGCGGTCGACGCGTCGGATTCCGCGGCCAATGTGACGCAGGATACGGCCGTCAGCCTGTCATTGAACACGGGTACTGGCGCCTTGGGTGGCACGACGACCGGGACGATCAGCAGCGGGACGAGCACGGTTACGATTTCGGGCGTGACCTACGACACGGCGGAGACGGGTGTGGTCGTCGCGGCGGCCCGGACGAGCGGGGATATCCTGGGGTCAGCTACGTCGAATGCGTTTGACGTGGCGGTAGGCGTAGCGGATCGTCTGGCGGTCGCCGCCATCAGCACGCAGGGAGCCGGCGACAGTTTCGATGTCGTCGTCAGCTCGACCGACCAGTACGGCAATGCGGCGAACGTGTCAGGGGACACGGCGATCTCGATCAGCTTGAAGACCGGTACCGGCAGCGTCGGCGGGACCACGACGGGGACGATTACGGCCGACAGCAGCAGCGTGACCATTTCCGGCGTGACGTATGACACGAAGGAAACCGGCGTTGTCCTGACGATCGCCAGGACCAGCGGCGACAGCCTGACGTCGGTGGATTCCAATGCGTTTGAGGTGACGGAGGGCACGGCGGATCGCCTGTCCATCACCACGATCGGCGGTCAGGCTGCCGGGAGTGCCTTCGATGTCACTGTCACGTCGACGGATCAGCATGACAACGCATCGAACGTCACCACGGACACGCTGGTGACGCTGACGGTGAAGACGGGCACCGGCACCATCGGCGGGACTGTCACGGGCACCATTTCGGGAGGAGCCAGCAGCATCACGATTTCGGGGGTGACGTACGATACTGCCGAGTCGGGCGTCGTTCTGACGGCGACGGCAAGCGGCGGCGACTCGCTGACCGCAGCGGATTCCAACGGCTTCACGGTGTCGGCCGGCACGGCCACCAAGCTGGCCGCGGACACGATCAGCAGTCAGCAGGCGGGCCAGGCGTTTAGCGTGGTCGTGCGCTCCACGGACGCCAACGGCAATCCGGCGGTCGTAACCGGGGACACGGGTGTGGAGCTGAGTGTCCAGACGGGCACCGGCAGCTTGGCGGGCGGGACGACGACCGGCACGATTACCGGCGGCGCCAGCAGTGTCACGATCTCGGGCGTGAAGTATGACACGATGGAAACCGGCGTTGTGTTGACTGTGACGCGAACCAGCGGTGACAACTTGACCGCGGTCGATACCAACAGTTTCGATGTGGCGGCGGGGCCCGCGAGCAAGCTCGCGGTGGCCACGATCAGCAGCCAGGAGGCGGGCACGGCTTTCGATGTGACGGTCAATGTGCTCGATGCACTCGATCATGCCTCGGGCGTCTCGGCGATGACGTTGGCGAAGCTGACGGTGAAGACTGGCACGGGAACGCTCGGCGGAACCGTGACGGGTGTGTTGAGTCCCGGCGAATCGACAGTGACGATTTCCGGTGTGACGTATGACACGGCGGAGGGTGGCGTGGTTCTGACGGCTTCGGCGTTGGGCGGCGATACCTTGACGGCGGCGGATTCGAACGGATTTACGGTGGCGGCGGCTACGGCAGTCAAACTGTCCGTCACGACGATCGCCGCACAGATCGCGAACAAGACGTTCGACGTGACCGTGACAGCCCAGGATACGCTCGACAATGCGGCTGCGGTGTCCGCCGACACGTTGGTGACGCTGAGCCTCAAGACCGGTACGGGAAATCTGGGTGGTACCGTCACCGGCACGATATCCAGCGGCGGCACGAACGTCACGATATCCGGCGTGACCTATGACAAGGTCGAGACCAGCATCGTGTTGACGTCGACGGCCACCAGCGGCGACAGCCTGACCGCTGGGGATTCCAATAGTTTCAACGTGACGGCAGATTCGCTTGATCGCCTATCTGTTGCCACGGTTGCGGATCAGCGGGCCGGCGAGACGTTTGATGTCGTGGTGAATTCGACGGATGCGTACGGCAATGCGGTAGTCACGACGCAGGATACGGATGTTGCACTGTCGGTGAAGACCGGCACCGGCGCGGTCGGCGGTACGACCACCGGAACGATTACGAGCGGCACCAGCAGTGTGACGGTTTCGGGCGTGACGTATGACACACTGGAAACCGGTGTCGTGCTGACGGTATCCAGGACCAGCGGCGACGTCTTGACGGCGGGTGACACGAACAGTTTCGACGTGTCAGCCGGCGTTGCAGATCGTCTGTCTGTCGGAACGATTGCCGAGCAGGGCCAGAACGTCGGATTCGGTGTGGCGATCACGTCAACGGATCAGTACGGGAGCGCCTCGAATGTGACGGCGGACACGACGGTGACGCTGACGGTGAAGACGGGCACGGGCGCGGTCAGCGGTACTGTCTTGAGTGTGATCAGCGCTGGTTCGAGCACCGTGACGATATCCGGTGTGAACTACGACACCGCCGAGACCGGGGTGGTTTTGACGGCGACGGCGAGCGGCGGTGACTCGCTGACGGCGGCCGATTCGAACGCGTTTAACGTGGTTGCGCGTACGGCGGGCAAGCTCGTGTTTGCGACGGTCTCGGATCAGGGCGGCGGTGTGCCGTTTAGCGTGACCGTGGATGTGCAGGACGGATCGGGCTATTCCGCGAATGTCTCGCAGAACACGACGGTTACGCTGTCGGTAAAGACCGGGACCGGGACCATCGGCGGGACGGTCTCCGGTACGGTGACGGCCGGTACGAGCACCGTGACGATTTCGGGCGCGACCTATGACACGGCCGAGACGGGCGTGGTCCTGACGGCGACTGCGAGCGGCGGCGATACGCTGACGGCGGCGGATTCCAACAGTTTCGATGTGACATCCGCGGCAGCGGTCATCACGACGCCGTCAGCGGACGGCGCGACGTTGACCAGCGCGAGCTACACGTTCCAGTGGAGCGCCGGCACGGGTGTCAGCCAGTATCGGTTGTGGGTCGGTACGACGTCGGGGGACAAGGATCTGTACAACCAGGCGACCGGCACGACGCAGTCGGCGACGGTGACGGGTTTGCCGACGGACGGCAGCACGGTTTATGTGCGGCTGAATTCCTACATGAGCGGCAGTTGGCAGTACAACGACACGTCGTACACGGCTGCGACGGTCGGGACGGCGATGAAGCTCGCTGTTACCACGATCGCGAGCCAGACGGCCGGGACGGGATTCGATGTTGTCGTGAGTTCTGCCGACTCGGTCGGCACGGCGACGAACGTGACGCAGGATACGGGCGTCTCGATCAGCCTGAAGACCGGAACGGGCAGTGTCGGCGGGACGACGACCGGGACGATTACGAGCGGTACCAGTAGCGTGACGATTTCGGGCGTGACGTACGACACGGCGGAGTCGGGCGTCGTGCTGACGGCGGCTCGGACGAGCGGCGACAGTTTGACGTCGGCGGATTCAAATGCATTTGCCGTGGCGGCCGGCGCGGCCAGCAAGCTGGCGGTCGCCACGATTGCCGACCAGGGCACGGACGTTGGATTCAGCGTGACGCTGAACGTGCAGGACGCGAACGGGAACACCGCGAACGTGACCCAGGACACAGGTGTGTCGCTGGCCAAGAATACCGGCACGGGTGCAATCGGCGGCACGACGACCGGCACCATTTCGAGCGGCACCAGCACCGTGACGATCTCGGGCGTAATCTGGGACACGGCATCGGCGGGTGTGTCGTTGACGGCATCGCGGACGAGCGGCGACGTGTTGACGGCGGCGGATTCGAACACATTCACCGTGGCCGATCGTACGCCGACGAAGCTTCAGGTCGTGACCATCGCCAGCCAGGACAAGGACGCTACGTTTGATGTGGTCGTCAATGCGCTGGACAACTCGGACAACGCAGCGGATGCCACGCAGGATACGACGATCACGTTGACGGTGAAGACCGGTACCGGCGCGATCGGTGGCACGGTTTCCGGCACGCTCAGTAGCGGCACCAACACCATGACTATTTCTGGTGCGACGTATGACACTGCCGAGACGGGCGTCGTCTTGACAGCGACCGCCAGCGGCGGCGATGCGTTGACGGCAGCGGATTCGAACGCCTTCGCGGTGTATGACCGGACGCCCAGTAAGTTGTCAATCACGACGATTACTGATCAGGGCAAGGATATGCCGTTTGACGTGGTCGTGACCGTTTTGGATGCCACGGATACGGCTGCGAACACCACGCAGGACACGACGGTCACATTGACGGTGAAGACCGGGACGGGCAGTCTCGGCGGGACCGTTTCCGGGACGGTGTCCAGCGGGACGAGCAGTTTAACGATATCGGGTGTGACATACGACACGTACGAGACCGGCGTTGTCCTGACGGCGACGGCGAGCGGCGGCGACAGCTTGACGGCGGCGGATTCGAATACGTTTGACGTGTCGACGTCCGCGGCTCGGATGACGGCACCGTCGGTCAACGGCGCGACGTTGACGGGGACCTCGTATACGTTCCAGTGGGATGCGGGCTCCGGCGTGTCTCAGTATCGTCTGTGGGTCGGCACGACGTCGGGCGGTGCGGACATCTACAACCAGTCGACGGGGACGACACAGTCGGCGACGGTGACGGGGCTGCCGAGCGACGGCAGCAGCGTGTATGTGCGACTGAATTCATTGATCAGCGGCAGTTGGTCATATAACGCCTATACATACGTGGCTGTTTCCGCCGGTGTCGCCACACATCTGTCCGTTGATACGATTGCCTCGCAGACGGCGGCAACGGGCTTTGATGTCGTGGTGAACTCGGTTGACGCGCTCGGGACGTCCGTGAACGTGACACAGGACACGGGCGTGACGCTGAGCCTCAAGACTGGAACCGGCAGCGTGGGCGGGACGGTCTCGGGCACGATTACGAGCGGCACGAACACGGTGACGATTTCGGGTGTGACGTATGACACCGCGGAGTCGGGCGTTGTGCTAACGGCGACGCGGACGAGCGGTGATACGCTCGCGGCGGTCGACTCGAATGCGTTTGTGGTCAGCGCCGGGACGGCCACGAAGTTGGCGGTCTCGACGATTGCGGATCAGGGGCAGAATGTTGCCTTCAGCGTGACGGTGACGGCCCAGGATGCGAACGACAATACGGCGACCGTGTCGGTAGACACGGCGATTTCATTGACCAAGAAGACCGGGACCGGGACGCTCGGCGGCACGACGACGGGAACGATCAGTGCCGGCTCGAGCAGCGTGACGATCACGGGTGTGACGTATGATACGGCGGAGGGCGGCGTGGAATTGACCGCGACCCGCACGAGCGGCGATGTGTTGACCGCTGCCGATTCGAACGCGTTCGCGGTTGCATCGCGGACGGCGACCAAACTTCAGGTCGGGACGATCACCGATCAGGTCAAGGATCAGACGTTCAACGTTGTAGTCAATGCCGTGGACAATTCGGACAACGTGGCGAATGTCACGCAAGACACCACGGTGACGTTGACGGTGAAGACTGGGACCGGTGCGGTGGGCGGTACGGTGACCGGGACGCTCAGCAGCGGTACGAGCAGCGTGACGATCTCGGGCGCGACGTATGACACCTTGGAAACCGGCGTCGTCTTGACCGCGACCGCCAGCGGCGGTGACTCGTTGACCGCGGCCGACTCGAACAGCTTCGACGTGGCAAACGGTCCGGCCCAGATGACGACGCCATCGGCGGATGGCGCGACATTGAACGGTGCGTCGTATACGTTTGCATGGAGCAGTGGGTCCGGTGTCTCGCAGTATCGCCTGTGGGTCGGCACGACGTCCGGCGGCAAGGATATCTACAACCAGGGAACGGGTACGACGCAGTCGGCAACTGTGACGGGGCTTCCGACGGACGGTAGCTCGGTCTATGTGCAGTTGAACTCGTACATGAGCGGCACCTGGTCCTACAACGAATACACGTACACGGCCGCGACGGTCGGCACGGCGATGAAACTGGCCGTGGGCACGGTTTCGGGTCAGACGGCGGGCAGCGCGTTCGATGTTGTCGTCAATGCGGTAGATACCGTGGGCACGGCGACGAACGTAACGCAGGATACGGGCGTGACGCTCAGTTTGAAGACCGGCACGGGTAGTCTTGGCGGCACGGTTTCCGGGACCATTACGAGCGGCACGAGCACGGTGACGATTTCGGGCGCAACCTATGACAAGGCCGAGACGGGCGTCGTGCTGACGGCGACGCGGACGAGCGGTGACAGCCTGACGGCGGTCGATTCGAACGCGTTTAACGTGTCGGCGGGGGCGGCGAGCAAACTGGTCGTCGCATCGATCGCAGACCAGGGCACGGACGTCGCGTTCAGCGTGACGCTGAACGTGCAGGATGCCAACGACAATACCGCGGTCGTCACGTCGGACACGGGGATCTCGCTGACGAAGAACACGGGTACTGGTGCGATCGGCGGAACCACGACCGGCACGATTACGGCGGGTACGAGTACCGTGACCATCACCGGTGTCACGTGGGATACGGCGTCGGCGGGTGTGTCGCTGACAGCTTCGCGGACGGGCGGTGACACGCTGACCGCGGCGAATTCCAATACTTTTACGGTTGCGGATCGGACACCGACCAAACTGGAAGTTGTGACTGTCGCGTCGCAGGCGAAGGACACGGCGTTCGATATCGTTGTCAATTCGCTGGACAACTCGGACAACGTGGCGAACGCCACGCAGGATACGACGATCACAATGACGGTGAAGACGGGGACCGGGGCCGTCGGCGGCACGGTGTCCGGAACGCTGAGCAGCGGGACGAGCACCGTGACGATCTCGGGTCTGACGTACGACACCGCCGAGACGGGCGTTGTGTTGACGGCGACCGCCAGCGGCGGTGACGCCCTGACGGCAGCCGACACAAACGCGTTTGATGTGATCGATCGAACGCCTGTCAAGCTGTCCATCGCGACGATTGTGGATCAGGGCAGGGACATGGCGTTCGACGTGGTGGTGAACGTCCTCGACGGGACGGATACCGCGGCGAACACGACGCAGGATACGACTGTGACGCTGACCCTGAAGACCGGGACGGGCAGTCTCGGCGGGACTGTGTCCGGCGTCGTTTCGAGCGGCACAAGCACGGTCACGATCTCGGGCGCGACGTACGACAAGTACGAAACAGGTGTGGTGCTGACGGCCACGGCGAGCGGCGGGGACACGTTGACCGCGGCGGATTCGAATACCTTCGACGTGTCATACGCGGCGGCACAGATGACATCGCCGGCGAGCGACGGTGATCGTCTGGCGGCTGCTTCGCACACCTTCCAGTGGAATTCGGGTTCCGGTGTGACGCAGTATCGCCTGTGGGTTGGTACGACGTCCGGCGGCTCCGATGTCTACAATCAGTCGACCGGCATGACGCAATCGGCGACGGTGACCGGCTTGGCGACCGACGGTAGCAATGTCTACGTGCGGTTGAATTCCTATGTCAACGGCAGTTGGAGCTACAACGAATACACGTATCTTGCCGCCCAGACCGGTTTGGCAACGACCTTGTCGGTCGGCACGATCGGCGCACAGGCTGCCGGCGCGACCTTCGACGTGGTCGTGAATGCGAAGGATGCGTTCGGCTCCGCGGCGAACGTGACGCAGGATACGCAGGTCACGCTGAGCAAGAAGACCGGCACGGGCACGCTCGGCGGGACCGTGATCGGGACCATCAGTTCGGGCAGCAGCAGCGTGACGATTTCGGGCGTGACGTACACCAAGGCCGAATCGGGCGTCGTGCTGACCGCCACCGCCACGAGCGGCGACACCTTGACGGCTGTGGATTCCAACGCGTTCACCGTTGGTGCAGGGGCGGCCGCTGACTTGGCGTTCCAGACCATCGCCACACAGGGTGCGGGCGATGCGTTCAGTGTGACGGTCTATGTCAAGGACGCGAACGGCAACAGTGCGGTGGTGTCGCAGGATACCGGCGTGTCGCTGAGCAAGAAGACCGGCACTGGCACGCTCGGCGGGACGACGACGGGCACGATCACCTCCGGGACCGGCAGTGCGACCATCTCCGGTGTCACGTATGACACGACGGAGGGTGGCGTGGAGTTGACGGTCACGCGGACGAGCGGGGATGTGCTTAATCCCGCCGACTCCAACGCGTTCAATGTTACGGTGGGCACGGCCGATCGTCTGGCGGTTGCTGCGATCGGCGGTCAGGTGGCCGGCGCCACTTTCAATGTGACCGTGAACTCGACGGACCAATACGGCACGGCATCCACTGTGTCGGCCGACACGACGGTGACGTTGACGGTCAAGACGGGCACGGGCAGCGTCAGCGGGACGGTCAGCGGCACAATGTCGGCCGGCACCAGCAGCGTGGTGATCTCGGGTGTCATCTACGACGTGGCTGAAAGCGGCGTCGTGCTGACGGCGACCGCGAGCGGCGGTGATTCGCTGACTGCCGCGGATTCGGCGGCATTCACTGTTACGGCGGGATCGTTGTCGAACCTGTCGATCACGACGATCGCGGGGCAGGCTGCGGGCGAGACGTTCAATGTGACCGTCAAGTCCACCGACTCGATGGGCAATCCCATTGTCACGACGCAGGACACCGGCGTGGCCTTGTCGGTGAACACCGGCACCGGCGCCATCGGTGGGACCACCACGGGCACCATCTTGGGCGGGACCAATAGCGTCACGATTTCGGGCATCACGTACGATACGATGGAAGGCAGTGTCAGCCTAACGGCGACGAGGACCAGCGGTGACGTTCTGACGGCGGCCAACTCCAATACGTTCACCGTCGGCGCGGGCAGCCCGACCGATCTGAGCGTGGCGACGATCAGTCAGCAGAGCGCGGGCGTGGCGTTTGACGTGACGCTGAATGTCATCGATCAGTACGGCAACAGTGCCAATGTGTCGCAGGACACGGACGTCGCGTTGGCCAAGAAGACCGGCGCGGGCGTCATCGGCGGCACGACGATCGGGACGATCAGCAACGGCACGAGCACCGTGACGATCTCCGGCGTGACCTGGAGCACGAAGGAGACCGGCGTATCGCTGACGGCCAGCAGAACCGCCGGCGAAGTGCTGAACGCCGCGGATTCCAATACCTTCACCGTCATTGAGGGACCGGCGACCAAGCTGGCCGTGGCGACGGTCGTCGCCCAGCAGGCCGGCGAGACCTTCAGCGTGACGGTCAACGCCACCGACGCGGCGGACAACGCCTCGGCGATCACGCAGGATACGACGATCACGCTGTCGGTGAAGACCGGTACCGCCGGTTCGCTGGATACCGGGACGAAGGTCGCCACCATGACGGCGGGCACGAGCGCCGTCACCATCACCGGCGTAATTTGGAGCACGATGGAGAACAGTGTCGTGATGACGGCAACCGCCAGCGGCGGTGATACGCTCACCGCGGCCGACTCCAACGCGTTCAACGTGACGGCTGGGCCGGCCGATCGTTTGGCGATCGCGACGATTACCGGCAAGACGGCCGGGACCGCGTTCGATGTGGTCGTCAAGGCGACTGACCAGTACGGGAACGATTCGAACCTGCTGGTCCCCTCGACGATCACGCTAACCCGTGCAACCGGGACCGGCACGCTCGGCGGCACGTTGGTCGGCTCGATGACGGCCGGCACCAACAGTGTGACGATCAGCGGCGTGACCTATGACACGGCCGAGGCTGGCGTCAGTCTGACGGCCACGGAAGAAGACGGTTTCCCGTTGACGGCGCATACGTCGAATACGTTCACCGTCAGCGCCAACTCGTTATCCGCGTTGACGGTCAGCACCGTAGCCGACCAAGTGGCGGGCGCCACGTTTAATGTGACCGTGGAGTCGACTGACGCCTACGGCAATCCGGTAGTCACGACACAGGATACGGGTGTGGCGCTGAGCGTGAACACCGGCAGCGGTGCGCTGGGCGGGACCACGACGGGCACCATTACGTCCGGCACGAGCAGCGTGACGATCTCCGGCGTGACCTATGATACGGGGGAGGCTGGTGTCAGCCTGACGGCAACGCGGACCAGCGGTGACGTCCTGACTGCGGCGAACTCGAATCTGTTCACGGTGGCGGCCGGCACGGCAGACCGGTTGGCCGTGACGGCGATCGGCACGCAGGGCAAGCTCGTCCCGTTCAACGTGACCGTGACGTCCACGGATGCGATCGGCAATGCGTCGAACCTGTCGGCCGATACGACGGTGACGCTGACTGTGAAGACCGGATCCGGCGCCGTTGGCGGCACGACGACCGGCACGATCACCGCGGGCACGAGTAGCGTGACGATCTCCAATGTGACGTACAGCGTCGCGGAGGCCGGCGTGGTCTTGACCGCGACGGCCAGCGGCGGCGATACGCTGACGGCGGCCGACTCCGGCGCGTTTACCGTCGAGGACCGTTCGCCGGATCATTTGAAGTTCGGGGCGATCAGCCAGCAGGTCACGGGCGCTACGTTCAACGTGGCCGTGAGCGTGGAAGATTCGTCGAACAACACGGCGTTGGTGGTGTCCGATACGACGGTCACGTTGACCGTGAAAACTGGCACGGGGGCGCTCGGCGGTACGACCACGGGGACGATCACGGCAGGCACGAGCAGCGTGACCATCTCCGGTGTGACCTATGACACGGCGGAGGCCGGCGTGGTGTTGACGGCAACGGCCAGCGGCGGCGACAGCATGACCGCCGCGGACTCGAGCGCCTTCACCGTCGTTGACCCCGTGAAGGCGGCCATGACGACGCCGGCGAGCGGCGGTGCGACGTTGACCGGTGCGTCGTTTACGTTCCAGTGGAACAGCGGCACCGGCGTTGCGCAATACCGATTGTGGGTCGGTACGTCGCTTGGCGCCAATGACATCTACAACGAGTCCACGGGTGCGACGCAACAGGCGACGGTGACCGGTCTGCCGACCGATGGCAGCGCCGTGTACGTACGTCTGAATTCCTACATCAATGGCGCATGGGAGTACAACGCGTATCAGTACGTTGCCTATACCGATTCCGTGTTCCCGCAGCCCGCTGAGGCGAGTCTACCGGTTGGCGGTGACGCGCCGCCTTGGCCATCTCCTGATGGACCGCCCCCGCCACCTGACAGCGGGCGTTCATCTTCGGATATCGCAGAAGATGACTATTCGGAAGGCTCGGCAGCAGTCGACGTTACGGATCTGATGGCGGGCGGCGGCATCTGCGGAATGGGTGCGGGGATGTCCTCGATGCTGTGCGCGTTGTCGCTGTGCGGCCTCGGGCTTGGACGGCGGCGAGCGCGCCGGACTCGGCGGTCCTGACACGGGGACTGGGTCGGCGGCACACAATGAAGCCGTCATGGTATGATGATTCACGGGGCCGCGGAGCATTTCACTCCGCGGCCCCGTTTCCATGGTCGCGTCCGCGAGTATCGTGGATCAGTGCTACAGAAACGTGAAGCCGCCGCCTCGGCCCGGTCAGATCCAAACGTGAACTGCTATTGTAGGTCATCCGCCAGAACGGACATTCCGGATGGCCTGTCAGGAGGCCCCAGTTGCGAGGACCTTCGTGTTCCGGCTGTTGTCGCCGGTTATTCGTTCCAAAAGATCGGCGATGCCGTATGTGCGTCGAAGGCGATCGAGGTAGTGCAAGTCTTTTCGGTAGGTCTGCCGGACGAAGATCAGCTCGCTGAGAAGTCTGTTCGTCCGATCCGTCCTGGCGGCGTCTACGGATCGATGGATGGTGAGCTGGTCTGCGTTTTCGGCTTCGTACAAAACGTCCAGGTCGGTGGCGAGGCCGGTGCCGACGGCGTGTGTGGGTTTGCCCCAGGCGAGGGATTCGAGCAGGACCGTCGAGTTGATGCCGACGACGGCGTCGGCGTGGGCGATCCAGGAATGGATTGTGCCATCACTCCGGACCTCGACATTCGGGCGCGGCGTCAACGCGGGGGCCGGCAGATGCGGATGCGGCCTGACGATGAACGTCTCGGACGGGTGTCGCGCCGCCAGGGTGCTGACGAAGGCGTCCATCGTGGCGTACGGCGATGCCAATGTGATGTTCAGATCGCGTTCATCTTGCAGCGGCACGAATACGTAGCCGGTGCGATCCGGCGGTGGCGTCTCCTGCTTCGCCTGCCAGGCGGTGATCCAGTCTTCCAGACGTGGATCAATATGGATTGATCCAAGATCGAGGTGTCGGATCGAGCTTCGGGCGTTGGTGCCTTCGGTGTCGAAATGCAACGTGGTGGATTGGGGAAACCACCCAAGTTCGCCGAACCGGCACGGGATGTCGCGTTCGTCCACCAGTTGTCGGGTGATATGATCACCGTCGGATGCTCCGTTCCAGATGAAGACAGCGTCGGGGTGGATGCGGTCGAGCAACTCGCCGAAATCGGCGTGATCCTCGCGGAGAATGCGCCGGTCGCGATGCACGCGGCGCAGCGACTTCGCGGCGGCCGGGTGGCAGACGTGCCAACTGTCGATGCCGGCTTCACGGAGCGTATTGCCCATGATGGCGAAAAACCGCGCGACGGCATGCCATCGCTCGGGACGGTCGGTGATGCCGACGGCGACGGCGAACAGCAGCGTCTTGCGAGTGGGCATCACCGTGCGCCGTCCGACGGGTCGGGCGGGGTTGCCCGCGACGATCACCGCCTCGTCCACGTCGCGGTTGACGAAGCTGTTGGCGCCGATGACGGCGTGGTCCGCGACCCGCACGCCCGCAGCGATCGTGGCATTCGCGCCGATCCAGACGTCTCGCCCGATGTGGATCGGTCGTTTTGACAACGGCTGCTGCTGGACGGGCATCGCGAGGTCCATCTGATGGTGCGTGCTGGTCAGCACGACGCCCGGCCCGAGGATGGCGTCATCGCCGATCGAGACGTCACCGTTGCCCTGTATCCAGTTGTTGACACCAATCACAGCGCGCGGGCCGACCGACACGACCCCGTCGTCGTACACCTCGACGTGCGCACCGTCTCGGATTTCGCAGTGGGCCGCCAATCGGACCGTGCCGCTTTCTCCGATGTCGAACCGTACCGTCGGGGCGACCTTCGCGCTGGCGTGTTGGTCGAGGATTCCTGTCATGTCAATGTCGTCCATTGATCGTGGTTCGCCGATTGCGTACGTGTTCAGCGATAGGTGTGGCACGGACAAGGATCGCCCGCGAGGAGACCTTTATTGAACCGAAACGCATCAGGGGCGATCCTTGTCCGTGTTTCGCTGCCGTTGGTTGTATGGAACACCCACGGACAAGCTTCGTTGTTCGAATGGTGGCACTTGCTATCGCCATGGCGCTGCCTTCCGAGCCAACACCACCTTGTCTTTCACGCTTGTCCGTGCCACACCTGGGGAACACTACATACGTACGTTATCGGGATCGGCGGATCCGGGCATTTCGCGTCAATAAGGATACAGTATTTCGTTCAATGGGACGGACCGCCAACGGTCCGCGTCGCCGTCCAGGGCTGTCCGCAGTGCGTCGGGGCCATCGTTTGACCAATGCGCGCCATCGAGGAACAGGTCGGTCGGCGTGTCGCCGACCGCGTCGCGCAGGATCTTGATCAGATCGTCGCTACGAGCATCGGCCTCCTGTGCCCTGTACGCGTTCAGGTCGTCTTCCTTTCGCAAGTAGTTGTAGCTGCCTTCGCCTTCGATGAATCGCTCGCATGTCGGACAGAACAGCCACGCACTCGGGTCGTCGCGCGATCGACGCCGTTGATCGAGCGCGGTGCCACAGGTCTGGCACCGGTCGGGTTGGACGGCAGCGGAGGGGTCGAGGCCCAGCCGGTTGACCAGCAGGTCGCGGTAATGATCGGTCAGGCCATGCTCGTGGAAGGCGATCACGGCATTCGGGAGCCGCCACGTCATCGCCAGCAATTCGAGGATCTCGCGTGCGAGTTTGTGCGCGTTGAGCCATGCGGTTCGCTGCGGTTTGGTGGTATTCACGTACCGCGTTCGGCTGCGATGGACCATCATCGGATTTCGCAGCAGCACGACCGTGCTGCTGTTGTCGTCGTTCGCAAGGAATTGTGCCCATGCTTCGGGGTACGCCACCAGCGTGTAGTTGATCTTGTTGACGGAAACGATGCCGACTTGGCCGAACGGCTTGGTCGGTTTCAGGACGCCCGCCTGGACGGCTTCGGGCGTCAGGATCTGTCGGTGGTCGTCGCGGGTTGGGTGCATCAGGCGGCTTGCGCTTTCTGTCAGGCCGACAACGTCCTGACAGGCGTGGACGCATTGTGCCAGGTGGTTGGTGCCGCCTTTGGATAGGCCGAGAATCGAGATCAATCGGCGGTTGCCTAGCATGTGGCACCCTCCGGAGGCGAGTCGTTTATTGCCTGCGGGCACAGACTCGGATCGATGCCCACGGGTAAACTCCGCCGCCGTTGGCGGCTCCGTTTACCCATGCCACCCCGTTGGTTATCCATGTCGCCCCGTCGGTTGTCCATGCCACCCCGCCGTTTTCCCGTGCCTTCCTGCGGGAGATAGACGGCTGGAAATTGCCGTCGGATCGTGTTGCGATCGATCGTAGGCGCGCGTCCCGTCAACCATCGTTCGACGAACAGATTGCGGTTGCGTTTTTGGAAGTTGCCGTAGTGCGCTGCCAGTTGGTCGCGTTTGAGTTGGGACGTTGACTGTTCTGGGCCGAGGTCCTGGTGCCGGTGGGCGATGTCGCATAGGGCGATTCGCCAGCCTGTCGCGCGGGCGCGAAACGTCAGGTCGGTGTCTTCGTAGTAGCCCGGCGTGAACGCCTCGTCGAACAGGCCGATTGCGTCGATCATCGCCTGGCGCATGATGCAGACGGAACCGGAGACGGAATCAAATTGGCCATGGCGGATCTCGTCGGGCGTTGACAGACGGCACCAGCCGAGTCGGCGGGGTGGGGTTCGTTCATAAATGACGCCCGTCGGTCCGGCGATGCCGACGTCGGGGTGGGCATCCATGAAATCCACGAGCGTGTCCGGCCAACGGGGATCATCGAAGACGACGTCGCTGTTGATCGTGATCAGGTAGCGGCTGTCGAAGCGTGCATGTCCGATTCGGTGTAGCCGATTATGCCCCGCCGGGTAGCCGATGTTGTGGCCCAGGCGGTCAAGGATGATGTTGGGGGCCATGTTTTGCGCGAATCGTGACAGCAGGCTCGCCGTGGGTTCGGCGGAACCTTGATCCAAGATCAGCAGTCGCCAGGGGGCTCGGGACGACATATGTTGTTTCAAACATTCGCACAAGCACGCGGTGGCTTCGTGGGCGTCCCAGACGAGCACTGTGATGAGCGCGTCGATCAGCGGTCGTGATACATCCTTGATTGCGGTCTCGTCGTTCACGTTGCGCTCATTTTCCATGTCGCACTCGCCACGGGTACGGGCGTATCGCGCGCTGTTTGCCTGCCGTATAGCCGGAATACACGGAGCCCACCGGTTGCAAGGGCGCGCGTGCGATTCCAGATCGCCTCCTCGTGCATCCACGAGCTGATGACCACGGACTTCGCACTTGTCGCGAGCAGGCTGTCCGCGTCCATGATCGGCCAGCCCCATAGGCGTTGCCCATGTCGACCGGGATCGTCGTCCACAACGGCGACGATCTCAACTGGCGAGGCGGCCCAGATGTCGCCGAGTGCGATGGTGTGGCCGCCGCCGCCATAGATGGCGATCGGGCCTACGGCCTGACGGGCGATGGTATCAAGTAGGCGGGTCAGCTTCGCAGCGGCGTCGCTCGGCACGGTCGCGCGGCATGATCGGTCCTGACCGTTCATGTCGATGGGCAGTCGCGTCGGCCAAGGCCGACCTGGCTCGTTCTCGGCTGCGTCGAACACCTGTAAGACGCGCGACAGAAATCGGTCTTCGTCGCAGCGGTCGGCGATGGTCTTCCGCGCGGCACGCGCGCACGCGCGCAGAGTGGATTCATTGCTCGCCAGACGGGCAATGTGTGCCGCCATGGCCTCGGTGTCGCCCGGGGGGAACGTGAATCCGTTGTTGCCGTCTGACACGATTTCGGCGGTCCCGCTCGCGACGCGGCTGACGACGGGCACGCAGCCGGCGGCCATCGTCTCGAGCATCTGCATACTGAGACCTTCATGCACGGACGCGAGGATCGCGACGTCCGCGCTGCGCCAACGTTTGGGCATGTGATGCGGCGCGATCGGCGGCTCGCGCACGAGGCTGCTGCCGGATGCTCGCAGGCGGTCCGCCATGGCGATGATCGCCTGATCGAGGTCCCCGGCCTGTGGGCCGTCGCCAATCAAGGTCATGGCGAATTGGACGTTAAGGTCGATCAGCAGCTCGGCGAGCGTGATAAAGTCCATTGTACGCTTGACGAGCTGTTCCATTCGCCCGGCGTACATTAGCCGGATTGGTCGGCCGGCCAGCGGGGGTCTCGGCGTGTCAGCCGGGATCGCGACGCCGTGAAGGATGTGGGCGATGTCGCCTTGCCGCGTCGGGACGTGTTGGCCGAGCTGTTCCACACACCGGCTCGTATTTGCGATGAAGCTGTGGATGATCGGCTCGTAGTAGGCGAGGGTGGCATAGTCGTACGGGTTGTCGGAATGGTTCCAGCCGAGGACGCGCAGGACGTCGCTGTGTGCGGTCGCCAGCGCGGCGGCAATGGCGTAGCTTTCCGCGAGGACGTTGGGCAGCAGAATCGTGGGAAGCAGATCGCGATACACGCGGATGCAGGCTTGCACGTCGGCGGGATCGGCGAGTGTCGGGGCACGCACAACCTCGATTTTGGACATCCCGGGCCAGTGTTGGATGTCCATCTCGTGCAGATCATTTGACGGTCGATGCACGACCAGGCGGGCTGTTCGGCCGGCGTCCGTGACGCCGGCGGCCAGTCGCACGGCCCAGGTCGTGATACCGCCGATGGTAGCACCTTGCGGCATCGAGATGGTTATGGGCAGGTCATGCATCGGCACTGTTCCGATCAGCGGCGCACCGGCCGCTGACGAATCGGCGCGGTCGCAGGGCGCGCACAGTTTCTGTAGTTACGTCCGATATTGCATCGGCAGGATGGCGTGTCAGGCTTCAGGGGGCGGTCTGGGGGTTCCGATAACGCATTATGGCGGATTTATTGCAACTGTAGCGTCCGCCCCCCGTGTCGGACATAGGAGGTGATTGGCGTTCTCGGCCGACAGGGGCGTCGGCCGCTACGTACAGGGGCGTCGGCCGCTACGTCTGGAATTGATCCAGCCTTGGACGCGGGTTCCGCGCTTTGGGGAGGCCCGTCGCACAGGATTGCGGAGATACGGCGAATGACCGAGCAGGCGACTGTTGTTGAGGCGGGGCTCGACCGTGACACTGTGTTCGCCACGGGGTGTGACGGCGACGTGGGGGCGTTCCTGACGATCGCGGATCGGGCGTTGGCCGAATGGCCCGGCGACGCCGAGTTGCGGATGCTGGCCGTCCGGCGGCTGGCGGAGCAGGGGCTGCTGTATCGTGCAGCACGTGTCGCGGAGGGCTTTCCGGATGTCATGCGGTCTGACGACGGATTCGCGGCCATGCTACGTGAATTGGATGCGCCCAGGAACAACGGACTGGCGTCCTGGGACCGTTACTCGACGCAGTTTGAGGATAACTTGGCGGCCTTGCGCGGGCGGTATGACTGGGCCGACGACATGTTGTTGGCCTGGCAGGGGGCACGGGATCGCCTGGAACTGCACCGCACGACGACGGAACAGTGGCAGGTCTTCGATCGCGGCTGGGAGGGTGCCGGCGGATGGCGGCCCGGTTTCGGCGAGCATCGGCCGCAGCAGGCAGTCGAGGAGATCGCGTCCCTGGTAGCGAACAAGGTCGTGGCTCCGATCGTGATCGACGGCGTCGGGCTTGGTCACGATTTGCCGCACATGTATGCGGCGACGCGTAGCACGTTACATGGCGCATGTCCGATCATCTACCTGATTGAGACCAGTCCGGCGGCGATTGCGGTGGCGCTGCATCTGAATGACTGGCGGGAGATGATCGCGGACGATCGCGTCAGATTCTGTGTGGGTGAGGCGGCCCACGATAACTTCGCGTGCCTTCTGGCTGGTGACGACTGGGCGGCCTTGCCGCAGACGGTAGTTCGGCCGTTACCGTGGGACCCGAACCTGGCGGGGCGGGTGGAACAGTGCCTCGCAAAAATCACGGAGCAGGTTCGTCAGCGCGTGGACGATGTGCGTGCCGAGGCGACTGGAAAGTACCGGCACAGGGATGCGGCGTATTGGCGTCGCCGGTTTACCTCGGCATTGGCGGGCGGAGATCAACCGCTGCGCGTGCTCGGCCTGACCAGTTTATTCACGACCGTGCTTCAGTATTCAACGCGTGACGCGCTGCGGGCCTTCGCGTCGTTGGGCTGCGAGACGCGTTTGCTGATCGAGCCGAACAACCACAGTTGTGTGACGCCCGAGAAGATGCTGGCGACGGTGGCGGCGTTCGAGCCGGACTTGGTCGTTGCGATCGACCACACGCGCGCCAGTCAGGCCGTCGGCCTGATTGCGGAGGTGCCGTTTCTTACCTGGATCCAAGATCGGCTGCCGTGGTTGTTTGACGCGGCGTCCGGGCGGTCGATGGGGCCGTTGGATTTCTGCATGGGCTTTGCCCGCGGTGAGTTGGTCGAGCGATGCGAATACCCGGCGGCCCGGTTCTTGTCATGCGAGATGGCGACCGATCCGGGGGCCTTTGTTGCAGATGACGGCGGGGAAATCGATGACGGTCGTTCCGATGGTACGACACATCTGGCTGTCCGAGCGGATGACGCCGCTGGCGGGGCATCTCGGCTTGCCTGCGACGCAGCACGATTCGCCTGTGACGTTGCCTACGCGACGCATTCATCGGAATCTCCGGACCGGTTCCACGAAGCCGCGCGGCGGCGATGTGGAGGCGATCAGGATCGCCGCCTGCTCGACGCGATGCGCGATGAACTGACTGCGATCTCGACGCGGGGCGAACTCAACGGGGGCTTGCGTTTCGACGCGTTTCTCGAGCGGATGGAGCAGGCCACGGGCATTCAGGTTGAGGCGCAGGCTCGCCACGACCTGATCGGGAATTACGTTCGGATCATGGTGGACCGTCTGCTGCGTCATCAGACGATCGAGTGGGCGTCGAACTGGGCGGAGGCCGGCGGGCACCGTTTTCACCTGTACGGCAACGGGTGGAACGACCATCCGCGGTTCGCGGTATATGCGCGCGGAACGCTGTCGCACGGGCCGGAGTTGGGAACGGCGTTTCGCGGGGCTGCGGTCAATCTGCACGCGGGGTGTAATACGGCCCTGCATCAGCGCGTTCTGGATGGCTTGGCGGCGGGCGGTTTCTTCCTGATCCGGCGTCACGCGGGAGATGTCAGTTATCGCGTCTCGCGGGCGATCCATGAATTCGTGCGGGCCAACGACCTGCACCCGCCGGCGCTTGTCGGCTGGAAGGACCTGCCATCGCCGTTGGACAAGGCGTTTCGGGCGTTACGCCGGATGAACGGGCTCGATCCCGATGCGGCGGTGGAATTGGGCGAGGCACATTTCGCGAATCTGCGGGCGATTCACGAGGACGGCACCGTGCTGCTGGCGTCGCAGTTGTGGCCGGATTTCGAGGGCGTGACGTTTGGCACGGAGGCGGAATTCGTCGAGCGGCTGGAATGGTTCCTGTCGCATTCGGAGGAACGCCGAACCATCGCGTCGTCGATGCGCGAACAGGCCCTCGAACATTTCAGCTACGAGGTTCTGATGCGGAAGGTCTTGTCATGGATGACGGACGTTCTTGGCGGTGAGTGAAGACCGCGTCGCCGGGACCATGCGGGGTGGCCGTTCGCAGGGTCGCGACGATCAAACAGTGGCACAGGCGTCTCGCCTGTGACGCCACCGGCAGGTGTGGCACGGACAAGGATCGCCCGTGAGGAGGCTGCGATTCGACCGAACAGGCTTCAACGGCGATCCTTGTCCGTGTTCGGCTGCCATTGGTTTGCGCTGAACGCCCACGGACAAGCTCCGTTTCCCGGTTCGCCGGACGGGTGCCTGTATGAGACACCGCCCTCCGAATCAACGTTGTCCTGTCTCACCCGCTTGTCCGTGTCACCCCCGCCGAGGCGCCGGTGCCACAGTTCTTGATATTGCCATCGGCATCACGTCGCGAATGGGCCGGCCTCAACCCCCCACCGGCAAGGTCAACACGGGTGACACGCTGTCCGCGCCGCCGGCTTGCAGGGCGAACAACTGACCAAGCAGGGCGAGCGTTGACTTCGACGTCAGATCAGTGTCGTCGATGTAGTAGTAGCGCCCCTTGAACCTGACGTCGATGGCCGCGCCGCACGGCGGCGTGCGCCGGCTGTGGATGTGCATCAAGGTTCCTGTGACCTTGGTCCAGTCGAACGGGTTTCCGTTCACGTCGACCGTCGTGGTCACGAGGCCTTTCTCGTGATGTTCGTACGGCGCCTCGACCGATTGCGACAGATAAAACAGCGTGCCCATCAACGAACGCGTGGTTAGCGTGATCGCCTCCCGCCCCTGTCCACCGGGCCGCGCGTGCGCGACCGGTCCGGAACCTACGGCCACGCCGAGTTGGAGTTCATAACTCGACAGCCCCGGTTCAAGGCCGAGCAACTCGATGATTGCCCGCACTTCAACCGAATCGGCTGCATCGGGCGGAATGTGCCAGACCAGCACCTGACGGGAACGTGTCACGACGACGCCGTCGCCGGTATCGGCCGCTTCGTGTCGAATGCCGTAGCCTTTGTCGTCGGCATCCACGACGTCGATGAGGCTGACCTGCTCGATCGGCAACGGCCCCGCGACATCACGCCGGCGGCTTTCGTATCCGATTTGCAGCAAGCCTTGTTTCTGCAACTCGCGCAGCAGTTCGCAGACGTGGGCGAAATCCTCGTACTCGGGTGGTGCCGTCGGCGTGGGCCCGGAAGCAGTCGATGCGTTGTCCAGACCATTCATGCCCTGGACGGTCAGGCGCAGAACCCGATCGATGCTCCATCCTGATCGTCCAAGCAGCATGATCAGGTCTAGCTTCATCGGCGTCAGGAGGCGCTCGGCGAAGTCCTTGCCGTGAAGCGGCGTCAGCGTGATGGTGGGCCGTTCCTCGAAACCGTAGGCCGCGCCCAGGTCGAACCGCAGGGGGTTCTTGGATGGGCCTTCCGTGATCGTCGCGCCGGCATCGGCGGACGCGCGGAAGATGAACTGTGCCGCGACGCTGCCGACATCCAGGAACAACGGTTCCTCGCGATACTGGAGCCGCACGAGGTTGAGCAACATCTGCTCCTTTCTCGTTTGCTGAATGGCCTCGTTGTAGCGTATGCGGCTGACCTTCAACGCGGGCGGCCCGCCGACACAGCCGTGCATCAGCGCGACGAGGGTTGTGAGCACACAGACCATGCGAATCGAAATCATCTTCTTCAAAACAGTAACCTCCCGGTTATTGTCCGTGCCACACCGTAGCGTGGCGGTGTAGCGTCGGCCCCCCGTGGCCGACGTTGGCTGTGCGGCAGCGTTCGCTTGCGGATACGTCGGCCACGGGGGGCCGACGCTACGTGTCTGTGCCACATTTTTGTTGCGGCCGAAGGCCGCGCGGTTTATCAACAATGGAATACTCGCCCCGTGCCGCTGTGTCCCCCAGGTTCCGTCGCCCCCATCCGGGGGCTCGTATCGTCTGGCACGTTGACCCAGGGCTCGCTGCGCTTCGCCCTGGGCTTTATTCCGTCGCCGCTCCGCGGCTGGAATCCGGGGAACAAAACGACTTCGCGCTGGCGCGTTAATCCCTCGGTCCGCTGGTCCCTTGCCCCCTTTTGCTATGGCCGGCGCTGACTGTGTGGCAGCGTTCGCTTGCGGATACGTCGGCCACGGGGGGCCGACGCTACCTGCTCGCGGAGCCGACGCCGCATCATTCCACCTTCGGAAACTCAAACTTCGGCGGGATGTCGTCCGGGTTGCCGATGCTTGCCTTTGCAATCTTCTGCGCCGCCGAGCGGCCCAATTCCAACGAATCCGCCGCCGTCTTCGTGCTGTGGGCGATGACGTCGACCTTCGGCGGGGCGGCGGCATCCGCGTCTTCCTTGACGATGTGAATCGTCTGCGTCGGAAAGGCGAACTCGACGCCAAGCTGCCGGGCGAGCCGCATGATGTCCAGGAACAGCCGGTGCCGTTCTCGCATCTCCGTCGTCCAGTCCACCGTCTCATGGAAGCAGTACAACATGATATTGATGGACGAATCCGCGAATTCGCTGACCCAGACGAGGTAGTAATCCTTCCGCGTGAACGGGTGTTGACGGATCAACTCGCGGATGCCCTCGCAGAATGCGTCGAGTTGCTCCGGCGTCGTCGAATATGTGACCGCGACTTTGCAACTGATCCGCCGATACCGCCGACGTCCCATGTTGTCGACGGTTGCCGACATCAGATCGGCGTTGGGGATCGTGACCTGCGAATTATAAAACGTACGGATGCGCGAGCTTCGCAGGCCGACCGACTCGACCGTGCCTTCGGCGCTGCCGACCTTGACCCAGTCGCCCACCTGGAACGGACGGTCGAGCACGACCGTCACGGAGCCGAAGAAATTGGCGATGGTGTCCTTGGCCGCCAATGCGAACGCCAAACCACCCAGCCCCAGACCGGCGAACAGCTTGTTGACGATGTTCTCCGAAATGCCGACGGCCTTCAGGATGAAAACGATGCCGACGGCGACGACGATGATCTTCACCGTCTTTCGCACCAGGGGCACGAGCACATCATCCAGGCGCGAGTCGGTTTTCGCCGCACGGCCCTCGAAGATCTGGGAGACCAAATCGATCAGCCGATATGCCGCCCAGACTCCGACGATCGTCATTGCGAACTTGAGCGCCGGCCATACGAATGTGTGAATGCCCGGGATGCCCAGCAGCCGGAATCCCCCCCACCAGACGGCCATCATCACCAACATGGACAGCGGCCGGACCGAGTCTTTGATGTGAGCGGGCAGAATCGCGACCGTCTTCGACTGGCCAAACGGTCGGGCGATGGCATAGAAGATGAGCAGCGTGATCCGGTGCAGAATGTAACTGAGCACCAGCGCAACGAGGATGCCCAGCCACTGCCAGGTCTGCACACCGAACACCTCGCCCTTCAGACCCGGCGGGATCTGATCCAGTATCCACAATCGCGGGTTCTTCCAGAAGGATTCCTGTTCCAGCGAGGCGAGACGCTTCACATTCTCCTTTGCCTTGAATAGCGACGAGATGGAATTGACCGTCGCCTTGTTGAACAGCCAGTAGCCTTTCTTGTCGCCACTTTCTTGCCGCGCAAGCTCGATGCGGCCTTGCTCGTCTACATACCAGGAATAGGGATCACCATCCGGCTGATCGGGAATGTCCACGAAGACGACCATCGCAATGCGATCCACCACGAACTTGAGCTTCTCGGCCTTGTCCGTGCCGACCTCGCCGCGAGAAGCCTCCGGGATACTGCTCAGATCGAGGCATTCGCGGGCCGTGTTTTTGTCGCCCTCAACCATCGCCTCGATGAAGGTGCGCATCGTCGCCCGGGGCGTCCGGAACGCTGGCGGGACTTGGTCCATGACCGTGTCTTTGGGGGCCTCCTTCTTCTCCTCCTTTTTCTTCACCTTGACGGCCTCGACGTATTCCGGAATCGCCGCGACCGTGTCCGCGCTGAACCGCCACAGCCCGTCCCCGGACCGGGCCAGTTCGAGTTGCGGGACGTTCTCCTTCGGTTCATCCGGGAAGAAGACGCTGTCCGTCTTGGGCTGCTTCGGGATCTCCTCCCGCGAGGCGCTGTAGGTGTTCAGAAGCGCTTCGATGATCTGTTCCAGATCCTTCGCCAACAGCGGTCCCTGCTGCTCCGCGGCTTCCAGGTCTTTGGCACGCAGTTCGGACAGGTCGAGACAGCGAACGGCGTCTTTTATCCGCTCGGGCTTGGTCTCCGACTCCGCCATGGCCCGCAGGAAATCTTCCATCATCGTGGCGGGCGAGCTGAGCGGATCGGGCGCGTGGTCCGGCTGTGTGGCCGGCTGGCTTGTCGTTGCATCCGGTTCGCCGCCATCGGTGGGCGCATCGGTCGAATCGGCGGGTTGCTGCACGCCGGTGGGCGGCTGCGAATTCTGTGCCAGGCTCAAGCTCGCCGTAGCGAGCCACGCAGCCAAGGAGACAACGACAATCAGATCCATCCATCGGTTCATAGAAGTGACCCCTGGCCCCTTGGTGGTGCGAAAAACGCGCGGTGCGGAACGACTGAGCCGCATTGACGGCGGCGGATAGCATAGCTTCGCGGGTCGAGGACAACAACATGGGTGCCAGTCCCGGCGAGCCGGGATTGCCGGTGGTGCGACCGATAAAGCGGGCAGTTCCTTCCCCATCGACGCGTTTGGGCGATCTTCCGAAAAAAGGACAGACAATTCTGTAGAGGACCCTTGACGCGAGTTGGGTTGACCATAGAATGTACGGAGTGTCGAACTTTTGTTCCCTCTCAGAGGAGCCTTGTCGGTGGGCGGATCGGTGGAACTCAGCGAGAGCCTGGAAGACTACCTCGAAGCCATCTATCACCTGGTGGCAGAGAAGCAGGTTGCCAGGTCTCGCGACATCGCCGGCCGGCTCAAGGTTGGCCGATCTTCGGTGACCGGAGCGCTCCAGGCGTTGTCGGAGAAGGGGCTCGTCAACTACGAGCCCTACGAGGCGATCACGTTGACGCGCGGCGGCCGTGCGGCCGCCCGGCAGGTGGTTCGGCGGCACGAGGCCTTGCGGGATTTTCTGGTGAAGGTGCTGTCGGTCGAGGAGCACGACGCGGATGAGGCCGCCTGTCGAATGGAACACGCGACCTCGCCCGCCATCCTGGAGCGGCTGGTTGACTTCGTGGACTTCCTGGAGAAGTGCCCCCGTTTTGGCCCGGAGTGGATCAAGGGATTCGGCTATCGCTGCGGCCTCCATGCCTCGGACAAGTGCGAGCAATGCATTGCCGCCTGTCAGGAGGAAGTGACGAGGAGGAGGGCGATGGCCGCCGACGAGAATGCCGGCTCCGGCCACGGAGATGCCGATGATCGATGACGAATCGAACGTGTGCTCGAAGCCTGGTAGCAATATACCGGATATACCGGCGGATGTGTGTGCTATGGGCATTTCGCCCGCAGGGCCACGGAGCCCGGAGACACCTGCCTCACAGAACATCAGGAGAAAAGACGCTATGGTCGTCAGCCTAAGGGATTTACGCCCGGGTCAGCAGGGCAGGGTCGATCGCGTGAATGGGCGGGGCGCGATCTTCAAGCGGCTGCTCGATATGGGCATCACGCCGGGTTCGCTGATCGAGATGAGGCGGGTGGCGCCGCTTGGCGATCCCATCGAAGTCAGGCTCAGGGGATACAGCCTTTCATTGCGGAAGGAGGAGGCGGCGCAGATTGCCGTCGCATTGGTGTGAAGCACCTGATCGGTGCTTCCAACGACGGTGCTGGTGCGAGAATCCTTTCTCGCACCCGCTTTCGCGGGAATCCATTCCCGCAGCCTTGCAGGATAGGAATCCTGCGGAGAGTGCGTGCGAGATGGGAATCTCGCACGAGCGAGGAGCGAGATATTGCGGGGTAACGAGCAAGGCCGCATCGGCGGTCTGTGAGGGCGCCGCCACACGCGCCCATTCTTGTTGGACTGAAAGTTTGGATTGCCGAACATTATGCGTCAGGCCGAACAAACGGTTGGGAGCGGTCGAACCCACGCTCGACGGATGCTCACGGTGGCGATTGCGGGCAACCCGAACGCCGGCAAGACCACGGTCTTCAACAACATCACCGGCGCGCGGCAACATGTCGGCAACTACCCGGGTGTCACCGTCGAGAAAAAGAGCGGCACCTGCGATCATCGTGGCACACGGATGGAATTCATCGATCTGCCGGGCATCTACAGCCTGACAGCACACTCGGTGGAGGAGATGGTGGCGCGGGACTTCATCATCAACGGGAAGCCCGACGTTGTTGTCGCCATCCTCGATGCCTCGAACGTCGAGCGAAACCTGTATCTCGCGACACAATTCATGGAGATGGACGCGCCGCTGGTATTGGCGCTCAACATGTGTGACGTGGCGGAAGCGCGCGGAATCGAGTTCGACATCGAGGCGCTGTCCGGATTGCTCAGGACGCCCATCGTTCCGATGGTCGGCCACAAGAACATGGGAACCACGGATCTCCTGGACGCGATCGTCGCAAAGGCGGCCGAGGGACCGCCCGAGGCGGTACACGTCAACTATGGAGAGGAGCTCGAGGACGAGATCACGAGAATCTCGGAGTTGATCGTGGCCGACGGCCACGCGCCGGAAACCTACCAACGTCGATGGGCTGCGATCAAGCTGCTGGAGAATGACGAAGACGTGCAGCAGAAGGTCAGCTCCCGGAAGATCCTCGACGCGGTAAAAAAGAGTGAGGATTACCTGGAGAAGCTATATGGCCACCCGTCCGAGGTGGTGATCGCGGATCAACGATACGGCTTCATCAGCGGCGCCTGCACCGAAACGGTTCGCTTGACCGCCGAAGCGCGCCACACGATGTCCGACCAGATCGACGCGGTCATCACGAACCGAGTCCTGGGCCTGCCGATCTTCTTCGGCCTGATGTACCTCGTTTTTTACCTCACCTTCACGCTGGGTGATCCCCCCATGGGCTGGATCGAGAGCTTCTTCAACTGGCTCGGCCGGGCGGTCTCCTCATTGTGGGCCGAGGGAGCGGACAGCGCCCTGCGATCGCTCCTGGTGGACGGCGTCATCGGCGGCGTCGGGGGCGTCGTCGTGTTTCTGCCCAATATCGTGCTTCTGTTTCTGGCTATCACCGTGCTGGAAGACTCCGGCTACATGGCCAGGGCGGCGTTCATCATGGACCGGCTCATGCACAAGATTGGGCTGCACGGAAAAAGCTTCATCCCGATGTTGATTGGATTCGGCTGCTCCGTTCCGGCCATCATGGCCACACGCACCATTGAAAACAGGCGAGACAGGCTGACGACGATGCTGGTCGTGCCGCTGATGAGCTGCGGCGCCCGTCTTCCGATTTACGCGCTGATTATTCCGGCCTTCTTCGCGGAGGCATGGCAGGCGCCCATGCTCCTGACCATCTACCTGACGGGCCTCGCGTTGGCGGTCGTCAGCGCGAAGGTGCTAAAGACGACGATCCTAAAGGGAGACTCGCCGCCTTTCGTGATGGAGCTTCCCCCGTATCGCGCGCCGACACTGAAAAGCCTGTTCCTTCACACCGGCGGCCGGGCTTGGCTCTATCTCAGAAAGGCGGGCACGATCATCCTCGCCCTCTCGATCATTCTGTGGGCTCTGACTAGTTACCCGAAGAAGACGGTGTTCGATCGTGACTACGATGCGGAGATAGCCAGCGAGCCGGGCGGTCCTCCGCCCGGTCTACCGGCAGAGGCGATGCACGCGGCGGACAGTGAAGCGTTCGGTGAGCGGATCAAGGAGGCACGACAGGCGCGGCAGGCGGAGGCGTTGGCCTACACGGTGGCGGGCCGGATCGGGCACGGCATCGAGCCTGTCCTGAAGCCCATGGGATTCGACTGGAAGATCGGGACGGCCCTCATCGGCGCGTTCGCCGCCAAGGAGGTGTTTGTTGCGCAAATGGGCATCGTCTTCTCCGTGGGGGAAGCCGACGAGGAATCGGATTCGCTGCGCCGGCGGCTACGTGAAAGTTACACGCCCCTGCAGGCGTTCTGCATCATGCTGTTCTGTCTGGTCAGCGCTCCCTGCATGGCGACGGTCGCGATCACCAAACGGGAAAGCAACTCATGGATGTGGGCTCTGTTTCAGTTGGGCGGCTTGACCCTGTTGGCGTACGTGTTGACGGTCATGGTGTACCAGGTGGGCAGTCTGTTCACGGCCGCGACTCTGATTGGGTAAACGACTTCTCACACGGGTACCAAGAAGGAATGAGCATGATTGAAAACGTCGTCGTCGTGATCATCGTGGGAGCCGTGGTGCTTCTGGCGGGGCGATCTGTTTACCGAACAGTCTCCGGCAAGTCAGGCGGCTGTGGTTGCGGAAACATCGAATGCGGCATGACCGATTCCTGCGCCGATTCCTCGCATGGAACCTGCGGGCAAGAAAGCGAGGTCACACCGGACACCAAGCACACGCGGCGCTGAACGGTTGAAGCATCTTCAATGTGGCGCCTGCGTCCTTCGCGCGATCAGAAGCTGTCGCCCAATAATGATTTCGACCCTGATCCGTGGGCTTGGGGACTGACCTATCGCCGCCGCACGACCCCATCCTCAGCACCCAACACGAACACGCCGCCGTCGCCGGAACATCGCCAGACCGCCGAGGGCCAGCAGCGAAAGCGTAGCAGGTTCGGGGGTGTAGATACCGACCGCAAGCGATCCACTGTTGTCATGATAGTGCGAGGGGTGATCCACAATGCGAAGATGGATGGTCGTTCCGTCGCCCCAAATAGGAACCCAGTACTTGTGGCTGGGACTGAACACGTGGGGGGCAAAGGTGTCGAAATCGTCTAGGGGAACTGGGTCTGTGAGTCCTGAGCCCCACCAGTCATAGCCGATCTCGTCCACTATGAGATCCATTGAGTGAGGCGGATAGCCAGACCAATCGGCTTCTTCTTCCCAAGGGGAGCCGGGAGGGTAGCTCCACCATTCGGCATCGCTCTGCTGCCCCGCGTGCCCTGCTGAAACGACTCCCTCAGCCAGCAGCCAATAGCGAACACCGTCCTGCAATTCAAGTGTTGAGTGCGCACCGCTGATTGTGAAAGGCACAGCCAAGGTTTCAAGTGCTGGGCCAATGGGGTAGTCATCAGCCAGCGCCATTCCACTCATCAGTCCCGAGAGAACAGTGATGAGCGCAGCAAGTAAGAACAACTGTTTCATTGTATCTTCCTCCTGTTAAACGAGGCTCTGAAAGGCCTCAACATCCTTGCCGCGGCGGACTGGCAGGAACGTCCTTCCTCGTCCCACGCGGCACCTGGAGATCAATCTCGTTACTTGAATGCCTCTTCCTTCCTCCGGCGCTATGTGTGGACCGGAAATTCCCTAATCACTATATCCATTTCCGGCGAGCATACGCAATACGCCTATTCGGGTAGGTATCACCCCGGATCGTCAGGTCTTCCCGTCGCGACATGGGATTGACCTGTCGGCCGACACGAGGCGTACCACGACGCCGACTCGGTCGCGAACATCCAACTTCTCGAACAAGCACTTCATGTGCATGTGGACCGTGTGCGACGAAATCCCGAGCTTCGCGGCGATCTCGTCATTGCTCCGCGCCCGGCAAATATGCCGGGCAACCTGCCGCTGCCGAGGGCTCAGGCCCAGGTGATCCGCCAGGGTTTGCCACTGCGCTGCCGTGAAAAGGTCCGGCAGGTCGTTGCTTCCTCTGGGTGTCGGGCGGCTCGGCACAGTGGCGCTCCTCGCGGCAGCAGTCGGTGAATCTGTTACTGATTCCCGCGAGTGGGGCGGTTCTTTCAGGTGTTTTGAAAAATAGGCACGAATCCGAGCCGGGTTTCTTTTTCCAGAGCCGCCTTCTGTGAAGGCGGTGCACCGTGTTCACAGAACACGGCTCGGTTTGTTGCACCGTGTTCACAGAACACGGCTCAGTCTTGTGAAACGCGACGATACCACGTATCCGAGCCGCTTTCTGTGAAAGCGGTGCACCGTGTTCACAGAACACGGCTCGGTTTGGTGCACCGTTTTCATAGAACACGGCTCAGTCTTGTGGAATTGAGCGTTGACGATACGATGTCAGACATGAATGATCGTCCTCTTGCCTATCACATCACCTTCGGCACCTACGGCACGCGGCTGCACGGCGACGAGCGCGGAACCGTGGATCGGCGCCACAACACGCCCGGCGAGCCGGTCCTCGGGCGCATCGAATCGTGGGAGCGGGTCGAGCAATCCCGAATGCGGTTTCCCCCGATTCAACTCACACGGGAGCAACGGTTGTGGGCCGAAGTGGTTATCCCGCAGGTGTGCCGGCGCGGCGGTTGGACCTATCATGTCGCCGCCTGCGGGCCGGATCACGTGCATGTGCTCCTCAGCGCCGACGCCGGCGGAAATGCGGTTCGTCGCTGGCTTAAGGTGTGGCTCGGCCAAGCTCTGGGGCAGCGATGGGCTCTGGAGGAAGGGCGGCGCTGGTGGTCGAACGGCGGCAGTGTGAAATGGGTTTGGGATGAAGCGTATTTCCAGCGGGTCTACGAATACATCGAGCGCCAGCGCGCGACGAAGTAATCCGAGCCGCCATCCGAGCCGCCTTCTGTGAAGGCGGTGCATCGTGTTCACAGAACACGGCTCGGTCTTGTGAAACGCGACGATACCACGTATCCGAGCCGCCATCCGAGCCGCCATCCGAGCCGCCTTCTGTGAAGGCGGTGCACCGTGTTCACAGAACACGGCTCGGTTTGGTGCATCGTGTTCACAGAACACGGCTCGGTTTGGTGCATCGTGTTCACAGAACACGTCTCGGCGGCGTGCGGCGAAGTAATCCGAGCCGCTTTCTATGAAAGCGATGTTTCGTGTTCACAGAACACGGCTCAGTCATTGCCGGGCGGTTTCGACTCGTTTTTGTCTGGTATTGCTGCGTGGGATGGCTCGGCCACTGACTGAGCAGCTTCCTCGGCACGCAACCGGCTCACGCTGGCGATCACCTGTGCATTCTTGAGTAGTGCAACTCGTTTGGCGGGTATCTTGTATTCCTCTGCTGCGCTACTCGGTGTATAGCACGACGACACAGCCAGATAGACAGTAAGCGGTTCGTCCTCCGTGAACGCGAGCTCACTGAGCGAGATACCGGTCATCCCCCGACGACCGAAATCGTGGTATGTGCCCGGCTTTGGTCCTGGCTGCGCGTGATACAGGAATCGCAATTCATCCCCGACACACAAGCAGACCTGGCAGATGATCCCGCGCGGGTTCGTGATGTCGCGCTGAGCGGGGCTGTGCTCCTGGTAGATTTGAAAAGCGCCGCTCACTTCTAAGCGGCCCTCCTCCAGCCGGGTCTGGATGTCCCAGAAGGTGACGAAGGTACCGCCGCAGGGAAGTGTGTAAGTGATCCCTGGTCGGTGGCTGCGCCCCAAGCTGTAGGTGAGTCGTTCCCACTCCAGGTGCTCGGAATAATCCGTACCGTTGTAAGGTGGCACGCCGTATGTCCGGCTCATCGGGTCCTCCGGCTCGAGCCACCGCGTAGCCGTCCAGGCCCCTGCGTAGAAACTGACAGCGGCGACGAGGCCGACCAATAACGCCACGCGGCGGCGAGATGTTTTGGGGCTTGGGCCGAATGGAGTGAACGTTGCCAGTCTGTGCCGTAACTCGCGGATGCTGGTCAGGCGTTTCTCGGCCTGCGGGTGACAGAGGTCGTTGATGAGTTCGCGGAGGGCGGGGAGGTGGGGGTCGGCGGTGGGGTCCAGGTCGGCGGGCCAGTCGGGGAAGTCGGCGGCCCCCTGGCCGGTGGTCATGACGTACATGACCTTGCCGAGTGCGTAGAGGTCGTCGGGTTGCGGGCCGATCGTGCGGGCAGGGTCGGCCTCGGTGGGTTTGTCGGTCGTCGGCGGCATGTAGGCCGGGGTGCCAATGGATTCGGTCGTCGTGTCGGAGGCGGCGAGGCCCATGTCGGCGAGTTTTAATAGGCCGCCGATGAACAGGCAGTTGGTCGGCTTGATGTCGCGGTGTTGGAGGCCTGCTCTGTGCAGGTGGTCGATGGCGTCGAGTAGGGTCGATGCGTGGTCGATGACGCCGCCGGTAGGCAGGCGGTCCTTTTGCCGGATGAGCGTGGCGAGCGTCATGGGTTCGTAGGTGGTGGGATGGTGTGGCTGCGCGCCGGCGGCGTGGTCGGCGATCTCCATGACGTAGTAGACAGCTTGTGTGGAATGTGGAGCGGGGCTGGTCGCACCATCTCGGCCGACAGGGGCGTCGGCCGCTAGGTCCAGTGTGCATAGGCCGGTCGTCAGGATGCGGACGAGGTACGGGTGGTCCTTCGCCTGGGCCTGGTAGGCGTGGATGCCGGCGAGTTCTCGTTCAATTCGCGCGGCGCCGTGCGTGTGCAGGACTTTGATGGCTCGGAAGACGCCGGCTACCGGCTCCTCCGCTAGCCAGACAGTGCCGAATGCGCCGCGGCCGATGACCTTGATGAAGCGATAATCTGACAGGTGCGGGACCGGGTCGGTCGGTCGTTGGGGGCGCGTGGGGAGGCCGATGGTCTGGGTGGCGTCTGCGGGGGGCGGTTTGTCGGCTTTTGCCATGTTCCCGATTCTTTCCAGGCTCCAAGGAAGGTGCGAGAAGGGATTTTCATTTTCGCACTAGGGATTCCCACCCTTTGCTGCGCAAAGGGCGGGGCACCCACGCATCCGATTTGCTGCGCAATCATACCGGATGTTGGGGCGGCGCGACAATTCTGCCGTCGGTGTCGGTCATTTCGTCCTGGATGGGCTTGACCTTCGCACGGCGCTCGCGGAGTTCGCGGATGTCTGCGACGAGGGTCGCGTCGGTTCGGACGCGCTCGAGCTTCCGTCGACAAGCTTCGCAGCCGCGGGTGTGGGCGAGCGGGCTCGTGTTGGCGGTGTCGTCCGGCGCGGCGGCCAGGCGTTCGAGTTGTTCATTGTTCAGGCATCGCACGGCGCGGTTCGTCCTCCTCGTCGATGAGGCGTTGGGTGAGTTCGCGAAGCTTTTCGAGCGTTCGGCTCTTGCTGATGTAGACGGCGTTGGGCGTCATGCCGAGGAACGCAGCGACCTTCTTGACGGGCCAGTCCTTGAGGGCATAGAGGTCGAAGGCCTGATAGGTGTTGGGATCGATGTCTCGGCGCAGGATGATGAGGGCTTGGTTGAGGATATCGAGTTGCCACTCACGTTCGAAGGCCTCGTCTGTGCCGTCCGGCGCGGCGGGCTCGGGCAGATGGGGGCGGCCGTCGCCCTGCGCTGCGTCGAGTGACGCCATGGGGCGGCGGGCTCGCTGCCTGAGAATCTTCTTATGAATGATGCCGCCGAGCCAGGACTTGAGTCGTCCTTTTTGGCGGTCGTATCGGCCGGCGGCATATTTCCGGACGAACGTGGCCAGTGTTTTCGAGACGACCTCCTGTGCATCGGCGTCGGAGAGGCCGACGCGTTTGGCGTAGGACAGCAGCATTGGTGTGTAACGGGAGTAGAATCGCTGCCACGCTCGGTCGTCACGGGGATCGAGGAGTCCGTTCAGCAGGGTTGTGCTCGTTCTGGTCGGCATGGCTCTATTGTAATGTTTCCGCATTCCGGGCGGTTCTTTCAAGTTTGTTGAAAAAAAGTGCGAGTTTGAGCCGGGTTTTGTTTTACAGCCGCCTTCTGTGAAGGCGGTGCACCGCGTTCACAGAACACGGCTCGGTTTGGTGCACCGTGTTCACAGAACACGGCTCGGTTTGGTGCGTCGTGTTCACAGAACACGGCTCGGTTTGGTGCACCGTGTTCACAGAACACGGCTCGGTTTGGTGCACCGTGTTCACAGAACACGGCTCGGTTTGGTGCGTCGTGCTCACAGAACACGGCTCAGCGAACGACGATGACGGTGCCTGGTGCGGCTCGGAGTTGTTCGGCGGCGTTGCCCTGGTTGATGGCGATTTCCAACATGCCTGTGGAGCCGATGATGGCGACGATTTCGCCGGGGGGCATGTCGGCGTAGGTGTTGTGAAGCTGGCCGACCCGGAGCGGCCCGACATGCACGCTGAGGTTGTCGATGGCATCGCCCGCGACGGCATCGATGTCCGCTAAGCTGATGTTCGAGATGAGGTTGCCAAAGCGGTCGACGTAGAGGACCTGGCCTTCGATACCGCCGGCCGGTGTTGCCGTCGGTTCGTCGAGGTTGAGGATTTCGAGTTGATCGACGGTCGGGCCGACGTTTTCAATGGCCATGCCCTGTGCGAGGTGACCGGCCACCGGGGCAAGGATGTCTCGTCCATGGAAGGTGGTGCTGATTTCGGGTCGGAAGAGGCGCGTGTTCTCGATGGCCCGGAGTTCCTCCATCTCGAAGTCCCGGTGGACGAGTGTGACGAGTCCGTTGTCCGGTGCGAGAATGAGTTGGCCTTCATAGGAAATGGCGAGCAACCGTCGGGCCGTGCCGACGCCGGGGTCGACGACGGCAATATGGATGGAGCCCTCCGGGAAGTGGTCGAAGATCTGGCGAAGGACGAAGGCGGCATGGACGACATCGTGAGGTTGGAGCATGTGCGTGACGTCGATGATCTTGGCTGCGGGCGCAAGTTGGAAGATGATGCCCTTCATGCAGGCGATGTAGTGGTCCGCTTGACCGAAGTCGGTCGTGAGGGTGATGATCTTCATGCTCGTTCGTTCCGAGTTTCCTGCGGCGTGTGCCGAGTCGGGGCAACCAGTTTCTTCGTGGGATTGTGGCGCAGGTCGGCCTTCGCGGCAACCAAACTGTGGCACGGGCCTGCCTGTGGTCCCACCGGCGAGACGCCAGTGCCACAGACGCCGGTGCCACAGATGTCGGTGCGACAGTTGCTCCCCATAAGCGAGATGGTGGCGCCACGAGGGGGTTTGGGATGGCTTGGAGGGTAAGATCGGCGATGCACTAGTCCGGCATCACTGCGGCGAAGGTCGGTTCGGCGAACGTAGAGCTGGGATTCGGCGTAGGAAAGCCGGCGTCGGTTGTGACTGATGCCACGAGGATCAAGCCGATCAAGGCGATGGCCCAGCAGATCAGGCGGCCGGTCCAGTTGGACTGTTGAGTGATGGGCTTCACGTGGCACACTCCGTGGATCCTGTCGGTTGCAGTCGGGATGCGGCAGCCGAGGTTTCGGTCCTGCGTGGCTCGGTGCCGCGGTCAGCCTGTTCAGGGGCACGCTTCGTGCCGGTGGTGTCCGAGGAACCACCGCTCAATGTCGGCGGGCTTTGGGCGATGGCGGGGGGCCTGATTCCTGGACGGTGGTTTCCAGGATGGGGTTGTAGGGATTGTGTTGTATGGAGTAGGTGGTTGAAGTGAGGCAGTGGCGAGTGGAAGCCGACGCGTCTAAATCGCTGTCAATGTGATGGTTATGCGCGTTGAGCCAGTTTTGGGTCGACATCGTGCGGTGAACATTGGGTGAACGGTGGCCACACGCTACTGGGCACAGGCCATCCGTTATCGGGTGTTCTCGCGAAATACGTCAGGCGGTATTGTCTGGCTGGCGATAGGATTCGAGAGCGCGGACTTCGGTCGCAGTTAAAGGGGATCGGGGGGCGGGGACCGGGCCGGGGACGGCCCGGCTCGCTGGGGATTGAGGGCGGCAACGGTTGACTGGCGCGATTGGTGAAGGAATCGGTCGTGTGCAATGCAGGGTATAATGACGTTCGTCCGCTGGAAGGATGGCGGTTCATCCTGCCGCCGAGGTGGCTGAGGGGTGATCCGGTGCCGTGAATGGCGGCAAGGCAGGTGGTGTGAGTTTTGGCCCAATTCCGCTCGACAAGGCAAGGCGACGCGCGTCGGCGTCAAGCTGACGGGCAGGTGAAGCTGTGGGAACGGCTCCGGCGTCTGGCCACGTGGCCGGCGATCATCGCGACCGTGTTCTGGGCGTGCGCGACGCTGATCGTGCTGTCCGGGGACGAGCGGCTCCCCTATACGGTCCAGATGCGGTTGACGCAGACGGTGCTGTCCCGTGTGGGATTCGAGCGCGTGAATGAGAGCCGTACGCAGGAGGAGCTGAAAGAAGCCCAACAGGTCGTTCCCAACTACTTCCGATTGAATCAGGCCTTGGTGGATCAGATTCAGGCGGAGTTTCGTGACTTGCACGCCGCGGTGAAGGCAGCGGAGAACTACGAGAAGTATGTCGAGGCGTATGGCGAGCGGTGCCCGCTGGAACCGGAGGCGTTCGAGGTTTTTCGGGCGCTGACGGACGACGCAGGGAGTGAGCAGTTTCGGCGCAAGGTCGACAGCATCGCGCAGCGGGTGGCGCGTGAGATCATGATCGAGAAGGCAGAGCTCGATCTTGATCGGGACGTGCGCAGCACGGCGAGCGAGGTCATGGTAGACCCCGGGAGTGGGAAGTTCTCGGCGGTTCCCAAGGAGCGGGTGACGTACGCGATCAATCCGGACCATGTGAAGCGGTTGGCGGAAGACCTTGTGCAGTACTTGTTCGCGCCGCAGATCACGGGAGCGCTAGTACCAATCGTTGAGCGTGCGATTGTCCCGGAGCCGGGGGTTTACCGGTCTGTATTCGTGTTTGACCGCGAAGCGACGCGGGCTCGAATCGAGGCCGAACTTGCTGTGCTGGAACCAGCGAAGGATTCCTACAAGCCGGGGGATCGTCTGGTCAAGGCCGGGATACTCGATCCCGCGGAATTCGCATTGTTGGAGGCGGAGCACGAGGCATATCTGAAGAAACGGAACAAGGATCCGTCGCTACGAAGTCAGTGGCTATATAAGCGGCTGGGCCTGATGGGCGTGTTGCTTCTGGTGACGATCGGGCTTGCGGTCCATACGGCGCTCACGCAACCGCGCGTCGTGCGGAAACCTGCTCGCTCGCTGGCGTTGGCGGGGCTGCTGCTATTGATGTTGCTGGCAGCGCGGTTCATGCTGAGTGGTGTTGGATCGTCCCCGATGTGGAGCGTGGTGACGATCACGATGACGGCGGCGATCCTGACGATTGCCTACACGCAGCGGTTCGCGATCGGAGGCGCGGCGGCGTTGGCGCTCTTAACGGTTGTCGCATTGGAGGCGCCGCTGAGCGTGCTGGTGGTTTTCCTAGCGGTTGGATCGGTGATCGTGCTGCTCCTGCGGGAGGTTCGCACTCGTTTGAAGATGTTGGTGGTGGGCGCCATCACGGGCGTAGTCGCGGCGATCAGCACGATGTTTGTCGGCCTGACGCAGCAGCAGGAGTTTGGTTTCATTATCGTGCAATCGGGAATCGCCGCGTTTGCGACGTTGGCGGGGGCCGGGATCGTGCTCGTGTTGCTACCTGTGATCGAGAGGGCGTTTCGCATCACGACGAGCCTGACGTTGTTGGAATGGGCGGATACCAGCAAGTCGCTGTTACGGCAACTGATCGAGAAGGCGCCCGGAACGTGGCAGCACAGTCACCTGCTCGGAAGCATGGCGGAGACGGCGGCGGAGGAGATTGGCGCGAATGGGCTGTTGGTGCGGGTCGGGGCGTACTACCACGACGTCGGCAAGATATGCAAGCCGAACTACTTCATTGAGAATCAACAGGCGAACATCAATGCGCATCGCGGGTTGGCGCCGACGATGAGCCTGCTTGTGATATTGGCGCACGTGAAGGACGGGCTCGCGCTGGCGCGGGAGCATCGCCTGCCGCCGGAATTGCACCAGTTCATTCCGGAGCATCACGGCACGACAGTCGTCCGCTATTTCCACGCCCGCGCGACGGAGGAGGCGAAGGCGAGCGGTCGCAACGGACGTGAAATCAGCGACACGGAGTTTCGTTATCCAGGGCCGAAGCCTCGCTCGCGCGAGTCGGCCATCCTGATGCTTTGCGACAGCGTGGAGGGCGCGGTGCGGGCGCTACAGGACCCGACGCCGGGGCGCATCGAGAGCGTGGTTCATGACATCGTGATGTCGCGGTTGATGGACGGGCAATTCGACGACTGTGACATCACGCTGAAGGAGCTGTCGCGCGTCGAACAGAGCCTTGTGAAAAGCCTGCGGGCCATTCATCATGGTCGAATTGCCTATCCAGAAAAGAAACCAGAGAGCCCGGTTCGCCATATTCGTACCGCATGAGCACATCCGAGGAGCAATCTGGCAGGGAACATCCGTCCACCACCGACGACCGTCGGCTGACGATCACGGTTTCGGGCTGTTCGGAGGAATTGCCGGCCGAGCTTCGCCGCGTGGCTCGTCGGACATTGCGAGCCGCGGGATTCGGCTGCGGCCGGCTGGACATCGCCGTGGTTGGCGAGGCCGAGATGCGCCGCCAGCACGAGCGATGGACCGGGGAGACCGCCGCAACCGACGTTTTGTCGTTTGACTTGCGTGATAAACCCGAAACCGGCCGCGTGGACGGCCAGTTGGTGGCGTGCAAATCGGTGGCGCGGCGTCGCGCTCGTTCTCGTGGGACCGATTGGCGCGGCGAACTGCTGTTGTACGTGGTCCATGGCTGTCTACACTTGTGCGGGTATGATGACGACGATGTGGAGGCTGCCGCGTTGATGCATCGACGTGAAGATGAAATCCTGACGTTGCTGGGATGGGGTCCGGTGTTCTCGCGTGGACCGTCGCGCCGGGCGGACGGCGGACGAGCGAGGCGCGGAGGTCGAACATGAGAATCGCCGTGGTGCAGCTGGCTGTCGATCCCGCCCGGCGGACGGTAACGTTTCAGCACGCCCTGCTCGCGATCGACGAGGCGGCTGAGCAGGATCCGGCACCCGATCTGATCCTGCTGCCGGCGTTTGGGGACGTGCTCGCGGTGATGAGCGGGAACGAGATGATCGCTGATCGGCCGGCGGGGCCCGTCGTGGCCGCGTGCGGTCTCCGCGCGCGCCAGTGGGGCGTTTTTGTGGCGATGGGATTCGCGGAGCGCGGTCCCGACAGGCCGTATGTGGCGGGCGTCTTGATTGATCGGGACGGCGACTTGCGATTGCATCAGCGGCAGCGGCGATTCGAGGTGATCCCCGCGGGACAGTTCTCGCGAGGTGAAACGATCTCGGCAACGGATATCCTGCTTGGGCGATTTGCGATGTTGGTCGGTGACGACTTGTTGGACGGCGAGTCCTGGGACGCGGCGGTCGATGCCGGTGCGGGATTAGTGTTGGGATGTACGTGCTGGGGCCACGGCGCGGGCGAGCCGGACATCGACACGGAGTCGATTCGCCAGCGCGTCGCGGACCACGCGGCACGATGCGGTTTGGCAGGTGCCTTGGCGGATGTTACGACTGTGGATGGTTCGCGCAAGATCAGGTGTCCCGGCGCGAGCATGATCGTGGATTCCAGCGGGGAGATCGTTGCTGCGGCGAAGCCAGGGGAGCCGGGCATCATCTGGTCGGACCTTCAGATTCCCGACATCAAGCCCACGGAGAAGCACGCGGGGTGAGCTGCGCGGATCGATTCCTATGAACGCATGCCTTGTCATTCTATGGTCGGCGGCGGCGATGTTCTTCGGGACCGCCCTGGTTTCAGTGCGGGAGGCGTCTCGGACGCGGCTGATTGCTGCAATGAAGCGTGCCGGACGCCCCGAGGGTGTCGAGCAGTTCGACCGCCACGAGCGCGAATACGTTTTGACGGCGTTGATTCACCAGCAGTTGGCTTTCCTGCTGTTCGTCTTGACCGTGGGTTTCCTGGTTTCGTGGGGCGAATCGTGGTTTGGCGGGTCGCGGTTCGTTATGACGCTGTTGATATCCGCGGTGTGGTTCGTGGTCGTGGGAGTGGCGATCCCGACGGCCTGGGGCAGACATGCCGGTGAGGCGTATATTGCCCGTGTGCTTCCGGTGCTGGAGTTGTCGCGACGGGTGATGCTGCCGTTGTTGGTTGTGGTGAATGTCATCGACGAGATCGTCCGCCGCCTGGCCGGCGCTCCGCGCGAGACAGAAAACCGTGCGGAGGCGATGGAACGTGAGATCCTCGACGCGGTGAGTCAAGCCGAGACCACCGGGGCGGTGGACGAATCCGAGAAGGAGATGATCGAGTCGGCGATGGACCTGGACGAGATGTCCGCGGGCGAGGTGATGACGCCGCGGACGGATATGATCGGGATCGCGTCTGATGCGAGCTACGATCAGGTCCGGGCCTTGATCGTGGAGGCGGGGCATTCGCGGATTCCGGTCTACGAGGAAACGATGGATCACATCGTGGGCGTGTTGTATGCGAAGGATCTGCTTCGAATCGATGATCCGGGCGCGTTTTCGGTGAAGGAGATGATGCGGAGTGTTCCGTTCGTTCCCGAGACGAAGGACCTGGCGTCGCTGCTTCGCGAGTTTCAGGCGGATCGCGTTCACATGGCCATCGTGCTGGATGAATATGGCGGAACCGAAGGGCTCGTGACGATCGAGGACGTCCTCGAGGAGTTGGTCGGCGAGATCACCGACGAGCATGAGCAACCGCCGGCGCCTCCGATCAAGCGGCTTGACGATGCGACGGTCGAGTTCGACGCACGCGTGCGCGTCGAGGAAGTAAACGAGGAGTTGGAGACCAGCTTGCCGGAGGACGATGACTACGACACGATCGGCGGCTACGTATTCAGCGTGCTCGGTCACATCCCCACGGCCGGCGAGGACTTCGTGGCGGACAACGTCAAGGTTGAAATCCTGGAAGCCGAGGAGCGCAGCATCAGCCGGTTGCGGATTCACGTCCTGACATCCGCGGAAGGCGACTAGTCCCCGTGACGTTGATCAAGGACAGCGCGATCGTCCTTCGTCGTCTCGACTACAGC
>JAUVGW010000354.1 GCA_030593565.1 Phycisphaerae bacterium | reverse complement strand
GGGCTGGCTGTCTTGGCCAAGGCGACGAACCTCGCGCTGATTCCGTTTGTTGTGTTCGTTTTCGCGTCCATGGCGTGGCGGAGGCGCATCCGACCGGCGCGGGCGCAGACGGAGCGGTTGTCGGGTACGGGACCCGTCGCTTGCGCTCCGGGCTCGGCTCGAGATTCTGCACCGGCGGCACCGACGTACGCCACCATCTTCATGGGGTGTGTGCTGCTGCTCGGTTTGGCCGGCGTCATTACATACGACCATTTCCATTTCAACCTGACGCACTTCGGGATGCTGACGCCGTTACAGGAGGCCGTCGAGAACAAGGCGGCGGGGAAGACTATCTTCGACGTGGCGCAGGCGGCGTTTGAGGTGGACTGGCTCGGGTCATTCGCCTCCCGATATTCTCGCTACAGCTTGTGGTTCGGCGGTTGGAGTTGGCTACAGCCGCCGAAATTCTTGAAGAACTGCTACCAGTTCAACCTTTGCCTGGGATTCTTGGGCCTGTGCCTTGCTTTCAGGCGGAGCATTCGGAAAGATCGTCTGGTGTTCGTCAGCGGGATGGATGCGTGGCTTGTAGCAGTCGCGGCGTTGGGGGTTGCGGCGGGGCTGGGGTATCACGCGATTCTAACACAGATGGCCCATGGAAAGGTCGCCACCAATTCGTGGTACGCGGCGGTGTCGTTTCCGTGGTTGGCGTGTCTGTTCTATCAAGGGGTCGCCTTCTATCCGGGCACGTGGGTGCGGCGAGTTCTGGTCGTCGGGATGATCCTGACTTACGGGGCCGCGGAAATCTATGGGACCGTGGCCGTCATGGTGCCCGCGTACACGGGCGAGCCGTGGGGGCCCGTCGCACAGGAACGGCTTGCGCAGTTACATTTGCGGGGATTGGGACCCGAGATCACGTTGCCGTCGCTAGGTGTGGCGATTCTGCTTGTCGCGTTGGCGATGGCGGTTTGGGCGAATCAGCAACCACCGGCGAGACGCCGGTGCCACAGTAAACGTGAAATGCCATAATGACTGATCGTCGCGAGGCGTTAGAACGGCGCCTCGTCATCATCTTCTGACGGGAGCATGTCCGCCGCCTGCTCGATTGACATGTTGGCTTCGTAGGATTCGTCCGCCGGGCCGCCGTACTGGTCTTCTCCTTGAATGAACTCGGAGGCGGGATTGTCGAATCGCGTATAGTTCGGATTGAAGTGTAGCTTGACAATGCCGGTCGGCCCATTTCGCTGCTTGTCGATGATCAGTTCCGCCTTGCCCTGGATCTTCTGGAACTCGGCGTCTTGCTCGGAGCGCTTGTCCTTGTCCCAGTAGTAGTCCTCGCGGTGCAGCAGCGCGACGACGTCGGCGTCCTGTTCGATCGCACCGCTTTCGCGAAGGTCGCTCATTCGCGGCCGGTTACTCGCGCCCGTTCTTCTGGTTTCGACCTGTCGGTTGAGCTGCGCCATGGCGACCACCGGGATTTCCAACTCCCGGGCCAGGGCCTTGAGCCCCCGGCTGATCGTCGCGATCTCCGCCTGGCGGTTTTCCTTGGCCGCCACGCGGTCGTGCATCAGTTGCAGATAGTCGACGAAGACCACCTTGATATCGTGCAGCATCTTGAGGCGTCGGGCCTTGGCACGTAGCTCCATGACGCTCATACCCGCCGAGTCGTCGATGAACACTTTGTGCCGCTTCATGCCGCCGGCGGTCAGTTTCAGTTTCTGGCGCTCCGCGTTACTGAGATTCCCGTGCCGCAACTTCTGCATGTCCACCAACGCATGCGAACACAACATGCGCAGGGCGATCTGTTGAAGGCTCATCTCGAGCGAGAAAAAGACAACGGGCTGTTTCTCCACAATCCCGACATACTCCAACATCGACAAGCCCAGCGCGGTCTTGCCCATGCTCGGCCTCGCGGCGATCACAATGAAGTCCCCGTTCTGAAGGCCGCCCAACAGGTGGTCCAAATCCGTGAAGCCGGTCGGGACGCCCGTCATCATCCCGCCGTCCTTGTCGTCGAGCAGCTTCTGCACCTCCTCGAGACCGACCCGAATCGGCACCGCCTGCTTGCTGACGCGCTGCTCGGTCACCTCGAACAGGTGCTTCTCGGCCGTGTCGAGGACTTCCGCCGCGGTGTCTTTCTGCTCATAGGCGGCGTGCGTGATTTCCGTCGTGCACTGGATCAGATCGCGCAGCATCGCCTTGTCGCGGACGATCCGGGCATAGAACTCGCAGTTGGCGATCGACGGAACGGAATTGACAAGGTCGATCAGATAGTCGCGGCCGCCGACATCCTCCAACCGACCGCGCCGACGCAGCTCATCCTCCACGAGGATGATATCCATCGGCTTGCGCGCATCCCACAAATCGACAATCGTCTCAAACAGGATTCGGTGGTCCTGTCGGTAGAACCGATGCGCTTCGTCGCGGGGCAGGATTTGAATAACGAGCCCGATGCGCTCGAGGCGCTGGTCCAGCAACATCGAGCCCAACAGGCTCATTTCGGCCTCGAGGTCTTGCGGCGGGACGCGGCCCTCGGCGACCGGATCAGTCGTCCTCGTGCCCGGCGTCGACGGCGTGGGCTCCCTCCTTATCGGAGGGCTTGTCGGATTGGTCGTCGGTGCTGTCGTCCGCGACATCGGAGACCTCCGCTTCCTGGTCTTCTTCGTCTTCGACCGCCTTCTCCGCGACGACCCAGACCTTGACCGTGGTGCTGATATCATCCGACAAAACCACCGGCACTTCCAGTATGCCGACCTCTTTGATGTTATGCGACATCTTGACTTGGTCGGTGTGGACGGAATGCCCTTCTTCCATCAAGGCATGTGAAATCTCGCGCGGCCCCACCGAGCCGTACAGGTGTCCGTCCGGCGTGCAGGCGGAGCGAATCGTCACCTCGACACCCGACAGGCGTTTGGCCATCGAGCTGAGGAAGGCGTGACGCCGCTCTCGCTCCTCGGCGGCCTTCTTCTTGTCCTTGGCGATGGCCTTGAGATTGGCCTTCGTCGGTTCAAGCGCCAAATGGTGTGGCAATAAATAATTGCGAGCATAGCCTGCGGCGACTTCCACGATGTCGCCACACAAACCCAGCTTGGGGATGTCTTTCCGTAGCAGCAGTTTCATCGGAACGGCTCCTCTGATACCTCGGTGCTGACAGCCGACGGCTGACAACTGGTAGCTTCTTCTTATCCACAGAACGGCATCAGGCCGATATAGCGAGCCCGCTTGAGGGCGCGGCGCGATTCACGCTGATGCTTGGCGCAATTCCCGCTCCGCTTTCGGGAAAAATGCTTGCCCTGATTCGTCACGAGCTTTTGCAGGACCGCAATGTCCTTGTAATCCAACTCGTCGCTCTTCTCCCGACAGAAGCGACACTTGGCCTTCTCGCGTGTGCGCGTGCGCTTCTTCCTGGACGCCATCGCCGGCTTTTTTCTGCCGAATGCCATTTTCCTGCCTTTCGTTCGTCAAACTCGTTCGTCAGACTCGTTGGTCTGACTTGTTGGTCAGAATGGAATCTCACTACCTTCGGGGGGGGCTTCCTCGTGCGGCGGCGGTTCTTCGTGACCACCGCCGGCACCACCGCCGGCGCCGCCCGCATCGTATCCGGGACCCGGCCCGTCCTGCTGCCCGCCAGCCGGTGGGCCCTGGGCGCCGCGGTAGCCGCCACCGGAATCGCCGCGTCCGCCGCCACCACCGGAATCGTCTCGCCTGCCACCGCTGTCCAGAAACTGAAACCGTTCGCCGATCACGTATAGCTTGCTCCGTTTGCCGCCGTCCTTTCCCTCCCACTGGTCGAACTTCAAACGCCCCTCAACGAGCACGGGCCGGCCCTTGCTCATGTACTGGTTGAATGTCTCGGCTGATCGGCCGTACATGCGGAGATCTACAAAACAGGTCTCGTCCCTCATTTCCCCGTCCTGGCTCCGCCACTTCCGGTTGATCGCCATGCCGAACTCGCAGACGGGCGTATTGCTCGGCAAATAGGACAATTGGGGGTCTCGCGTCAGGTTCCCAGCAAGGATCACCTTATTGTAATTCGCCATGTCTCGTCCCTTCGGTCTCGCAAACTTAGGCATCACGCCGGAATAACATGATCGATCATGCCGCTTGGCTGGCCTACTGGCTTGCCGTTTGGCGGATCAACCTTTTACGTTACTCCTGCGCGACTCCTTACCTTTGTTTTTCCGGCATCACGTTCGGTGTGAGCCGGTACGATCCCAGATACCTACTTGTCGGTCGGTTCCGCCGAGGCGGACTCGCCATCGCTTGCCGGCGGAACGTCTTCGGGCGCCGGCGCTCCGCCGGTGGTCCCGTCGTCCGCGCCCGCGGGAGGCGTACTCGCCTCAACCGCCTTGCCCTCGCTGACATCCGGGCTGCTCGCGTCCGCCGGGGGCGCCGCGCTCTCGGCAGCAGCGTCCTTGGCAGCAGCGTCCTTGGCAGGCGCGTCCTTGGCGGCAGCGTCCTTGGCGGCAGCGTCCTTGGCAGGCGCGTCCTTGTCCGGCGCAGCGCCGGCCTTGGTCGCTTCGGCGTCACCCGCAGGCGGTGCGCCCCGGCCGGGAGCTGAGCCTCTGTCCGGCGGGCCGTCCGGTCCGCCGCTCCTCATTCGAGGATAGCGGGCTCCGGGCTCCTCACCACGGACCAGCGATTTCGACGGCGGCTCGGCGGCCAATTGCTTCTCAGCGTCTTCGTGCGTCATCTTCTCACGCCTGACCACGAGGACCCGAAACGCCTTCTCGCTAAGCTGCACGTCACGCTCGATACCAGGGATGTTATCCGGCGGCACCTCGAAGTAACTCAGCGCATACAAGCCGCGCCGGCGATGACCGATCGGATACGCCAACTTTCGGTCTCCCCAGTTCGACACGCCCAGCACCTTGCCTTCCGCTCGCTCGACGATGCGGCCGATCTCAGCCTCAGCAGCCGGCCAATCAGTGGCCAACGACGGCTCCATCAAAAACATTGCCTCGTACAGTCTCACGAGTCATTACTCCTTCGCAGTATGACGACTCATTGTTCATCCGAACGGTCTGCTCCTGGCGATTCCGCCGGATCCGACCGATTCGTTCGATTCATCGCCGCCTCGATGCCCTCACGCAACCAACATGCCGCCGCGAGAGCCGCTCTCGATACCATGTCCTCCGCGTCGCCCTCTTCGCTCGACGCAAACGGGCTCAACACGTAGTCAGACACGCTCCCACGGGCGGGACGGCCAATGCCAATCCGAAGTCGCCCCACATCCTGCGTCCCCAACGCGCGAAGCACGTCGCCCAAGCCCTTCTGCCCACCGGCAGATCCGCGGGCCCGTAGCCGTAGCTTGGTCAACGGCAAATCCACATCGTCGGAAACCAGCAGCAGGTCTTCCTGCGGACACTGAAAAAAACGAACAGCCGCGGCCACACTCTTGCCGCTGAGGTTC
>JAUVGW010000062.1 GCA_030593565.1 Phycisphaerae bacterium | reverse complement strand
CATCCCGATCGAGCGGGCAATGGAGATCATGGTCAAGGAGGCGGAGGCGTCCGAACCCGAGCAGGCGAACAAGGCTCCAGGTTGATCGCGTGATCAAGTGAGCGCTGACCGTTTGGTACTGGTAAACTTTGGGTGCCACGGGCGGCTAGCCCGCCCGTGCCGGCACTGGCAGCAAGCTGCCAGTGGCACCCGCTCATCAAAGTGTACCAGTACCGACCGTTTAGTCGCGCCCCTGGGAGGACGCCCGAGCAGGAAGTCACAATGAGCGCGTCGCCGCCATTGTCGGACTGCTGTCGAGGACGAATCGTCATGAGCGACAACAACCAAGGCCAAACGAATCCGCTCCGAATCTTCCTCGAGCTGACCAAGGCCCGGATTACTATCGCTGTGACACTCACCACGGCCACCGGCTATTTCCTAGCTGCCGGGCGCATCGAGTCGGCCATCTGGATGCCATTACTGGGTGTTCTCCTGTTGGCCGGCGGATCGTCGGTGCTGAATCACTGTCAGGACGCTCGCATCGATGCAAGGATGACGCGCACACGAAACCGACCGATTCCCGCCGGCCGCATTGAACGATCGACGGCACTGTTCCTCGCAGGCCTGTTGATTCTACTGGGATCCTCTGTCCTTTCCTCCGTGCCAGGCGATCCCTACATGCTGCTCCTGCTCGGTGTCGTCGCGGTTTTCTGGTACAACGTCGTCTACACGTACCTCAAGCGCGTGACGGCCTTTGCGGTGGTGCCCGGCGCACTGATCGGCGCGATCCCACCGGTCATCGGCTACGTCGCCGCGGGCGGCGGTCCGTTGGATCCCCCGATCCTCCTGCTGGCCCTGTTCTTTTTCTTGTGGCAGATTCCCCATTTCTGGCTTTTGTTGCTCATGTGCGGCGACCAGTACGCCGAGGCGGGGCTGCCCACCCTCACGCGCGTCTTCTCACGGCGACAACTCCTCCACATCACGTTCATGTGGATCGTCGCGACGGCCGTGGGCGGGCTGGCCTTTCCCACACTGGCCCGCGACATCATGGCGGTGCCGTGGAGCCTGGCGCTGGTCTGTGGTTCTTGCTGGTTAGTAGGAAGGACCATGACGATGCTACGCCCACCGCGAGAGAAACCGGACGGTCTGATCTTCCGGCGAGCCTTCATGCAGATCAACGCGTATGCACTCGTCGTGATGATATGCCTCACCATGAGCGCCCTTGGAGCCGGGCGCGACCAAACTGCAATCACGGCTCTGTAGGGCACGACACGCATCCGCCCGATCGCGCAATCCGCATCCGAGTGAATGGTACCGACCGTCGGCGGACTTGGGCGAGCAGTGGGCCGACGCCGAACGAATCCATCCAGCCTCGCCCCCGTTCATCACGTTCACCTCCAGGCTGTTAGTTCACAGCTCAGGCGTTGTGCCAATCAGGTGCTATGGGTGAGACAGCGGCAGGCCGAGTTCGTCGAGTTTGTTGACCATCATCTGGAACTGTGCCGCGCCGCTGATGTCCGCTTCAGCACCCCAGGATTGATCCATCGACCACTCGAAGAATGCCGCCCACGCATCCGGGTCGCCGCCGACCGAACCAAGTGTTGGACCGCTGAAAGGCGAGCCCAACGGTGAGCCGCCGCCCATCAGCGCTTCGCCTTCGCATTCGTCGGGGATGCCCGCCGTCATTACAGTCACTGAGTCCCCTGCCCCCACCGCACGGTTCGCCGAGCAGCGCCAGCACAAAGCACGGGATATCATCCACATCGATATCGCCGTCGTTGTCCGTGTCAGCCGGGCAGAGGTCGACGACATCGAAGCATGTCGTATCGCCAACGCAGTGTGGTTTGTACGCCGCCAGGCCGGTCGTTGGGTACCGTTTGGCAACGCCACCGGAGTTTTTCAACAGCCCCTCTGTCCCTCTTGTCCGGCGGGCTGGGGGCCGCTCACTCCGTAACAGTGAACTCCTTTGTGATTCTGGTTACCAGGAGTTCGTCAGATGTTGCGGTGAGGACTACCTGGAATGCTCCTTTCCCCTCCGGTAAGACAACCTTCCCGTCACTGATGGTGGCGGATTGACCGTTGACGGATGCCCGGACGCTTACGAGCTCCTGCCCAGGGGGTGTCGATATGTCACAGGCTATTGCTCTGAGATTGCCGGATTCGGGTGTCGCTTCATCGACAAGCGACGACATAGTCAAGGCTGGCCGCCTAGCCAGAAGCTGATCGGAACTCAGGGACGGCAGCCCAACCAATGCAGCCTCTATCTTCCGGGCAAGCGGGAGGACCTCTCCGACGAAGCAGCCGTGTGCGCGGACACTGACAGACACGTTGTCGCGCACGAATCTGATGAGCATATCATCCTGCGATGAAGATTCGGTGGAGAAGCTGACGTCGCCGAGCCCCTTTGGCCTCTTGCCCGCGGCATATGTGCGAATGAGCCCCTCGGTTGGCAATGCGTTTTCAATCATCGCCACTAGCATGTGTTCATGGGCGGCCCGGCAGTCTGGTGCAAGACAGAATCGCACATCCATTTCGCCCTTGAGAAGATACCGCTGCGATTCCCTGTACCTCTTGAGTTTGCGTGCCAGATACGCCTTGACGAATTCGCTGTCGGCGCGCTGTTCAGGCGAGAGCATGGCGAGGAGTGCCTCTCTGCGTTGGGCGGGAAGCTCCGAAGGGAGAGCCTTGGCGTTCTCGACGAGGCGCGCGCACGTCCATTGGCTCTTGCCACACGGTACACCATCAAAATCGACAACGTCGTGGCCAGTCGCTTCCCGCGTCACGAGCTCGGGACTTGACAACCAGGACTTGTCGATCGCGATCGCGGCCCGTCGATCCGCCGTCTGCTTCCAGTTGCGGAAACCCACGGCCCTGCCGACGGCATCCAGGCGGGCTTCGTCAAGGCCGGGATAGGCGGCAAGGCTCTGCAATCGCAGAATAGACTCCCCTGAAGGCTGGTCAGCGTAGGCGCCACCCGCGGCGATGGCGGCCGCACAGAACACAATCAGGCATGTCTTCGCAAAAATGCTTGTATTCATAATCTACTGTCCCCAGTGGGCTTCCTTGTCGTTTTCGAGTACCCAATCAATAAACACTGAAACTGTAGTTCACCGGCGACGACGTGGATGAGGAAGGGATATCGTCGATCACCTTGTCTTTGTAGAAGCGCGTCCAGTTATCATCGCCATCGAGATCCCAATCCTCAAACGGCGGGCCATAGTCGGGGTCGTCATCCACGTCGACCTGCCCGCCAGAGGCATCATAGATGTCCATGTTGTTGCCGTATCTTGTGAAGCCGTGGTTGCCGAAGGACGATCGCCCCTGCGCATAGCCCCAATCGCCCGGCACGATCGGCCACGAGCTGTATCCGGGGTTGTCATAGAACGGGTTGTTAGCCCAGCCCCTTCCGATGGGATGGACGCAGTTCAAATAGCCAAAGCTCGATACGTAGGTGTACACCGCTTCACAGCCCAGCGCACAGGCGAAAACGGCTACCGACTTGCCCATGTCGTAGCAGTTGACGACGCCTACGTTGGGGTAGTTGTTCAGCCAACCAGTTAAGTTGAAGCTGGTCGAGGTGGCGCCCGTGTATTGCGCCGCGCCCGAGGTTGTGTCGTACAGGCCGCCCGCGTTGGTGTAGAAGTCGTACCAGACCCCCTGCATGGCGACTTTCTTTGTGGTCGCGCCTCCTGCGACCTCGCAAGCGATGTCGAGAGCGTTCGTCCAGGGCTCGCTCATCGGAGTGACCGGACTGCCGAGAACCGAGTAGACCGTGTGTGGTCCGGTCACGGTCATGTTGCCGGCAGATGCGCCTCCTCCCTCGAAGTTACCTGCCTTCCACTGCCATTGCATCGCTCCGATTCCCACGGCCACGGGTGTTGATTGAAGACAGTTGAAGGTTGCGTAGAACGGGTTGGAGACGCCGTTGGAGAATTCGACCGTCGTTTCGCCAAGGTTGCCCAGGATGCCACCTGTGTTGATTGCGGAGACGTCGGCGCTGATGTTCAGCTCCGGCGTGATCGTCATTCTCGCCTGGACGTTTGGATAGATGCCCTTCTTGTATGCGGCGGGCTCATTCCGCCCGTCGTCACCGGGCCCTGTCGGGGTGATCCACTCGGGAACCAGCACGTCGACGGAACTGCTCTTCCGTATATTAATGGCGTCAGCGGAATCGCCGGTCGTGTAGTTGAACTTGATGTGGGTGACCTCGATCTGCACGGTGCTGATCGTGCGTTGCGCTGACGCTAGCTCACTCCACGACGGCCAACGTCCCACCCAGACGCCGAGGTCGATGTTCTGGCCACCGGGAAGCCAGTTGCAGGGGAAGTGCGCCGTCCGTGAGAAGGTGTTCGGGAGCGTCACCGCCGGCTCCGCGGCGTAGTGCACGGTGATCTCGTACTCGAGCGTGACCAAATCCTCGCCGGAAGCGGCGAACAGGGCTTCTGCGTGAGGAGAGTCGCCTGCCGGCTTGGTGATCGTCAGAGTGACATGATCGACCTCGCTGTGCGCAACCACGAGATCCACGAACTCCGCGGGCCAGTCGTCAACCGTGACGCCCGCATTGTTGTTGCCGGAGATGACGTACCCCGCCGCACCCGTCTCCGGGTCCATGTCTATCCAGCCGGTCCCCATCCACGGTCCTGTCGCGGACGTGCCGACGGTGATCGGATCTGCCGGAAAGGTCACGACGTGGCCGGCCGCAATTGCGCTTTCGAGTTCGCTCCTCACAGAGGCGGGCTGTGTGTTCGACGGCAACTCCGGATCGTCCCAGCGGCTGTAGATCGTGACACCGGCATCAACAGCAAGCTCGAGGATCTTGATCGTGCCAACTGAGTCCTGACCGCAGCCGACGTCAAAGACGCGGCTCTGATTCACGGAGCCATCGGCTCCGGCCAGGATCATGAAATCCTTCGGCTCGGGTTCTGGCTGATCAAGACCTTCGACCGGCCAGGCGCCCAGGATGCTCCGATCGGCGTCGATGCGCAGCGCGGTCCAGTCGAAAGTCTGCGGGGTGCCGGAAAAGTCGTAGCTTACGTCCACCACATCTTCAACGATGGCGCTGGCGACGCCGGTCGTTACGAAAGCGTGCATCAACCTGCCAAACTCGAGTTCGGCGTTGTGGCGGGTCGCCAGGTAGTCGACGGCGGCGCCGTAGCGAAGCGAGGCAAGGCCTTCCGTGTCGTCGGCGGGCGGGGGCTCGAATAGATCCTCGGCGACGCCTCCGCCGACCGCCAGCCCGATGGCCTGCGAGGCGCCAGCCACGATCGTGTTGTAAACCGCGGGCACGACGTTCTGCGGCAGAGCCTGATCGTTCGTAGGGGCAAGGAAGTGGATGTCCGATTCGTGCACGCGCCCCATGCCTACGGGAGCCGTGCCGACGGCCTCTTCCTGTCCGTTCACGCGGATAACCGGCGTGAGATCAACCAGGCTCGGCGGCGTCTGGTAAAGGCCGCCATAAGACTCAATGATCGCTTCGTCGTCCACCGTGGCGCCAACGTACGAGATCGTGATCCGCTTACCCGCGACGTCGGGGAGGTTGACGGTGTGGTCGATCAGGTTCGTTTCCCCGTCATGCAGATGGAACCTGACCTGGTATCTTCGGTCGGCCGGGATCTCGGAGAAGGCCGCGTCGCGCGACCGCACGATGTAAGGCAGTGTTTCGGGCAATTCGCCCGGCATCTCCGGCATGATCTCGTGCGTTCGCCTGACGTCCGCCAATGTCAGGCTAGGGGCGCTTGCGGCCAGGTAACCGCTGATCTCCTGCTGCAGCAACTCCAGCACTGTCTCGGCGCGCGGCAGCGTGACTCCAGGATCGCTCGGCTCACGGTACTCATCGACGAATGCCTGGGCGTCCAGCCCCATCTCTTCGGGTATATCAACACCTTCGTGGACCGCGTTCAATGCGAAAGCCGGATCCAACGGCATCCAACTCGGCGGGCCGCCTTCTGACGTGTAGGCCTCCACCCAGACGCGCCTGCACTGCACCGCAACAAGATCCGGATCGCTGACGAGGTTGATGCCCTCCATCCCGTTTGTGTACAGGATGCTGCCAGCTACTTCCCCGTCCTCGACCGCGAGCCAACCTGTGGCCTGTCCGACGGACAATTCGACCATGCCCACGCCGTACCGGGCGGAGATTTCCGATGCCCGGAGCAGTGCGATCAACAGGCTGGCGAGGTCGTAGTCATTCCCGCACCTCTGTCGCAGTGTTTCCAGTGAGCCTTTCTGCGACCCATAGTAGGCCTGGAAGACACATTCGTTGCGCACGAACTCATAGATGGCCGCCGCAGAACCGAGTTCCGCTGCCTTGTCGATGATCTCAGGAGTAATCTGCACGTCGATCGTCGGTTCCAGATCTTCCGGCGCCGGTGGCGTTCCGGCAGCTTCCGCGGCCACGTCGATCTCTGGCGCGCCAGGATCAGGCGCCTCCACGGGCGCCGGCAGAGGCTGTCGAATCTGCCACAGGTTGGGAACCGGCGTTGGCACCGGCTGGGGTTCGAAGCCCAGCAGAGCGGCGCTAAACGGCCGGATGTCATCGCCGTTTTGCAGGCCGTCCTCATTCATGTCGGCCTGGGTGATGTCGCAGCCTGGATATACGATCGCATAACCGGCCGGATCGACCAGGGCCAATACGAACGCTTCCACGTCGGCGAAGTTCAACCCGTCTTCACAATTCAGATCGCCCGGCTCGGCCAATGCGGTGCTGGATAGCAGCAGACCAAGGACCACCGGGCAGACGCGGCGCGCAAGACCCTTCTTCTTCATGATCATCGTGAACTCGCTATGCATACGGCAGTAAGAGGAATCTTCCCACAGCCAGTGCTGTGAGGCTTGGCTCGCCATTCAGCGCATTCATGATATCAGATCCGGGCCGAAAATGGAAGCAATCCGAGAATCCCCTGTTGGCTCGCCATGGGAAGACTTGAAAGGCCGGACCCCGTCACACAAGAGGACACGCCGTGCCGCGAGCCAATGAGTTTGCGCCCGTTTGCGGCGGTTGGCATTATTTCTGCTGCAAAATCGCGCAACAACCTCAACCGGGGGGGGTGTTCGCAAGCGGCCGGCATCCTCGATGAGTGCCAGGCGGGTGCGGCCGGCGGCGTCATCTATCAGTATGACGACGACTCGGCGGAGAACTCGGTACTGGTAAAGCTTGAATTGGGGAGCATCGGCCTCTGGCCGGTACGTAGGTCGAAAACGAGGATTTCGTACCGGCGGGACGCCGATGCTCCCCAAACTTAACCAGTACCGAGAACTCGCTCGGCATCGAGATACCGCCGAAATCGTCTGGATACAGCGGTTCATCGCTGAGCCCGCTCCGAGACAATCGTGGCCGTGTCCACGTGCTTCGAGCGCTTCTTCCCGAAGGGCGCGGTGGTGACGAGTGGTTGACCGGGTCCCGCACCGGGGCTACAGTCTGTCAGATGAAGGTCGCTAAGTGCCCGTCGTTACTGGGTTTCGATTCTCGTCGGTGGGCTTGGGCTTGTGGTCGTGGTGCCAGCGCGGCGTCTGGAGCCCGGCGTGCTTCGCGTGAATAGCCGGTGTAAGTGTCGGGATGGCTCGGGTAAACGGACGACATACACAGTCTGTGTTGTTGGCGACACTGTTCGCGGCGGTCTTGTCGGTTGTGCAAGTGGGTTGCGTATCGTGGGCTGCCGGCGGGCGTGATGCGCCGAAGCGGACCTCCTCGCGCGCGGAACGTTCGGCGGATGAAGGAGATCGCTCAAGCCCGTCGGTATTCGAGCGGCCGCTGGCTCGGGCGTCCATCGAGTTCAAGGTTCATCGCTACTCGGCGCCCCAGGGCAGTTTCAACCGAGGAGCTTCGAACGTCTGGAAGCTGGTCAACGGCCCGCTTGCGGATGCGGCGGCGACGTTGCGGCTGGCCGACAATGGATTTCGCGCGGCGATCGGCCGTGAGTCGGATCGGCAGTCGCTGCGCGAGTTGCTGGGGCGAGTGCCGGAGCTTCGGAGCGTTTTGGATCGAACCCATCCGGACGCATCACGTCGTGTGGAGCTGGACGTGGGCTTGTGTTGTCCACGGGAGGTTGTTTTCTACCACGGGCGAGGGGGACGGCTCCGGGGTATGGATTTTGTGGACGCCCGTGCAAAGCTGATGTTGGCTTTCGAGTTGCGGTCGGTGAATCTCCGTGAGGTTTGGCTGGAGATCGTGCCGGCCATCGAGGAACCGCCCGGGCCGCCACAGTGGGAGATCGGGGAGGACGGGGCGAGACAAGTGCCGGTGAAACGGCGTCGGTTGTTTGAGGATCTGGGCTTCACAGCGATGATCCCCAAGGGTGGTTTCTTGCTGCTTGGCGCGAGCGAGGGCTTGGGGGACGATCCGTTGTTGGGTAAGCTGTTCTTCAGGGGGCCGTCGGAGAAGTCGGTGAAGACACCGGCGGACGTGCGGGAGAGCATCTTCGTGATCAGTCCGGTGGTGCGATTCAGCCGTCAGGGGGAAGTCGGCAGGGAGAATCGCGAATAGCGAATGATGAATAGCGAAAGAAAGCAGGCGGGCCAGGGGCGATAAAGCGAAGTCGGCGGCAGGGCCGCGTGAAAGCGAGACGATGACAGGATTGGCTGACGGCTATTTCGAAGACCTGTGTCGGAACTTGGGATTCAGCTTGGTGGCGGTCGACCATGCACTGAGGATCCGTTTCTGGAATGATCAGGCAGGTTCGCAATTCGGTGGTACGGCCGAGGAAATGTCAGGCCGCAGTTTCCTCGATTTCGTCGGTGAGAATCAGCGGGCGGAGGTGGAGCGGCTCTTGACGTTGACGATGGAGCAGGGGACGGCAGGTGAGACGGAGGTCAAGTACGAAGAGCCCGGGCATCGCAGGACTTTCGTCCTGATCGCGTCGCCAATCACCGATTCGGCGGGCGAGTGCGTGGGTGCTTCGGCCTGCATGCGTGACATTTCGGGGCGGAAGCGTCTTTCACGGGAGTTGGCACGGTCCCGACGGATGGCGTCGTTGGGCGCGATGGCGGGTGGGGTGGCGCACAATTTCAACAATATCCTCGGGGGGATGTTGACGAGCATCGACTATGTGCTTCCGAGCGACAGCCCGCGCGAATTGCGGCGGACGCTGCGATTGTTGGCGCAGGCGATCGGGCGCGCGACGCGGATCACGCAGCAACTGGAAGCATTCGCCGAGTGCGAGCACGAGAAGATCGAGATGGCGGAACTCAACGTGCTGATGGATCGATTCCTCGAGCGGATCAAGCCGCAGGCGGAGGAGACGGGCATTCGCATCGCGGCGGACGTCGCCGAAGTTGAATCGCGGCCCTACGAGGCACAGCGATTGATGCCGATCCTGGAGAGCCTCGCTCAAAACGCCTTCGACGCGATGTCGACTGAAGGGACGCTGACGGTTCGCATGGAGCGCGGCGACGACGAGGCAGTGATTACGATCGCCGACACCGGTTGTGGCATTCCGGAGGATGTGCTGGATCGTGTGTTCGAACCGTTCTTCACGACGAAAGGACAGTTGGGGGGGGGCGAAGGTGACAATCCGGGCTTGGGCTTGGCGGCGGTTCACGGTTTGGTGGCCGAACTGGGCGGGAAGATCCAACTTGAATCGGCAGTCGGGGTGGGCACGACCGTTGAAGTACGGTTGCCCCTTCATCGAGAACCGCCCGGTGGGGCTATTTCGGGTGAGCAGGGCTCGCGGTCATCGCGGCCGGGTGGGTATTAGATCCTTACTTCGTGGCTACTGCGCGGCTTGCGCGCATCTTCGGTTGCGAGTAAAGGCTGTGTTGTTGGGGCCCAGGGTTCAGGGGTCAGGGTCAAGGGTGCAGACCACCGAAACCCTGAACCCTAGCCCCTGGATCCTTTGGTTGCGGCTGAAGGCCGCCTTGGGCGTTTCACGCGTGCATACTTCACAGATCAGCGGCCCGTTTTGTGGGCTGCGGGAGGTGTGACGATTGGGGATTGGGTGGCGCGGCGGGGCGCGTCTTGTTTTAATCGCATCGTTTTGGGGCGGATTCTACAATGTGCGAATCGTGAACGTGTGAATCGTAGCTTGACAGCCCGCCGAGGGCCATGTAAAAGCTGGTGGTGGAACCAGGGAGATGTGCGGGATCTCGCCAATCATCTTCGGTTCTCCCCGAGAGCGCGGCGGGGAACCACGGCATCGCAATCGTTTTTTTTGCGGAGCGATATGTCCAGCCAAGCATATCGAAATCAGGGGACGCAACGTGATCGCTGCGCTTTCACGTTGATCGAATTGCTCGTCGTGATCGCCATCATTGCGTTGCTTCTGGGGATTCTGGCGCCGGTCCTGAGTTCGGCGCGCAAGCGAGCAAGGGAGACGGTGTGTGCGGCGCGTCTGAAGCAATGGGGGATCGGATTTGCGTGTTATGCGACGGAGAACAACGGTGTTTGGCCACACTGCGACGGACTGGACCGTCAGCCGGACGACATCAACGAACCCGATATCAGCAAAGAAGACTTGGCCGACTGGCATGGCTGGGTGGACGTGCTTCCGCCGCTGATGGGCCTCAGGCCGTGGCGGGATCATCCGTTGCGGGAGCGCCCGGACTACGACACATTCTATCAGTGTGCCTCGGCGCGCCTGACCGAGCCGACGTCCAACTATGGGTACTGGCCGCGGATAGACGGCTACTTCAGCTACGCGATGAACGCCTGCCTGGAGTTGGACAGGAACGCACGGCGTCCACCCGACGGGGTGGATTACCCGATGCCGTCGTTCCTGGACACGGCGAAGATCGTTCGTCCGGAACGGGTGGTTCTCCTTTTTGATCAATTGCTGGATCCGAGCAAGGGCTACGGGGGAAAGATACCCTATCTCGATGCCGGGCAACATTGCGGCTCCTATCCGATCTCGTTTTCCGCGCGACACCCGCGTGCCGGAAGCGTGCTCGGGGGAAACATCCTGTTTTGCGACGGCCACGTGTCCTGGCAGAAAACGGTTTGGCAGCCGGACTGGGACGACTGGGACATCGGTCGCCAGCAGGGCCCACCGCGTGATGATTTGAATTGGTACCCGTACCCGGCCGGCGGAGGGAATTGACCGGGCGCGGACTGCCCACTCGGTGGGCGGCGTGCCTGGCTGGTTGAAGAGGACAATCTAGGAGGCAAAAGATGAGGAGACGAAGTATTGGGCAATGGAGTCTGGTAGCGGCCATCACTTTGGCCCTGATGGGTCTCGGCGGCGCGGCCTACGCGGACCCGTTGGACCTGTCTATTTTCGACGTTCAATACACACCGGAGGCCGACGGCATCTCGCCCTACAACGGGCAGACCCACAACGTACTGGGCGGGGTAGTGACCCACATCAAGCCATGGGGGGGAAAGAAGCGAGTGTACATCCAGGATCCGGACTCTCCGACCTGGGGTGGCATCCTGGTCAAGGATTGGACGACGGGGGGTGATCTGGCGCTGAACGTCTCGGTTGGAGACCGGATTGATTTGAGCATGATCTATGTGGAGGAATCCAGCGGGACCACAACCTTACAGTTCGGAGGGGAGTACTCGCTGGACGCCAGCTTCACACCCCAGGGGACTGCTCCTGTTCCCGACGCCCTCTCGTTGACCGCCGGAGAACTTGCCGCCCCCGTCTATGACCCGGTGGAAGACACCTGGTTTGTCGAGAACTACTACAGCGAATCCTACGAGGGCATGTTGGTCATGCTTACCGATGTGGCGGTCGGAACGTTGGATATGGGCAAGGCCGACGACAATTACCAGTTGCTCGAGGATGGTGACATCGCCTGGGCGAGCGACTTCATGAACTGGGACGCCGGCGGCACGTACCATGAGCGCATTTGGACCACCGCGGAGTTGGAGAGCATCACCGGCATCGTGGAGCAATACGTCGGCGAGACCGACGACGGAACCCGCTGGGATTACTACCAGATGTTCACGCGGACCACGGCCGACATCGTACCCGAGCCTTGGAGTGCGGGTCTTCTGCTTTCCGGCTTTCTGCTGACGGTGGCGCGCCGCCGCCGGTCGGGACCCGCGGCTGGTTGAGGATTGCCGTGGGCCGGGTGGGTGAAGGAAGCGAAGTGTTCCGCCATTTCGGTGGGCGGAATTCCCTGACTAGGAGGGAAAGGGGGGAATAGGGGAGTTCCCCGCCCCCTCGCGGCGTGGGGAACTCGGCATTGATGTCGAGAAGCCCGGGTGCTATCCGGTCGGAAAGGAGCGGAGATGTCATATTCAGGGAGGAGTGTCGCCGGTGCGGCACTGGCGATCAGCGTCTTTGCCGCGCCGACGGCACGCGTTTCGGCCAATCCGTTGACCATCTGCGACATTCAGTACACTACCAACTCCGACGGGAGCAGCGATTACCACAATCAGGTTGTGGACTGCGCGGGAGGCATCGTGGTGGGCAAGTGGGATGGGGGGGCGTACCCCAGGATCATGCTGCAAGACCCGGATTGTCCCGCGGTGTTGGCGGACCCGAACTGTCCGCAGGGATGGGGGGGCATCCAGGTCAAGGACTGGACCTGGCCTTACGGACTGTATGACAACGTGGAGATCGGCGACTGGGTGGTGCTGACGAACGTACAAGTTGTGGAGAAGGTGGGCGGAACGTTTCTCTATTGGGATTCCGTGTGGCATCCCGAATTCACAAAGACGCCGGGCCATCCTGTTCCACCGCTGGTCGAGGTATCGGTCAGCGATATTCCGGCCCCCATCGAAGGACCACCCTATGAGTGGTATGTCGAGAACCACGACGCGGAGTGTTACGAGTCCGTACGGATCGTCGTGCGGGACGTGACGGTGAACGCGATGAACTTGGGTCAGGCGCAGGACAATTACAGCCTTCGGAACCCGGCACAGGAGGACTGTTGGGCCGCGGATTACATGAACGAGAACAAGGTCTCCTGGGAGAAGTACCACCCGTTCGTGGGCCTGGACCGGCACTTCTGCGCACTGGCCGGCATCTTCGAGCAGTACACCGGCGGCCGGTTCGACTACTACCAGATCGTCACATTAAAGACCGAGGACTTAGCCATCTGCGGCAACCTCGACTGTGATACCGCCGAGGTCAACCTCGACGACGTGCCGGCATTCGTGTCGGCCCTGACCGATCCCGAGGGCTACCAGCTTAATTACCCGGACTGCGGCATCCAGGCGGCCGACCTGAACGGCGATGGCGTCTTGAACGGTGGGGACGTGCAGCCGTTTGTTGACTTGCTATTGTCGCTGCCGCCGTAGCTTTCGGTGGCGCCTTGGGCATCCAGACGACTATGCGCGGCGCCTTGCGGAGGTGGAGGTAGGGTGGCGGGCAGGGATGCCCGCCTCGCTTTTGTCTTATCCACATCCTGATTCGACAATCGTTGCAGCAGTAGTTATGCTGCGGTGCCGTTGCAGGCGTGGGCTCGAGTATCCGGCCTTGGTGGGCCGATCTGGCGCGAGTCACGAAGCCGAGTTGATGCGTGCAACGGGAGGCTGTCGCATGTCCGTAAAGACGGTTTTGGTCACCGGCGGGACTGGTTTCATCGGTTCGCATCTTTGCCTGCGTCTGTTCGAGGAAGGCGCCCGGGTGATCTGCCTGGACAACTGCTTCACGGGGAGTCTCGAGAACTTCGGGGGGCGGTATCAGGAGTTGGTGCTGAGCGGGCGGTTCGAGTTCATCCGTCACGATGTGGTAGACCCGATCAAGATCGAGGCCGACGAGATCTATCATCTGGCGTGTCCGGCCAGTCCGGTTCACTATCAGTACAACTCGATCAAGACGATCAAGACGAACGTCTTGGGGACGTATCACATGCTCGGACTTGCGAAGCGAGCAGGGGCGCGAATCCTGCTGGCCAGCACGTCTGAGGTCTATGGTGATCCGCAGGTGCATCCGCAACCGGAAAGCTACTGGGGTCATGTGAATCCCATCGGCCTTCGGAGTTGTTACGACGAGGGCAAGCGCGTGGCAGAGACGCTGGCGTGCGACTACCATCGCCAAAATGGGGTGGATGTTCGGATCGCGCGCATCTTCAACACGTATGGGCCGAGCATGGCGGTCGACGACGGCCGGGTGATGAGCAATTTCATCTGTCAGGCGCTCCAAGGTCAGCCGGTCACGGTGTATGGCGATGGCAAGCAGACGCGGAGCTTCTGTTATGTGTCGGATCTTGTGGATGGGCTGTGTCGATTGATGGCGAGCGACTATGCACAGCCGGTGAACCTCGGCAATGATGGCGAGATCACGATGTTGGAGTTGGTCGGATCGATCGAAAGCTCGTTGGGCGTGAAAGTGTCGACAGTGTACGAGGCGCTCCCGGCGGACGATCCGGTGCATCGGCGCCCGGATTTGACCTTGGCACGAAAGCTGTTGGCTTACGCGCCTGTCGTGGGGCTTGACGAGGGCATCGGGAAGACCGTCGCCTATTTCAGACGCATCCTGGGCATTGATAGATAGGCTTGGCGCGGCCTTCGGCCGCAGCCAAGGGGACCGGGGGATAGGGGATCCGGGGATCGAGAAGGCGGGGAGCGCCTGGTGCGTGGGGCCGGAGTTTAGGGTTGCGGGGCGGGGTGGACGCAAGTTGCCGATGCATCATTTCCGATGATATCAGGATTCTGTCGATGGGGTCTGCGCTGGTTGTGCATCGTGGACCGCCGGAGCGCAGATTCTGCCGATAACAGGCTCGCGCGAGGGGATGCGGCTTGTCGAGGTGCCGATGCGATCGAAAACCCGGCTAGGTGGATTGTGGTGTCGCCGTCTCGGTGGCGTGAACACAGGCGAGACGCCTGTGCCACGGATTCCCACAGGCAGGACGTCTGTTCCACAAGACTCGACGGAGCGGATTTCACAGGACCTGATGTTGGTGGATCGTGCGCCAAAATCGGGAGTTGTACGGTCATTGCCATGGGGCATGCTTCGTGGGGGGCGCTTCGGGATCGTTTTTGCCTTGGCGTTGGGGGCTTCGTTCGTCTGGATGAACCTGGACGAGTTGCCGGTGAACTTCCAGATGGACGGACAGGTTCCGGAGTACCTGGAGTGGTCGGTCGATCCAGAGACATCCGGCGCAAGTATCAACAGCGAACTCAACAAGCGTCTATATAGCTTCTATTACTACGGTCTGGGGCAACTTGCTCGGGTGATGTCGCGGATGGACATTCTGCGTTGGACGTACGCGCTCGAGATTCTGGCGGTATCGGCGGCGGTATACTTCTTCGTGGCGATCCTGACGCGCGATCGGTGGGCGGCATTGTTGGGTGTGGCGGTGGTCGTCTGGTACAACGCGACAGCCGTCGCGCTTGGAGGTGGGGGGGGGATGGGATTGATATGCGGCGCTTTCTATCCGGCGTCGGCGATGGCGCTGGTTGCGCTGGCGTTGTCGTGGCGTCGGGCGCACGTGGTAGCGGCGTTTATTGCAGGTCTGTCGTTCAACCTGCACGGGTCGGCGGCGTTGTTCGTGTCGGCGATGGTGTTGCTGGCAGCGTGGTCGGATGGACAATGGCGCTTGCGTGGCAGCCGCGTGATTCCTGCGGCGCTGGTGTGCCTGGGGGCGGCGATGCCGACGGTTTTGTGGATCGGTGCGAATCCGCCGCCTGTCGCGACGATGTCGACGGCGGATTGGCTGCGGTTTCCACAGTGGGTCTATCCGCATCACATGATTATTTCGACGACGCCGATGCGGGCGTGGGCGACGCTGCTGGTGTTTGTGCTGCCGGGGATACTGGGCCTGGCGGCGAGGCGGCGGGTGTTGCGGGCGCATGTGCGGACGTTTCGGGGGTGGATCATCGGGGCGGGCCTGCTGTTGGCGATCGGGTACGTGTTTGTCGAGTGGATTCCGGTCCGCCAAGTGGCACAGATGACATTTTGGCGGGGCACAAACTACTTGGTCCTGCTGTGCCTCGCATTTGGATTGTCGTACCTGGTGCGATGTATCCGTGGCGGCGGGTTTGCGGCGGTGGCGGCGGCGATGACCTTGACGGCATTCCTGACGCCCCGATATCCGGAGTTGGCCTGGCTGGGTCATCTGGGCCTGACGGGCCTGCTGCTGACGACCGTACTTCGCGCTCGCGGCTTTGACCGGTTCCTCGCGATTGCGGCAATGATCGGCGTATTGGCGGTGATGTTGTACGAGGCGTCGTTTCTGCCTCGCGTTGGAGCGTATCTGTCCTGGCGGTGGCCGGTTGCGGTCGTGGCGTTGGCCTGTCTGGTCGGTTGGGGCAGTCGGTCCCGATCGTGGTATCCTCGCGTCGGTGCGCTATGTGCGATGGTCATGATGGCGATGTGGCTGACCGAGATCGGTGTTTCGGCACACTCGCATGCGCGCGGGGACTATCGGGAGCGGTCCGCGGCATTGCTGGATCTGGCGCCGGCCATCGAGCGGGCTTGCCCGCGAGGAGAGATCGTGATCGCGCCGCCGGACCTGCGGAATCCGGGGGCGTGGGCGCGTCGGGGGTCATATCTGTGCCGGCAGCAGTTGACGGCGTATGCGTACGGACCGTGGATGGCCGAGGAGATTCTGAAGCGGATGCAGTGGTACCTCGATTCGCCCGTGGAGGAGTTGCCGACGGATCGGTCTATTATTCCCGCGTTGTGTACGGGATACCGGACGCGGACGGCGGCTCAGTTTTCCGAGTTGCGTCGGGAGTATGGTGTTCGCCTGGCGGTTGTGGAGCATGGCCGGCAGTTGGCGTTTGCCCCGGTCGCCGGGAATGATGTGTTTACAGTGTACGACTTGGGTGAGCCGGTTCCTTGAGAGTGCGTTCTAACAGTACAGCGCAAGGTAGATGGCAACGACCTCCAACAGCCAGCGAGCCGGCTCGTCTCGAGCCGGTCTTCCACTTGGGGGCACGTTCCCACCCGCCGCAAGGCACCCCCCGACCAAGGTCGGGGGCTCTTCAAGCGCTGCGGGCACTACCTTGGGCTGTACTGCTAATGTGATTGTGCTAAGTAAGTGTCGGTGTGGGTGCCTCATCCTTTGCGTAGCAGGGTGGGAAACCGTTGCGTAACAGCTTCCCACCCTTTCTTTCAGAAAGGATGGAGCACCCAAGCAAGATGACTCGTTGAACACAGGTGGTGACGATGGATGACACGTGCCCACAACGCGAGTGCGACGAAGGCCGAGCGCCGGGGTCTGCCATCGGCGATTTGCCCGTAGCAACCCGCGCTGCGAATACACCGGGTCGGCGGTATCGCGCGTGGTTGATCGGCGGCTTCAAGGTGGTGATCGGGCTAGGTGTGCTGTCGTGGCTGCTGTTTTCAGGAGCGATCGATTGGCGGGCAATCGGAGGGCTGACGACGGCGGGGTGGGTGTTGCCGGTGGCGGGGTGCCTGTGCTTGGCGAATTTCAGCCTGATGGCGTGGCGGCTCCGGGTGTTGATGATGGCGCAGGGTCTGCGGTTGCCGATCGTTTCGGCATTTCAGTTGACCGTCACGGCGACCTTCTTCAGTTGGTGTATTCCGGGGGGCACCGGCGGCGATTTGGTCAAGATGTACTTCCTCGGCCGATGGAACCCGGGCAAGGTGACCGAGGCCGTGACGATCACGTTGTGGGATCGGGCGATCGGGCTGGCGACGTTTTTGATGTTGGCGCTCCTCGCGGCGGCATTCGCGATGCGACTGGTTATCGGTGAGCCGGTCTTGACCGGGTTGTTGGCGACGTGCGCCGCGGCATTGGTAGTCGGCGGCGTGTGTCTGGGGCTGGCGTGGTACACGGACTGGACGCAACGATGGCCGTTGCGAAACCTGGCTCGGTTCGGTCGGGTGGGATCGACGATCCTGCGGATGTTCGGGGTGATGCATGCGTATCGACGGCGGCCCGGGGCGCTGGCGGGGGCGGTCTTGCTGTCCATGTGTGCCCAGTCGTGTCTTGTTGGGACGGCCTACCTGCTGGCAACGGTGGTCGCGGAGAGCGGCGCGCAGCCGATCATGTTGGTGCTGATGCCGATGGGGTGGGTGACGAACGCATTGCCGGTGAGCCCCGGAGGTCTCGGCGTCGGCGAGGCCGCGTTCGAGCATCTTTTCAAGTTGGTTGGGCTATCGGGGGGGGCGTCGGTGCTGCTGTCGTGGCGAGCGGTCGCAATGGTGATGAGCTTGCCTGGATTGTGGTTCTATTTCCGTCATCGTGAAGTGACACCGAGATCGGGGCACGGGACAGGCGCGGATGCTGTGTGCACCGGCTCGCCGGTCAGGTCGGCTTCGAGGACCGATTCCATGGGTGGTGTGACGTCGGTCGCGGACGCATCGGAGATATCTGCGACATGTAGCAAGCCGGCGGGCCTGACGGTCGAGCGGATGGGAGCGTCAAGCGACACCTAGGCTCTGTCGGAAAACCCGCGTTTCGTAGCTGCCGACGCCCCTGTCGGCCGTTGATGGACATGCGTATTCGCCGTCCGACACGGGGGTCGGACGCTACAGGAGTTTTCCGACAGAACCTAGTGCACTGCCACACAAGATTTCGCGCGTAGCGTCGCCCCCCCGTGGCCGACGTAGAATGTGGAGAGGTTCCTCCTCGCATACGTCGGCCACAGGGGGCCGACGCTACTACCCGCACTTTTTCGGGTGGCGATTCACTAGCGGTCTTTGATTCTGCTCGACCCGCCTTTGCGGACCTCACGGAATTCTGCCCTGACCTTGCCCGCGCAGGCCGCCATGACAATGGCCTGGACCGCGCCGATTTCCTCGCTGGATAGCTCCTTCCTGGCGACGCCAAGATAGTGTTCCATTCATGGATAACAACCGGCTGCCATGGCTGCGCCCAGGTGGAGCATGAGCGTTGTTTTGGGTTCCAGGATGTCGTTGTGACGGGCGGAATCGTAGAACGCCTCGAACGATTTGTGCTGCTTCTCCGGTAACATTCGCGGGCTCCTTCTTATGGATGTCATGTCTTGGCGGAGTGATCGGATCGATTCATTAGGATCAGGACACTTCAGGACTTATCAGGCAATCAAATCCCATCATCAGATCGACATCCCGTCTACCACAATGGAAAACGTCATTGCTCTGGTCACAGCGCCTCCTTGATCGACTCGTTATATGAGTCGAGCAGGTGGTCATACATCCCGAGGTTCATCTTACTACTCCGAACCTGATTATGTGAACATGTATGAATAGTGTCACTCCGCTGCGTAATTGACGTGAGCCTCCTGAAAGTAGGCGCGGACAATATCAGGTCTCTTCTGTGTCGCCATGAGATAGGATCGTGTCTGTGTGA
>JAUVGW010000047.1 GCA_030593565.1 Phycisphaerae bacterium | reverse complement strand
GTCCATGTTCTTGTGCGGTGTGACGGCGATGACGGTACCGCCGGCTTCCGCACAGCCCCTGGATGCGGCGGCCATGACGCCGCCTCGGCCGCCGGTAACGACGGCGGCGCCGAGCCTGGCGACGAGGGCGCCGGCTTGCTCGGCTATGTCGAGCATGGTCGGGTCGGCTTCGCTGGAACCGATGACGGCAACTTGGGGAATCCGGTGAGTGTTCATGCGATAGTACCTAATCGAGAGGGGCGAACGTGTCCACGGGTCTTGTGGGCGGAAGCGCGAGACGGGTCCGTGACAGTTTCGGCGGCCAACGCTCTGTTTCAGAACTGTGGCACAGGCCTCTGCCTATGAAGAAGAACGAGAGAAGTTTCGGTGAATCGCCCAATCCACCGGCGAGACGCCGGTGCCACATGGGATTCTGAAACAGTTCCTAGACGACGGAATCGGTTGATTTCGGTCGGGGGGGGCGACGCTACATCTCGCCGCACCGGAGCGTCCGGCCGAAGCACGCGTTTGCTGTAATCGCGAAACGTCGTTTCGACTTTGCGGTTTGCACCGGTGCGGCAAACTGTTCGGCTATTTACGGCTTTGCCGGAGCGAGTAGGAGTCGGCGCGGCAGGTCGCCATAACTGATTGATATACAGGCAGTTACGACGACATTTGCCGGGCGGAACGTGAATCTTCGATGCTTTCGGGCAATTCGGCGTATGAAAATGATCGCAAGTATCTTAACTCGCCGGATGTTGTGGCCGACGAGGGAGCCATGCCCCGGTACCGGACCGGGGGAGTTGATCGACTCGAAAGGAATGAATTATGACAGTCAAGAAATGCAACTACACCAAGACGAACTTCCAGGCGGACATCAAGCGAAAGCAGTCGATGTTCAACCGATTCAAGCGACGATGCAAGAGTTCGACCAATCCGACCGAGCGGAAGTTCCTCAAATGCGAAGCCACTCGCGTGGCGACCGACCTGAAGCAGTGCTGCAAGAGATGGCAGACCTGGGGCTTCGGCGGTTACACCTGGATCACGAAGAACTTCAGCGTCACGAACTTCACGTCCGCCGTTCGGCCGACCTACAGGAAGACCACGGTCGGCAAGAGCCCGACTCGCAAGACCTATGGTCGCAAGACGACCCGTACCTATGGCAGCCGCTCCACGACTTCGCGCCCGAAGAGCCGGACAGGCCATCACAATCGAACATCCGTTACCCGCCGGAGCTACTCGGCTTGGTAACCCCACACGGACAGACGCGTCCTTGCCGCGTGTGAAGGCAACCGATCACGACGACAAGGTCGACCATAATCCGAACCGGCGTTCGCTTGGCCCTCAAGGCTGATTGAACGCCGGTTGTCTTTTTGGGACGCGAAGCATGACGCGAATGAGGATCATGACCCGGCGGGCGGGGGGATGGACTTGAGGACCTCGGTGACAAAGGCGTCGAGAGAGCCGAGCGTGGATTGTTTGAGCTCCTTTTGCAGGAACTCGGCGCGAAGCTCCGCGAAGCGTTGCTGTTTCAGCGAGTTCGAGATGCTGGGTTGGGCGTCTTGAAACGAGACGCACTCGCCCACCTCGACCTGCCCGACCTTGACGATGAAGAAGCTGTCGGCGGCCTCGATGATCTCGCTGACCTCGCTCGGCTTCATCTCGAATAGGCGTTTGGACGGCGCGGCCCATCGACCTTGCAGCGGTTCTCGGATGAAGCCCCAGCCGCCGCCGTCCTTCTTGTGAAGGCCGTGTGAGTGCTTCCCTACAACGTCTTGAAAGGAATCACCGGCCGTGAGGGCCTCGGCGGCATCCTCGATGGTCTGGCGGGCCTTGGTCTGCGCGGCCGTCCACCCCGTCTGCGTGGAGGGTTTTCGAGGATCGATAAACGCTCGGATCGGCACGTCGATGAGGAACATCTCGCGCCGCGCTGCCTTCGAGAACTCGTCCATGTGCGCGTCGTAGTATTGCCGCAATTCCTGCCTTCGAGGCGACCGGACGAGCGGCAGGAGGTAATCCCGAAGATAGCCGTTGATGATCAACTCCCGGCGAAGCCGCTCCCGGACCTCGGATCGAAGCTTGCCGCGCTGCGTCAGGTACTTCTCGTATCGCGTTTCGCTGCCGTTGAACTCGCGCGTGATACGGTCCTTCTCCACCTTGTCGACGGCTTTGTCGATGCGCGGCTCGGCGCCCTCCTCGATGGACTCCTGTGCCCTGCGCCAAATGAGGCTCTGCGCGACGGCCTCGATGATGCGCTGCCGCACGAGATCGCCGACTTGCTGGTAGTATGCTCGTGGGGACAACGTCCCCGCGAGTTGCTCGATTCTCGGCAGGATCGGTTCGAGAATATCGTCGACGCTGATTGTCTCGTCGTTGACGATCAAGGCGTTCGAGTGGATGGCGTCAGGCGAGATGCGGGCCGAGCCGCCGTGACTGACGTCGTCAGGCTGATCGGTATCCTGCGCCGCGTCGGCGGCCGCCGGGCCGCCGACTTCGGCGTGGTGGTCCGTTGGTGCGTTGGCATCGGTGTGGTGGCCCGTCGTGGCGTCGGCATCGGCGCGGTGGTCCGTCGAAACGGCAGGGGCGTCGGCATTGGCTTTCCGGGCAGTATCCCCTCGGTTGTGCCACCATTCGCCGAACGAAATCCGCTCGCCGCCGGCGTTGCGGCAACCTGCTCCGCAGCCCAACGCTATGGCGATGCACACCGTACTACTGATGTTGAGTAACTTTGCGGCTCGCGAAGAAAACTGTGGCGCCGGCGTCTCGTCGGTGTTTGATTCAGAGCCGGGACGTGTCGCTAACAGAGCCGGGGCGTGTCGCCCCGGACCGGCTCGGCACGAGCCTGCTCTGATCGGTGACACGAATCGGCTCCAATGCCTTCGGTGTCGGTGCCACACTTTGGCCGTGGCCGTGAGCCGCGCTATACTGCCAATGTTGAAAGCCGTCGCGAGGCGCTGAGAGGTTCTCGCGTTCCAGGTCCGCCGCGGGGGGCCGACGCTGCATTCGGTGTCGCAGCCCGCCGATTTTGTCATGTATCCATATCCTGACGTACACCCTGTGCTATGAGTCGCCGGATCGGTTGTCACCGACGGCATCGGATTGTTCGCAGGTCCGGTCCAGCCGCTTCGTGATTTCGAGGCGGATGGCCCCCGCCCGGAGGCCGAGTTTCTCAAGCGCGGCATGGGCGACGCTACCGGGTTCCCGGGTCAGGGCGAGCAAAAGGTGCTCGCTGCAAACGACCTTGCTCTCGAGCTGGCGGGCTTCCTCGATGGCCCCGGCCATGACGTTTCGGAAATGCGGCGAGCCGGGCAATCGACCAAACACCCACGTATCCTCGAGGCTGGCCTTCACGAGTTCGTCGACGACTTTCTTGGTGCGGGCAAGGTCGATACCGCGATCGGTGAGAATCTCCATGCCGACGCCGGTTCCTTCGCTGAGAATCGCCAGCAGAAGATGCTCCGTGCCGACGTACTCCTGCTCGTAGTCGCGGGCGATTCGTTGCGACGTGTCGATGATTCTGCGCATTCGCGGAGTCAGTTTTTCAAACATAAGCCTCGTCCGTCAATGTGCTCACGCAGCCGGCTCGCCAACTGGGGTGCGTGACAGTTTCCGCGGGCTGCGACACCGATTGTAGCGTCGGCCCCCCGTGGCCGACGTGAAATACTGAGGGGTTCCTCCGCGCATCCGTCGGCCACGGGGGGCCGACGCTACACATCGAGATTCCTTTGTCACGGGTAAGCTCCGCCGCTTAGCGCGGCTCCGCTAACCCATGCCACCCCGGCTAAACACGTACGCGACCGACGGCCCCGTCAGGGCAACGGCGATGGCGATGGCGACGGCGACACGGTCGACTGCTCCGTCTTCGCGGGGCTCTCCACATCCACGTTCTTCTTGATGACATTATACCCGAGGCTGAGCACGGCAACAACCACCGTGAAGATCAGGGTGATCCGCAGAATCTTGAGGCGATTGGCGACCTCACGGTCGCGCCACTCGCCGAGACGCCTGTCGATCTCGTCGAGTTTGGAATCGATCCGATGCTCGATCTCGTCGAGTTTGATGCGAACATAGTCGTCCGCGGCGCCGCGGATGCGATTCGCCAGCCCGCCGACGAGGCCGTGTTCCTCGATCTGGTTCTTGAGGGACTCCCGCGCCGAGGCGGCATCGGTCCGGTCCTCGGGCAAAAACTGATAGTCGGACGTATCCACGTTATCGGGACGGTCGACCAGCTTTGAAACGAAAGACGCGACGACGGAACGCCGCTTGCGCCGCAACCGCGACCACGGGCCGTCTGCCTTTCGGAGGCGTCGGATAACGTCCTCGGCGTTGTCGGATTCATGGGCGGAGATGCCGCGGAGTCTGGCCAGGGCCACGAGGCCGCGCTTCGGGAGGCTGTCGTAGTTTGTCTGGTCGATGCGAGCGATCTCGCGGGCGAGTTCCTCCTTGGACGCGCTCTTGCGGACGGGCCATCGTGACCAAATGATGATGTCGAGGAGGGCGTCATGCTCGAGTTCTATCAACAACTCCTGACGACTCCGGACGCGGCGAACGATGTCGTCCGGCGGCATGTCCTTGTTCAGGTCGAGTCCGAGTGCCAGGCCGTAGCCGAGCAGTTCATCGGGAGGTAGGTCGGAAAGTGCGCGGGCCGAATCCCGATTGAGATCCTGGGATGGCGGTTGTTTGGACATGACGTTTCACCATCGGCTCGATCGGCCGCGCGAGCCCCCGTGCGGTGCGTTGCGAGACCACGAAGCGACACTTTCCAAACATCGAGCGGCGCAGGCCCGGAACATAGCGGACGATACAGCGCGCGTTGGAACCGACAAGCCGGCGGACGCGGTCAGCGACGGCATCCTGCCTGGGCTGCGGCGAACCCGCCGATGGAAGCACGCCCACTTCGATGGACCCATCAGCCGCCTGCACCACCTGGAAAGCCCCATCTTCCAGGACTTTACCGAGGGTTTCAAGGACGGATTGCGGCTCGATCCATCGACCGTCGTCCGTTTCGAGGAAATCGGCGGCGCGAGCGATCACCGGCGGCATGACCGGCAGCCCGCGTCCACAGGTGCACGATGCCGGCCCGGCACGCACAATGTCGCCCGTGCAATACCGCAACAACGGCATGGCGAGGCTTTCCAGGCCGGTCACGACGACCTCGCCAAGCTCGCCCGGGGCGGCAGGATGCCCGTGCCGGATGATTTCGATGATGGATGACTCGGCCGAGATGTGCCAATTGCCGCGTTCACAGGCGAATGCCAGTGCGCCGGCTTCCTGAACGCCGTAGGTCTGGACAGTGGGGACGCCCAGTTCGGTCTCGATGAGGGCGCGCTGCCACGGGAAGGTCGGCTCCCCGGTCAGAAAGACCTGTCGCAATCTTGGATTGCCGAGGCGACAACGGACGCGCCGACCTTCCTGAACGAGTCGGGCCAAGACCGAGGGATAGGCGGTCACGAGCTCGGGATCGAAGTGTCGCCAGGTTTGCCAGGTTGTCGCAAGGTGCTCCTCGAAGGCGTGCAAGCTATCGACCTGCAACTCGTTGAACAGATCGTCCCGCCGTGCGCGGAGCCACTCCTTGAATCGCGAAGGCCAGGTTAGCGGGGGATCGGCCGGCCAGAGGTGCAACTCGGCATCGCCCGTCCGACAACCGTGCCAACCATAGCCGCGGAGGCGGCCGGCCTTGTCCCACGCCTGCCGGCGACGGTCCCAGTAGTAGGGGATCGGCTCGTCGGTGGTTCCGCGAGAACGGTCGACGAGTCGTTTGCCGGGCATGCCGCGCCAACACATGTGCCGAGCGCGACGACGGAGATGCTCGCGCGTGAGCAGCTCGATGTTCAGGAGATCGTCAAAACCGCGCAACATCCTGCCTGGAGGCAGGCGGCCCTGTGCGTGTGAATCTCGATAGTAGGGACAATGGGTGATGGCGTGATCGACGAGGCGGCGGAGTTTGGTGAACTGCGTTTCGCGCAAGCGCTGTGGGGACCAGTGCTGCGAGATGGCCAACCCACCGGCGAGGATCGTTGTGCGACGTCCCATCACCGCCTCGTGGGCGCGCATGGCGAACTGCATCCCCCACAAGCCGATGCGACGCAGGGCGAACGAATGATCGAGATTCTCCGCCCCCACGGACGGATGCCAGGCCAACACAGCAGTCATGCCTTTGCATCGGCCAGAACCGTCGGAACCCGCCATATCTGCGCAAAGTACGTGTTTTGCTTTCAGCCGGGGTGGCATGGGTTAGCGGACAACTGGGGTGGCATGGGTTAGCGGAGCCGCGCTAAGCGGCGGAGCTTACCCGTGGGGATCCCGAGGTACTTCCACGGGTAATGAGTGGGCCACCAAACGCCTGTGACCCCACCGGCGAGACGCCGGTGCCACGGTATCGCCACGGGTTGTTAACCCTGTTCGAACTCCGCAGGATCGAGCTTGCGGAATAGGACTTCGGGCGTTGGACCGAGGGGGTGGCCCGCGGGAAGTTCGTCGGTGGCGTGGGGCCAAGTCCATTGATCACGCGACAGGCCGAGTGTCGCACGAATTTTCTCCCCGGCGAACGGCAGAAACGGATCGAGCAAGACGCCGAGCGTGCGGACGGCCTGGATGCAGGTGTTGATCGTCGTGCCGCACAGCGGCAGGTCCGTTTTGCGGGTCTTCCACGGTTCGCGCGTGTCGATGTAGCGATTGCACTCGCGGAAGCCCTCCATGATTCTGCCGAGGGCCGACTTGAAGCGCGTGGCCTCGATGTCTTCGGCGACCTGATCCGGAAGAGCGCGGATGCTTGCGAGCAGATCGGCTTCGAGTTGCTCGGCCCGGTCAGCATCGGGGACCTTGCGTTCGAAGTGGTTGGTGACGATCTTCTGCCAGCGGTTGATGAAGTTGCCGAGCGTCGCGATCAACTCGGCGTTGTTGCGCTCGACAAAGTCGTCGAAATTCCATGCGGTGCGCTGCGCTTCCGGCGCGTTGATCGTCAAATAGTACCGCAGGGGATCGGGATCGAACGTCTCGAGGTAATCCTGAATCCAGACGGCCGTGCCGCGGGACTTGCTGATTTTTTCTTCTTCCTTACCGGGGAACTTGATGTTGAGGAAGGCATTGGCGACGACGTTCGTCGGTAGCTGGTAATGGCCCTGTTCCTTCGGTGCTGTGTATGTGCTGCCGCGTACCTGTATTTCCTCGGCGGTGTAGTGCGAGCCCAGCAGCATCGCCGGCCACGTGAGGGCGTGAAAGACGATGTTGTCCTCGCCGATGAAGTGGTAGATCTTGCAGTCGGGGTTCTGCCACCAGTCTTTGTACTTCTGCCAATCGCCGTCGCGCTGTTCGCATAGCTTTGCCGTGAAGCTGACGTAGCCGATGGGCGCGTCGAACCAGACGTACAGCACCTTGCCGGCTGCGTCGGGATCGTCGAGCGGAACGGGAACGCCCCACGTGAGATCGCGCGTCATCGCGCGTTCGGGCAGGCCCGTCTTGATCGACCCCATGGCGAAGTTCGTGACGATCGGCCGCCAGCCGAGCGAGACGAGGCTGAACCAATCGGTCAACATGCCCTGGAACTTGTCCAATTGAAGGTACCAGTGCGTCGTCTTGCGGCGCTGCGGTGTGGCGCCGGTGATCGTGCTGACGGGATTGATCAGCAGCAGCGGGTCGACGCTGTTGCCGCAGTGTTCGCACTGGTCGCCGTTGGCCGCGGGGTGTTCGCAGGGGCTGCCGTCGGACATTTGTTGATAACACTTGCCGGTGACGTAACGGTCCGGCAGGAATTTGTCGGCCTCGGCGTCGTAGAGCTGTTCGCTCGTCTTCTTGACGAAGTGGCCGTTGTCGAAGTTGGCCTTGAAGAACTCCTGGCACAGACGGTTGTGGTAATCGACGAAGTCCGGCTGGTGGGTGCCGCCGTAGATGTCGAACTCGATGCCGAGGCCATCGAAGTCGATCTTCTGTCGGGCGTTGTACTTGCCGGAGAGTTCGGCGGGCGTCGTGCCTTCCTTGGCGGCTGAGATTTCGATGGCCACGCCGTTATCGTCGCTGCCGCAGATGAATCGCACGTCGTCGCCTCTCGAGCGAAGATAGCGCACGAAGATGTCGGCGGGAAGGTACGCGCCGGCAACATGGCCGACGTGCAGGCGGCCGTTGGAGTAGGGCAAGGCGGCTGTGACGAGGAATCGACGTTGCGACATTTTAGCTCCACGTTTTTCTGGAGGCGAGAACACGATGGCATCGAGCCACGGTTGTCACCGGCCGAGCGCAGCATTCTATTCGAGATGCCGGGTGATTGGCAATGTCGGCCCGGTATCGTGAGGCGTGCGGGGTGCGTGACAGTTTCGGCGGCTCGCGAAACAGCGAAGTGTCGCGTGACATCCCCCGCGTCGGGTACCGGATCAGATGGGGATGAAAGCTCGTTGCCCTGGCCGGTATACTGACCGGCCTGAGTAACTTTTCTTTTTGAGAAAGGAGCAACGAGCATGTGCAGTATAGCGGTTTTCGTGGGTCTGGACTACCACAAGGAGAGCGTCCAGGTGTGTGTGATGGATGGCGACGGGAAGGTGTTGGGTAACCGGGTGTGTGCCAATGATCCGCAAGCGGTGGCGGTCTATGTGGCTCGACACGGTCGGGTGCGTGGTGTGGCGTTGGAATCCTGCGAAGGCACGGCGGACTTCGCGGAGCGTTTGATCGCCCTGACGGGTTGGTCGGTGGACCTGTCCCATCCGGGTTATGTGCATCGTCTGCGTCAGAATCCTGACAAGACGGACTATTCCGACGCTCGGCTTATGGCGGATTTGGAGCGTGTCGGCTACGTCCCTCGGGTGTGGTTGGCGCCGCCGAGGATTCGTGAACTGCGTCGTCTGGTTCGTTACCGCCGTCAGTTGGTGAACGAGCGACGGAACGTGAAGCTTCGGATTCGGGCGTTGCTGCGAGAGCATCGTCGCACGTACGCGGCTCCGCGTTGGGGCAAGGCTTGGTATCACTGGATGCGACGCGTGGATCTCGCGGAGCAAAGTCGTTGGATACTGGATCGGCACTTGGATCGGTTGGAGCAGCTCAACGGCGATGTCCAAGTCGTCGAGCGACGTCTGGAGGAGGTGACGAAGAACGATGCGGTGGTTCAGCGGTTATTGGTTCTTCCCGGCGTAGGTCCCGTGACGGCCTGGGTTTTGTGTGCGGAAGTCGGTCGGTTCGACCGTTTCCATTCGGGCAAGCAGTTGGCTCGCTTTTGCGGTTTGACGCCGCGGAACGCATCGAGCGGTCTTCGGCAGGTCGACGCGGGCCTGATCCGGGCCTGCAACCACGATCTGCGAAGCGTGCTGATCGAGGCCGGGCATCGCTTGAAGCGTTACGATCCGCGATGGTCGGCGTTGGCGCAACGACTTCGTCAGGCGGGGAAGCCGGGAAGTGTCATCGTGGTGGCAGTCGCCAATCGCTGGATGCGTTGGTTGTACCATGAAATGAAAACGTCCCAGGCCGCTTGAGGTGGACCGGTCGTTGCAGGGTTACAGACCGAGTGTTACAAGGAGGCGGACCAGGCGTTGCAGGATCGTTGTTCCGTAAAGGCAGGCGACGGCGGGCTCGAGCGGCTCTTGGGCTGACAGTCGGAAGCTCGATATCAGATGGGGCAGCCGTCGCATTCTCGAAGCACCCAATGGGGCTATCTCGTCGGAAGGCGAGAGATGCTCGGATAGAAGAATGGGACGGCGGCGGCGACGTCTGGGAATGAGCGTGGCGAGGGTATTGCGGAATCGGTAGCGAGGGCACGGGACCCGAATCGACGGGACCGTTGCGGGCACGAGAGGTTCGCAGAGGCGTGTTCGGCGTATCGGCTGGCGGGCTGCGGCGGCGATGCTCCGACGAGCTGTGGTGGCCCATTCTCGCACCGCCGCCGACCCCGCCGACCTTGCTCCGAACCGGAGCCTCCACCGGTGTCCAAGGCTCCGGTATAGTGGAGTTTGCGCTTGACACGCAACGGGCTTTCATAGAAGAGCCCCGAGCGTAAGCGAGCGGGTCCGAAGACCAACGGTCTGTCTACAAAGATCCCGCGCTGACGCTTGGGGCTCTGATCAGCCCCGCCGATTGTGTCATGAACCCGGTACGCGGGGCGCATCGGAACGATCTACGATCCAGTTGACAATATCGTGGAGGAATTGAGAAGGGTCGGGCTCGAATTCGAGTGTGTGTTCGGCGTCCGCGTATTCGGTTACCTGGCAATCCTCGGACGGCAGATGCCGCAGCCAATCGCGCGTCCGCTCGTTGTCGATGATCTTGTCGCGACCGGCGAGGAACAGGTGGACGGGCCCTCGCCAGGCGGACTGCGCGAATCGCCAGGCCGTACGGTCGAGCCGCCGAGACGCCAGCAGGAACGAGGCGGAGACACGAGTGAGCTTGAGCGTGTCATCCCGGACGTAGCGGATTCGCTCGGGATTCGCGGTGAACAGCTCCGCGGCATTCAAGGGAATGTCGAACAGGCGGTCTCGATCGTGCAGCATCGCCAGGGCGACGCGGAGTTTTTCCGCTTTTGTCAGGTCGAGCCGTGTGTACAGGCCCGGCGCGACGAGGGTCATCGATTCGACTTTCTCGGCGGCGGCGGTGGTCAGCGCGACGGTCAGTTTGCCGCCCCAACTGACGCCGACAACGTGGGCGGAGAGGCGGCGCGTCTCCCGCAGGAGGGCGTCGAGTGCCTCGGCGGCGTCTTCGAGGCACCTGGCGGCCGACGAGGCGTGGCCGCGTTGCTCGGTGTTCAGGCCGCTGCCGCGTCGGTCGGGCATCAGGACGGTCAGGCCCTGTTCGGCGAGGCGACTTGCCGACGTCACGTACCATCCGCCGTGGGACTGGATGCCGTGGAGGTACAGCACGGCCCCGCGCGGTTTCGCAGGGCGCCACCAGCGGACGTGGGCTTGATAGCCGTCGGAGAGGGTGAGGGTTTCGAGGGAGGGCGATTGCATGCGTGTAAGGCTACGCGGTCGGTCGGTGCGGTCAAGCGCCCCACGGATCAGGGCTGTCTGTATAGGACTGCGTTTCGACGTAGCGACCTGTGTGGGTATTCCACGTGGCTGTTTAGATGCTGATCCGTGTGCTTGGGGGACTACCCGCCGGTGCCATAGAACGTCTCGAGCTGCACACCAACCTGCGCTTGGATGACAGTCGCTACGCGGTCGAGTTCTTTCCGTGACAGAGGTACAACATGAGGCTCCGCCGTTGCGCGCGCGATGGTGTAGGTCTGGATTAGCTTGATTCGGCCACCGCTGGCGATGATCTCGTTGATGCGCTGCGTAAAGGCGTGCAATTCGGCGTCGGATGGCGGCGTACCGTGGATGTTCATCCATAACGATTGGATGACGATCGGCCGAGCTCGCGCGGCGTCGGTGATGTTCTCGATGATTCGGCTGAGGGGGTGATTCGACCGGTTGATCGCCTCGCAGGTGGCCTGCGTGCCGGCGTCGAGTTTTGCCCAGATTTCGCCGTTGTTTTCGTCGAGGATCGTCAGCCCGGCGCGGACGGCGGGTCTTGTCAGGCAGCTTGCGTTCGTGATTAGGACGATCTTCGTGTCGTCCAGGCGGCGGGCGCGTTTCGCGTCGGCGGCGATGCGCACCGCGTCAGCGAACCGCGAGCACGTGGTCGGCTCGCCGTCGCCGCTGAACGCGATGTCCCGGACGCTACGTCGGTCATTGCTGAGGCAGTCAAGAGGCGGATGGGCGAACAACGATTGATCGACCGCCATATCGAGCAAGCACTCGAGTTCGTTCCGGAGCATTGCGAGGTCAACGTTGCGGCTCGATGACGGTGTTTTACGGTCAACCTGACAGTAGACACAATCGAAGTTGCAGACCTTGTCGGGGTTCAGGTTGATGCCGATGGATAGGCCCCCGCTTCGTCGGGAGACGACGGGGTAGCAGTGGACGTGGTCGCGCCAGTGGCGGCCGTGACGGCGGTAGGCGATGTTGAGCGGAGTGTCCGGATGTTTTTTCATGGTTCCTGCCGGTCGGGGGGGGGCGACGCTACATCTCGTCGTACTGAAGCGTCTGCCGAATCTGTCATGGACCCGTGCCTGCCGGGAGCGTCGCACGGTTGGTTCGACGCGTCGCGATCGGCCAAGGATATCCTATGACCATCCGTGTTCTTGTTCATCGCGCAGAGCCCGCATGACCCGCAATCAACGCAACATCTTTTTAGGCAAGGATTTACGTGTCGCGGCCAGCTTTTCGGGGCACCTCCTACTTGATCGCAAAAAAAAGTCTTGGCTTAACTATGGAATTTATAGCCCGGATCATGCTATTATAGTTCCTAGTGGTGTAGTGGGATAGGAACACGCCAAGTTGTCCATGCCTGCTGGCCACGACCTGAGTGCTTTTCGGCCAGTGGATGATTGTCGGCTCGCCCATCCGCTGGTTTGAGCCCACCCGGTTAATGGACCGGGTGGGTTTTTTTGTCGGCATCGGGCCGGTACGGCTGAGCCAAGGCATCAGTCATGTAATGCCTGCCATGTTGCCAAGTCGCTCAGATCGCCCATCAGTTTCTTAAACCCGTCAAAGGTCAGGGATTGCTGCCCGTCGGAGAGGGCATTGGGCGGGTCGGGGTGGACTTCCACCATAACGCCGTCCGCGCCGGCCACGATGGCGGCCTTGGCGAGCGGGGCGACGGCCCAGTCGATGCCGACGCCGTGCGAAGGGTCGGCGATGACGGGCAGGTGGGTGTGGTGCTTGATCATGACCACCGCTGACAGATCGAACGTGTTTCGCGTCATTGTCTCGAACGTGCGGATGCCACGCTCACAAAGGATCACGTTGTAGTTGCGTAACGCGAGCACATACTCGGCGGCCATGAACAATTCCTGCAAAGTGGCGCTCATGCCGCGTTTGAGCAGGATCGGTTTGTGCAGGCGACCGGCTGCTTCCAACAGCGAGAAATTCTGCATGTTGCGGGCACCGATCTGAAGGACGTCGGCCACCTCAGCGACGGCATCGAGGGTCCCGGTGTCCTTGACCTCCGTGACGATGCGGAGGTCGAATTCGCGGCCGACCTCCTCGAGCAAGCGGAGGCCCTCCTCCTTCATCCCCTGGAACGCATAGGGGGACGTGCGGGGCTTGAATGCGCCGCCCCGCAAAAACTTCGCCCCGCAGGCGGCAACCGCCTCGGCCGTGCGGAAGATCTGGTCTCGCGATTCCACGGAACAGGGCCCGGCGATCACGGTCATCGAACCGTCGCCGATCTTCTCGCCCCGAACCTCGACGATGGTGGCGTCGGGTTTCACCTCGCGGCTGACGAGCTTGTAAGGTTTCGAGACCGGGACGCACTCGGCCACGCCATCGAGGCCGTGAAAGGCCTCGGGCGCCAACGGGCCTTTGTTGCCCGTGATGCCGATCGCTGTGCGTATCGCGCCTGGGATCTCGTGGGGCGTGCATCCGATCTCCTGAACACGTTCACAGACCTTCGCGATTTGCTCCGTGGTGGCGCCTTGTTCCATCAAGATCAGCATGGCATTCCTCTCAACAGGCCCTGTCCGTGGGGATCGGGATGAATGGTCGTATCACGATGGCCGCTCGCCCGCCTGAGTTTCCGGTCGGCCCGGATGGTCCGATTGCTGCTCGGCGTACTCGCGCAGATGATCCACGAGCACCTTTTCGGTTACTGGGTCGAGCTCGTGGTCGGTTTGCAGTTCGGCGAGGGCCTGGTCGATCGACCAGCCGCAACGCCGGATTCGATACGCCGCAAGGACGGCGTTGGATCGCTGCTTGCCGGCTGCACAGTGGAAAAAGACAGGCGACTTGTTTGCGTCGGCCAGGGCGGCATCAATGGTGGCGGCCGCCGCATCAAGCTTCACGAAGTCGCCGCACCCGTTGCCCGGCATGGGAAACCGGTAGAACTGCATGGCCGCCTTGTCGACGGCTCGGCGCTCCTGCGTGTACTTCGGTTCGGAGCCGTCGTCGGTCAGGCTGATCACGGTCCTGATCCCGAAATCTCGGTGCAGGTTGGCGATATGCGCGGCGGAGGGGAACCCGCCGCGGTAGAGCTTTCCAGGGATGACCGTCGCGAAGCGGTTTGGATACCGGAGGAGCCTGGTACTGACGGCGGTAGCAGCCGGCGGCGCCAGCAGAAGGAACGCAAACAGGATAGTGCGGAACGGCTTCACGAGATCACCTTGTCTGTGTGCCCGGTGCTGCGAACATGACATCGGCATACTGGATTCCGTCACGGTCGTCGTACACGAATCCGACAGAACGACGATGACGCCACACTAGTAGCCCTGTGATTGTCCGGCTGACTGCGGTACCGAGTCGGCGGCATTGATGAAGTTGACCATTTGCCTCAAGCGGCCGTGCGATCGCCGGTTGAACTGCAAGACGAGTCGCGGCAGGTCGGGTACGTCGTTGCCTTCTTCCTTGAGAGCGCCGCTTGGGAATATCGTGCCGGTATCGAGAATGTCGGAAAACTCCTTCTGCAAGTGGGCGACGGCATCGTCGGGCAGCGGCGTCTTCATTCGAATGACCATCTTCTCCTTCACGTATCGGTATGAGTGGAACCGGCGGTAAAATTGAAGGATATCCTGGACGGCATCTTCGACGTTGTCCGTGACCTTGAGGAGGTGCATGTCTTCCTCGTCGATCATGCCGGCATGAAGTAGTTCCGCCTTGACGTAGGTCCGCCAGTGTTGCCAGTAGGTGCCGCCCGGGGCATCGATGAGCACGATAGGCAGCAGGAGCGTCTTGCCCGTCTGGACGAGCGTCATGACCTCGAAGCCCTCGTCCTGCGTGCCGAAGCCGCCGGGGAAGAGCGCGACGGCCTTGGCCTCCTTTGTAAACACGAGCTTGCGCGTAAAGAAATACTTGAAGTTCACGAGCTTCTTGTCGCCCTCGATGATGTCGTTCGTCCGCTGCTCGAAGGGCAGGCGGATAGCGACGCCAAACGACGCCTCCTTGCCGGCGCCGCCGTGGCCGGCCTTCATGATGCCGTCGCCGGCGCCGGTGATGACCATCCAATTGCACTGTCGCATACGCTCCGCGAACGCGACGGCCGCGAGGTACTCGGGGTGGTCTTCAGGCGTGCGGCTTGAGCCGAAGATCGTGACCTTCGGGATGTCTTCGTAGGGGGCGAATATCTTGAAAGCGTAGCGGAGTTCGCCTAATGCCCGGTCGACCAGCTTCACGTCCGCGGTGCTGGTGCCGTCCCTGGACATGCGGCAGATGGTCCGTAGCATGTTGCCATAGGAGTCGCCCCCCGATCCCGGTGCATATCGCTGGACGAATTCGACGATGGCGGCGTCGCGTTCGGCGCGTTGTTCAGGCGTTAACAGACCAGCGTTCGATGACACGATGTAGCTTCCTTTTGTTCCTTGCGGCTCCGTGCCGCGCAAGTTTCCATTATATCATGCATCGACCACATGTGCCTACCCGTGCGTCGCCAAGCCCATGGATCGCAATCCATGGGCTTCCGGTGGATGCGGGATGTTCAAATGGCCATTCAAGGGTCAATAGTAATCCAGACAAGGCCTGTGCCCCGTTAATCGTGGGGACGTGTTGTCCGAGGCATCTCGTGCCTTTACGATGGGACAGGGGTCGAAAAGGTGGACCGTCGTGAACAGCTCGCTTCATCTCGGCTGGCCCAACCGGATCACGATCGGGCGATTGCTGCTGATCTGGCCGTTTGCCCTGTGCTTGCTGTATCTCGATGAGCCGGAGCAGACATGGCTGCGTTGGCTCGCGGTGGCCATCTTCGGTGTGATGGCGTTCAGCGACGCCTTGGACGGATATCTTGCCCGGCGTCTCAACGACGAGTCAGTGTTGGGCAAGTTCCTGGACCCGTTGGCGGACAAGGTATTGATTACCGTCGCGGTCTTGATCCTGTGCGTCGTCGGGATTCACGACACATCAGGCGAGACGGGCGAGGGAATTCGACGGCTGCCGACATGGGTCGCCGCGGTCGCGGTCGGAAAGGACATCGTTGTGAGCGTCGGATTTGCGGTCGTTCGCCTGGCGACGGGCCGGATCTTCATCCAGCCCCGGCTCCTGGGCAAATGCTGCACGGTCGTGCAACTCGTGATGGTGCTGAGCGTACTCGTCTGGTTGGACCTGCCGGTTTGGCTTTCGTGGCTTCCGCAGGTATTCTGGTATGCGGCGACGGCGTTGGCCGTGGGTGCTGTGTGCGATTATGTCCGACTGGGGAGTCGGTTCATGGCGGCGGCGGCGCAGACGTCGCGAGATCAAGATGGAGAGGCCATAGATGAACGTTGACGATTCCGTGTTCAGCTCGATACCGGAGGCGCTTGAGGAACTCAAGGCGGGCCGGTTCATCGTGCTGGTGGACGACGAGGATCGCGAGAACGAGGGGGACCTCGTCTGCGCGGCCGAGATGATCACGCCGCAGATGATCAACTTCATGATCCGAAAGGCGGCGGGCAAGCTTTGCCTCGCCTTGACCGCGGAGCAGTGCGAACGCCTGCACCTGTATCCCCAAGCGGCCGAGAACACGGCGGAACACGGAACCGCGTTCACCGTGTCGATCGATGCAGCGCCCGAATTCGGCGTGACGACCGGCGTGAGCGCGTCGGACCGATGCGCCACGATTCACCGTTGCCTCGACGACGTTGCCAAGCCGGCGGATTTGCGCCGGCCGGGACACATCAGCCCGCTGAAAGGCAGGCAGGGTGGCGTCCTGGTTCGAGCGGGCCACACCGAGGCGAGTATTGACCTGGCGCAACTCGCCGGCCTGAAACCGGCCGGCGTTATCATCGAGGTATTGAAGGAAGACGGGGCGGTCGCCCGCCTGGACGAACTGTCCTCCTTTGCCAAGAAGCACGACCTGAAGATCTGCACGATCGCGAAGCTCGTGGAATACCGCCTGCAACGCGAACGTTCCGTGATGCGCGTGGAGTCGATTCCGATGGAGAACCGCTGGGGCAAGTGGACGCTCCACGGATACAAGTCGATCCTCGATGCGGAACCGCACATTGCCCTGTCCATGGGGGAGATCGGGAAGATCGACGATGCCGGCGAGGCCGTGGTGGTGGATCACCCGATTCTCGTGCGGGTCCATTCGCAGTGCCTGACGGGCGATGTGCTGGGCTCCTATCGCTGCGACTGCGGCGAGCAACTCCAACAGGCGATGGAACTGATCGGCCGGGAGGGCGAAGGCGTCATCGTCTATCTGCACCAGGAAGGCCGCGGAATCGGCTTGCTCAATAAGTTGCACGCCTATCGTCTTCAGGACGAGGGGCTTGATACAGTGGAGGCAAACGAACACCTCGGTTTCCCGGCGGACAAGCGCGACTACGGCACCGGCGCCCAGATTCTGCGTGACCTCGGTCTCAAGCAAATCCGCGTGCTGACGAATAACCCGAAAAAGTTGAGCCGGCTGCGAGTATACGGGCTGGACGTCATGGAGCAGGCCCCGATCAAGATCGAACCGAACAGCACGAACCGCCGCTATTTGGAAACAAAGCGAACAAAGCTCGGCCACATGCTCGATTGACGATTCCGTGTGTTACTGCTCTATGAGCAGTGCGGCCTGGTGTCGTCGCTGGTGCGAGAATCCTTTCTCGCACCCACCCCGACGGGAATCCTTTCCCGTGGTCCCGCAGGATGGGAATCCTGCGAAGAATGCGTGCGAGATGGGAATCTCGCACGAGCGGAGTGCCATGCTTTCACGCGACGAAGTCGCGGGTAAGCATGCGGATATCGGGGAAGACATGCCTGCCCGGGCTTCGCCCGTGAAGACATGGCACCCGGCACACATTTCCATCGATGCGTAACCCGGCGTCGGTCTTGCCGAAGACGGCGGAATATTTTTTCTTTTTCGGCGCGCATCAGGTTTTGGTTGTCTTACATGGCGTCGATTTTCCCTCCGTTTGCAGCAGAAAAGTGCGAACTGCCGCAAACTGCCGCAAACTTTTGGCCTTGCGTCGGGCAAGGCGACGGCTGGGGCGTTTCCTTGGTCATCTTGTAGTATTGATCAGCGCTCCGCGGGAGGGAAGCTGTCAGCGGTCAGCGTTCGCCTCCCGTGTCGAGTTTCGTAGCATCCGACCCCCTGTATCGGATGTGAAAAACCAACTGCTATCCTGTCCCGCCCTCCGGCATTCCTTTGAAGATGGCCTCTTCCGGGTCCTGGATAGCCGAGAGGATGTTCTCGGCGACTTTTTCCAGCAGTTTCTGGCCCCAGAACGGATCATTTACATCGTAGTAGATCACTCTGATGTGTTGTAGGTCAAATGGCACGTCTTCCTCGTTCGAGGATACGAGAACCACGGGTTTTTTCAGCGCGTGAGCCAAGCCCAGTTCATAAAAGACGTTCGCGTTCTTCGTGGTCATCTCCGCAACCAGAACCTTGGCCGACGCGATCCCAGACCACACTTGATCCATAATCTTTCCGGCACCGAAAATCTCATTATCAGCACGTACTGGTCTCAAACCAGCCTTGCTTATGGCCGGCTCGTAGATCGTGGAATAGTAGTCGCCGTGCGGCTTCGCAAACGGCATCATGACGAAACAACTATCATTGGCGTCTACAGTAACTGACTTTCCGAGTTTCTTGAGTTGAGCGGATTGGCCGGTCGCAGAAACGGGTTCAGCCGAGAAGTCGACGACCCTGAACTTGTCGTTGTGTTCTTCCAGCAGCTTTGCCTTTTGGAGCGTCTCTGTGAAAACGGCCGAGAACTCGGAGACCTTATCTCGCGGGATTCCGAACTTGTCCGCGAGCGCGTGTCCGAAGAACTCGTCACCCGGCAGGTTCTCTCCGCGGTAGTGGTTGTACACATCGGATAAGACCGGTGCCTTCAAGACGGCGTCACGCAGGCCTTTCAGTTCGTCACCTGATTCCTGAGGACGCAGTATCTGCTTGGCCAGATCGGAAACCGCGACTTTTCCCGTGCTCGGCCTCTCGAGCAAACCGAACTTGATCGCTGAACTGATCTCAGAGGAAAACGGGCCGGAGTACTTGATGCTGAGGAACCGCGCGGCGTCCCTGACCGTGCACTCTTTCCCCGCGTTCTGCTCGAGTATTCCCTTTGGAATGCGCAGCACCTTATCCAACGAATGCCTGGGGTAGTTGAACTTGCCTTGTGGCGCTGCGCCCGCGCCCTGCCGCCTCTTCTTTTTGCTGGATTTCGTCCGCCGGGCTGCTTTCTTCTTGTGCTTAACGTTGGCAACGTATGCTGTGTTAACCTCGACCCCATCCTTGCGCAGGGCTTCCGCGATAGTCGCGTTCTTGGCGCGGGGATGAGCCTTGATGTAGTTGCGTACGGCCTGTGACTTGTTCACGCTTACCTTTGCTGCCGACATTGGTAGCCACCTCTCTATCGAACTGACGGACTGGAACCTCCCAGCCCTGAGTCCCGATGTTCGGCAAATAGTAGGGCTTGCGATGGGATCGGTCAAGGGCAAGCTTGGCATGCCGATCGGCAAGGCGCCCGCGCCCATTCAGGGCACGCGGCCGGGGCTCCGGCAACCATCCCCGGGGCTCCGGGACTCTTCGCCGGACATCCGGCGCTCTTCCCCGGAAGCCCGGCGAAGGTTACCGGTTAGCCCGGAATGCTCGCGTCGCAAAGGCACTGCTCACGGAGTGTTGGCATTCGGCGCACCGCCGACCCCCGTTTGCCCGAATGTAGCCGATCCAGTTTCGACCATGTTCCTTTTCGGGATGCTCGTTACCTTGGCAACGGTCAGCTGTGCGACGACATCGTCTTCCTGCAGGACGATGTCAAGCGGGCCAAGATTGACCATCTCCAATGTGATGTTCCCCGACCAACTCGTGTGAATAGTCGGAGCGGTCAAGTGAACGACGAGCCCGGTTCTGGCGCGAGTGCTCTTACCATTGACGAAGCAGATTAGGTCGGCGTCTTCTTCTGGCGTCCCCACCACCTCCTTGGTCTGCCACAAGACAAAACCGAGAGGCTTCACAATAATCTGCCGGTTACGGCAAAAGACGCGTGCGTCCTGATTCTCAGAAGGCGAGACATGGTACTCCTGGGACATCTTCCCGTAGTTGCACTGGCCGATGCGCAGTTCGCGTTCCGGGTGGCCATGATCCCGATTGTGCTGAGCGAGTTTGTCGATATCCCAAACCTTGGCTTGTTCAACTTTGTCAAGGTGCAGATCAATGGACGTCGGCCCGATCTCTGTGGGTGGAGCGACGATGAGCCGGCCACATTGAATAGCGTATAACATTTCACGGTCAGACAGAAACATGTGCCTCTCCCAGTGGCCGTTTCGAAATCAGATCGAGCCGCACGGTAATCGCCCGTCCATCTGGTATCGCAACCCGCGCACCTTCCATCACGACGCCAATCTTTCGGGCGACGAGTTTCCCATTGAGGGGAGCGCCCTGCTGAGGTTCCGTTGGTCCGAGCCCTCTGCCCTCTTGGTGATAACAGTAATGGAGCGGGGATAGCCCGATGTACGTTTCGCCGTTCAATTGCTTAACTTCGAAAACGCGCTCGCCCGAGAATGCCCCCAGCGAAAACTGGCAGTTCAAAAAAACCGGATCCATACAGGCTCCTTCCTGTCTTTGCTGATTGAGTGTGTTGTTCTTGACCTGAATAATATCGACCGTCCGCTACCGTTGTAGTTTTCGTGTACCGTCAGTCAACCTAGGCACCGATTATGAGCGCTACACGCTGGCGTTACAAGCAGGAATATCGCAACAGATTGAGTCTGGAACAGCGACCGAGATGTGCTGTCTCGTGGCATATCGTCCAGACGGTCGCCCGGTGGCGTCCAAGGCTGGTCGGCGCTAACATGTTGTCGCTGCAATGGTTGCAACGCCGCCTGCCGTTTGAACGGCCAAGAACCGGAATCCGCCTCCGCGCGGGTTGCCGTTTGGCGGATGTGGCATTCAACAAACGGTTCGCCGCCGCCGAAGCGAAACGGTGAGCAAGCAATATGTCAGAAGGGAAAGGGCACGACCGAGGGGCCGTCGGTCTGCCTGCGTCGATTCCGCGCCGGCACGACGCGAGATCGACCGGGAGTTTGCGGCTGTGAACATCTTGGCCCCGGAGGGGCTGAGGCGAGTTGCCACGGGTGGAGCGGAGTGGAACCCGTGGTTCAGGTTGGCCCCAGCCGATCCCGCCCCGGCAGGGGCGGACGAAGCCGCCCAATCCTCGGGTTTGATACAACCACTGCGAATCTTCCTCCGCCCCTGCCGGGGCGGCTACTACTCCGAACCTGATTATGTGAACATGTATGAATAGTGTCACTCCGCTGCGTAATTGACGTGAGCCTCCTGAAAGTAGGCGCGGACAATATCAGGTCTCTTCTGTGTCGCCATGAGATAGGATCGTGTCTGTGTGA
>JAUVGW010000371.1 GCA_030593565.1 Phycisphaerae bacterium | reverse complement strand
ATCCGCTCAACGGCTACAATGGCGATCGCGGCAGCTCGATCGTCAGGAGCCCTGACGCGAACTGGTGGCTACCTAGCGAGGATGAATGGTACAAGACAGCATATCACAAGAACGACGGTGTCACGGGCAACTACTTCGACTATCCGACCAGCAGCGACAGCACGCCGAGCCACAATCTGATCGATCCCGACCCGGGTAACAACGCGACGTTCACCATCGGCGGCCCCGCCCCCGACGGCTGCACCATCTGCGCCCCATACTATCGCACGGAGGCCGGCGCCCACGAGAACAGCGAGAGTCCGTACGATACATTCGACCAGGGCGGGAACGTCATGGAGTGGCATGAAAGTATCCTGTACGGTTGGGCTCGCGGACTACGGGGCGGTGAGTACGGCGCCACCGTCGACCGCCTGGATGCCGGGTTCCGCGAATACACCAGCCCGTCGTGGCAGGGCGACGGTGCGGGGTTCCGTGTCGTCCAAGTTCCCGGGCCTGCTTGCGCGCTGCTGGGCGATGTCGACGGAAGCGGGGTCGTGGATGGAGCCGACATCGCAGGGTTCAGCCGCGTCAAGCTCGGTAACCCGGAACTGGGCGACAATGAAGCTTGTGCGGACTACGACACCGGCACGTTGGAGGGTGACGTGGCTGCATTCATCACCGACCTGCTTGGTTAATTACACGCCTGTTTCTTGCGGGCACAGGACGGGAAGCCACGTCTGAACGGAGGGGGGAAATAGGATGCACAGGTGCATCATGGCTCTTTGCGAGTGGGACAGTGAGCTTCCCCCACAGGCGAGAGAGCCATCAGTGTTGTCGAGAGAGAGGCTCACGAGGTGGGTTCTCACTATTACTTGTCGAGGGCTCTGACCGGCCGGCGCTGGAACGACCCTCCTGGATCTGAAGTTGGCTTTTTTGAGGAGAGGATTTAATGAAGACGAACCTGTTTCCCATTGCGATTGTTCTATGTCTGTTCGCGGTATCTTCAGCGGGGGCCTCCATGGTACTCGTCGCCGACGGAATCCTGGACGCAGAACCGAGGTTGACGGGCCTTGGACACACGGTAACGCAATCGGATGCGAGCACGTGGGATGCGTCGTTCGACTACTCGCCGTACGACGTCGTCGCATTTGAGTTTGGCAGTGACGACCCAGCGGACCTCCAGAATCTGGTCACCGCCGTCGACGCCAGTGACGTTGGAGTTGTGTTCCTCCGCGGCGGTGCCGACGTGCTCGCGACCGCTACTGCGTTGGGACTGATAACCGGCGGCAGCATGCACTACCAGTCGCCAACAGACCTGAACGTCATCGACAACTCCCACTTCATCACTCAGAACTTGTCGCTTGGCACACACAACCTGGGCTACACCTACATGTCGTACTTCGACAGCCCGGGAGCAGGTACAACGACCCTCGGCAACGGACCGGACGGAGCCGCGCTGCTCGTGCATAACAGCCGGCGCGTCGTCGGCACGCCGTTCTTCGGTCACACCAGCGGCTACGGCAACGAGAACGCGACGGGGCTTGAGATGACCGACCGCAGTATTGAGTGGGCAGCGATTCCCGAGCCGGCCACGTTGAACCTGTTGATTCTCGGCGGGCTGATGCTGCTTCGCCGCAGGCGGTAGGCCAAACGCTTCACGCTCTACCCGACGCCCCTCGCCGGGCCCGGGTCGTATCATCCCGGCCGCCTGCATTTGACCGGGACCCTGGGCCGCGGCGTCGCCCTCTGTAACACAGGGGGCGCGGCGCTGCCGCCCGCGGTGCACAGGGCACCCAGCATCCGCATACCCTGGATTTCCTCGGCGACGAAACTTTCACGCTAACAGCCCGTGGCAAAAGTAATGTAGCGGCCGACCCCCGTGTCGGCCGAGCCCGTGAGCGACTGTTTTCCCGTACTCTCCGGCCGACCCGGGGGTCGGCCGCTACAGTCCATGGTCGCCGCCGACTTTTACCACGGGCTGCTAGTGCATCGCCACGCGAAAAGGTGCGGGTAGTAGCGTCGGCCCCCTGAGGCTGACGTATGCGAGGAGGACACCCTCCACATTTTACGTCGGCCACAGGGGGCCGACGCTACCCGCAGATTCATGTGTGGCGATGCACTAGGGTACGACCTTGGTGGTTGCCGACTCGTGGTCGATGTCGGGATCGTCGTCTGCGATGGTCGCGGTCCAGACGATGCCTTCGGGGACCGCCGGCGTGAAGGGTGGAAAGACCCACGCGGTCCTCCCGCCTCCGGGGGGGTCGGACACCGCCATGGTCTGGTTATAGATTTGCACCCCGCCCTGCTGGCCGACAACCGTCGCGTCCCGCGGCTGGTCGACCGTGCCGTTGTTCTTGACCACCAGTTTGATTTTGATCGCAGCCTGTCCGTGGGCGAGACTGAAGTGCTTGCTCACCTGGAAGCGGGCGATGTCTAAATCCACCGCCGCGGCTAGGTCGATGGTCAAGTCGTCGAACATGCCTTCGTAACCAGTGAGCGCGACCGCAACGATCTCGCCGAGCGGCTGACCGTGGATACCCACGTCGGTACTGGCCGCCTCTACGAATTGCCAGCCTGCTTGGCCCGAAGGCAAGACGAACCACAGCTCGTCCTGGGTACCATAGAAATCGACGAAGGCGTCCCCGTAGAAGGTGTTGCCCCAGACGCCGGCGTGGTCAACAACCTCGCCTGAGTTCAGGGAGAAGGTCACCGTGTCGATGCTTATTTCGGGGAGGAACAGGGCGTGGGTCGGCGAGGGGAACGGTGCGACGGGGGTCCAACTCGCTTCGTCAACGACCATCGTCGTCGAGACGGTGTGAATAAACACGGAATCAGCGAAGCCACCGGCCCCGGAGCCGGAGTCATCCTCGAAGTCCTCGATGTGCTGCACGGTTACGGCACTGGCCATCGCACCGGCTTTCAGCAAGGGAGGAAAACCCACCCCAGATTCCTGGCAGGAAGTGATAGCCAACGCCACAGCAGCCGTACACGCTTGAACATGCCACTTGCTCATCTTCGGCCTCCCTTCTTTTTCCGGTAGCCCAGCGTGGCATTCGCCGGGATATCCCAATTACCGCCTGCGTGACCGCCATCGTACCCGAAGATCACGCCGTGTTTGCCGACAGTTCCGCCCGGCGGCGTCGGTATCGGTGAGCTTACCGCCCCACGACACTTCTGGGAAGCGGAATGTTGAGAAGAGTCTTGACGTCCGGAGAGACTTCTCCCCACGAACGGGCAACGCGTACAGGGGCCGGTAGGGGGGCGAACGGTTTACCCGTACCACCCGCGGACCTGGTGCTGCCGCCTCCGGCCCCAACGGCTCATCTGCGACCCTCGTGCCGGACACCGCCCCGACACGTTGCCAGTCAGATTGTAGCCGCACTTCCGACAATGCCCGGCGGGATACGTCGGCGGTCGCGACGCCATAGGATGGCCGTGGGGATGGCAACGACGACGAGGGGCATCAACAGCGGCACACTCACCACCCTCCACGAAACCTCGCTGTCCAGCTCTGCCTTGTACGCGAGCCATGGATAATGGAGGCCCGGCTTGATGCTCGGCGGCGTCAACGTCGCTCCCAACCCCGAACCAGTTATGCCCTCGGCAACGGTGACACGAACCCGGCCCCCGAGACATCGACTGCCCAAGCATCGGCCGCGTAATACGTCCGTACCTGCACACATCTCCCCGCGAGCGAACCGGGGATGCTCGACGCATTGGCCCTGTCCTGGAACGGAGCGGTCAATACTCTCCGGGGCGATCAGCTTTGTGGCAAAGCCTGCGCATAGGTGCTGACGTCGCTGACGTCCTGGGTCGTACCGGTGCCTGCGGCCGCGGCCGGCATCGACGAGCCCGGATGCCCGAATCTGACCTTGTGCTGGAACTCCGCCGGGTTGTCGTTGGCGAGTTTCCCGACCCACTCGTCGAAGGTCGCATCGGCGCCGGGCGGAACCGTTTTCCCATCGATGCCGTGGCACACCAGGCACGCAGTGTTGCCGCCAATGCCGGCAGCGTAGAGCAATGCGCCCGTGACGGCGCTGCCGGTGAAAGCGCCGGTGCCGTCAATGATCGTGTCCGTGTCAATCTGGCCCTCAAGCACGAACTTCGTCAGATCCCAAATGTCAGCGTCACTCAACCCCGCGGCACCATAACCGTGGCCTGTCTTGATCAGGTCGAAGACCTCCTGCGCGGTCTTTGTCAATCCGTAGATACCGGCGATGCCTGTCTTGTGGCTGCCGCTGCTATACGCGCCGCTGACACCCTTGTAGTCCCAGCCATGGCATTCCTTGCATCGCCACGTATCGGCCCCCGTCCGGGTGTTGGTGGTCATGTCAGGGCGCGACGCCCACAACGCATGGTCCGTGGCGGGCTCCGTCGCGGTGACACCGGTCACACTCCAATACTTGTCATACAGAGCGCCCCCGCGAGCCGAGTCCGCGTTCGTATAGTCGGCTGGGACGGTCGGGTTGACCGGGCAGGCTGTGCCCGAAAGAACGACCGCCGCCGCCACACACATCAGCAGACTCGTAATCCAACTACACTTGTTCATTTATACTTCTCCTTGATAAAACCGCGAGGCTACTAGCTGACGACGCGGGCAATCCGAGGTCGTCATCCGGCAACATTGTATCGGAACGCGAGTGTACGGGGCTTCGCGCATTGTGTCAACAAAAAGCGGTAAAACCCCTAAGCGTTTTTTAATCTAACTTTGAGATCGTTTCATTCTTTGATTCATGGCGCATCGTTTACGTGGCGCGGCAACTCCGCTCTCGCGGATTTCTGACTCCAGGCTCGTGTAGGATTTTCAGGTTGCGCAAGACGATGGCCCAGAGTTCATACTACTCCGAACCTGATTATGTGAACATGTATGAATAGTGTCACTCCGCTGCGTAATTGACGTGAGCCTCCTGAAAGTAGGCGCGGACAATATCAGGTCTCTTCTGTGTCGCCATGAGATAGGATCGTGTCTGTGTGA
>JAUVGW010000161.1 GCA_030593565.1 Phycisphaerae bacterium | reverse complement strand
GGAGAAATCCCTCCGCGCCTACGTCGGCCACAGGGGGCCAACGCTACACTCGCAGCCGCAGCCCATAGTCGTAGGCCGATCGTTTCGATGTTAGACTTCCACGTTGTCGAATGACGCAAAATCGTGACGGTATGCGCTCGCATGTCGCCGTGCTCGTTTGCCGGTAGGTACGGGCGCACCGCCCGCGCACGATCCAGTTGCGGCAATGGGCGAGTGATTGTCACACGACTGAGGGTGTTTTCGAGATGACGCGAATAGTGAGAGGCCCAGCGGGCTCGTTCATGTGGGCCTGCGCGATATCCATCTGCTGGCTCGGCGCCGTGGGGGGGTGCCAGTCGAAAGAGCGACCGGGCGTGTGCCGTTACTTGTACTCGTCAGCGGATCGGCATCTTGTGGTCGAGGTGCTCGATGACGACCTGGTTCATTTCGAACTGTCGGAGGGAACATCGAACACGTTCGATCCGAAGCAGCGGGTATGGACGACACCGATGGTGTCGAAGACGGACCATCCCGGACCGACGTGGATCCGCGACAACGACGAACATGGGATCGAAACGACAGATATGCGCGTTGTGGTGGAGCCGCACTCGCTCGCCGTCACGGTCATTGACAAGACCGCGACGCGCGAGATGGAGTTGACGACGATTCGCCCGGATCGGCGCAGGCTTGGCGGCCAGCGCCTGATCATTGCGCCGAATGCCATGCGGCACGTCTACGGATTGGGCGAACAGTTCATCACACCGGGGGACGCCAACGGTGACTGGCTCGGGCGCGTCCGGACACCGGGCTGCGAATTCGGCAACCAGATCGTGTTGTTCGAGGAGAAGAAAGGCAACGTCGGCAATGCGCAGTTTCCGATCATGTATGCCGTCGGCGAAACGGAGGGCAATTATGCCCTGTTCGTCGACCATGTGCCCGCACAGACGTGGGATTTCACGGGCGACCACTGGACGCTCGATACGTCCGGCGATCCCGTTCGGTGGTATGTGATGACGGGGCCTGACCTGCCGGACCTCCGCCGCGACTACATGGAGCTGGTCGGCCGACCGCCGGTGCCGCCGAAGAAGATGTTCGGCTTGTGGGTATCCGAGTTCGGCTACGACGACTGGGCTGAGCTTGACGACAAACTCGCCACCCTGCGAGCAAACAAGTTTCCCGTCGATGGATTCGTGCTCGACTTGCAGTGGTTTGGGGGGGTTGCGCCGACGCCCGAGGGCGACGGAATGGGATCGCTGACGTGGGATGCAGACCATTTTCCTGACTCGGCCGGCAAGATCGCTCAACTGGCGACGGAACACGGCATCGGTCTAATGGTGATCGAGGAATCCTATGTCAGTCGAGGCCTGCCCGAACACGCGATGCTCGCCGAACGCGGATACCTCGTGCGCGACGGCAGCGGGCACGGCGACAGCAGTGAAGGCGAGAATCCATCATCGAGTGGCGGGACACCTAACGCAACTGCTGAGCTTGAAGCGCCGATGCATCTGTCGGCCTGGTGGGGCAAAGGTGGCATGGTCGACTGGACGAACTCCGCAGCCGCCGATTCCTGGCATGATCTGAAGCGCCAGCCGTTGATCGAGGACGGCATCCTGGGACATTGGACGGACCTGGGCGAGCCCGAGGCATTCGATCCGGACGGACGCTACCACGGCTTTCCGGAATTCGCCCAACACGATCAACGCAGTGTACACAACATCTATAACTTCCGATGGGCCCAGAGCATCCATCGCGGTTATGCGCGACACGGCGTCGAGCGTCGGCCGTTCATCATGTCGCGTTCGGGGACATCGGGTATTCAGCGATTTGGCGCGAGTATGTGGTCGGGCGACATCGGGTCGAGGTTGTGTCAACTGAGGACGCACTTCAATGCCCAGATGCACATGTCGTTCTCGGGTGTCGACTATTTCGGCGCGGACATCGGTGGGTTTCAACGATGGTCGAACGAGGGCGACCTCGACGAGATGTACACGCAGTGGTTCGCCAACGGCGCGGCATTTGACGTGCCGGTCCGGCCGCACACCGCGAACACGAAAAACAAGCACGAGACGGCACCGGACCGCATTGGCAACCTCGCGAGCAACCTTGCGAATATCCGCCTGCGGTACGAACTGTCGCCATACCTGTATTCGCTCGCCCATTTGGCGTACTTGTACGGTGAACCCGTCATGCCGCCACCTGTGTTCTACTACCAACACGACCCGAACGTCCGCGAGATGGGCGGGCAGAAGATGCTCGGGCGAGACCTGCTCGTCGCGGCCGTGGCCGAGCACGGGAAGACGGAGACGGATGTCTATCTTCCCGCAGGCACGTGGATCAATTATCACACGAACGAGTGGATCGAAAGCCGCGGCGAGTGGGTGAGCGATGTGCCGCTATACATCGACGGCATCTTCCGGCTCCCGATGTTCGCCCGAGCAGGCGCGATCATCCCGCTGATGCACGTCGACGAGATGACCATGAACATCATGGGCCAGCGCACTGATGGCAGCCGGCGGGATGAAGTGATCGTACGCGTCTATGCACACGATGTCCGGGGCATGTCGGGATCGAACATCGTGGACGGCATGAGCCAGTTCACGTTGATCGAGGATGACGGCGAGACGATCGCGTATCAGAACGGCGCTGTTCGACAAACCGTGGTTGTTCAGGCCGTGCGCGATCGCCGAGCCGGCGTGATCATTGACCTTGCCACCGGCTCGTATGCCGGCGCGCCGGACCGTCGCGAGAATGTCGTGCAGTTGGTCACGCATCGCTTGGGACCGGCGCGTGCGGTCGATTTGAACGACAAGCCGCTGCAGCGTCATGACTCGCGCGAGGCATTCGATGCAGCGTCTGACGGCTGGTTCCAGGCAGGTCCCAATCTCGTGATTGCCAAGTCGGGCCGGACGGCTGTTTCAGAACCGAAGCTATTTGGATTCGATTTCGAGCGTGACGAGAATCCCAACCCGCCCAAGCGCGCGCGGACAGCCGATTCCGAATAGACCGCGGCGCCGGCGTCGTCTGTTCCTACCCGTTGATGATCTCGTCCACGAATAACCGCACATCCAGACCGTTCGGCGTGCCGCTGTCATTGAGATCGGCCGCCGCGACATGGCGTGGATCCGTGTCCGTGCCGAGCAAGACATCCACGAAGCATGCCACATCGTCCGGGTCAACCCGCCAGTCGCCGGAACAATCGCCGGGGAGGATCGTGCTGAAGGCGATGTACTCACCCACGTCGAGATTGCCGTCACTATTGATCGACGCGGGCACTTGGTAGTCGTATTGGAGGCTGCCACCGTCCGCCGTCAGGTATGGTGCGACGGCAAGGTACACCGCAATCGGGACGCTGCCGAACTGATCGGACAGGTTGATCGTGCCTTCGAGGTAGCCGCCGCCCCCGCCGGTCGTGACATCGGCCGCACCGGCGGCACCGAACCAACCGGCCCACATGCTGTCGTTCTCGTTACCGATGTAGGCCGCCCAGCCGGCGACCTGCCCGGTCTTGGCCCACGGGGCCGGTTGCAGGGCGCCCGGTGAATCAGCGAGGAAAACGAAATGATCGTTGCCTTCGCCGGCATCCCATGTCGCCACATACAGCGTCTCGTCGATGACGCCGGCATACAGCACCATGCCGTTATTTTCCGCCACCAGTGTCGCCGCGGGGTCAAGCTGACCGTCCATCGTCCATTCGTCTTGGGGCGGTTCGCCGCCGGTCACCGTGAAATGCCAATCGGCGCCGCCGTTGCTGTCCCACAGGTCGGCGCCGTCGTTAAAAACCATGTCCAACTGCGTCGCGCTCGACGAGACGCCCACCGTGACCTGCCAGACCGATTCGCCGCTATTCCACGTCATCTCCGGATCGGGCGATATGATCGGGTCCCACCCATTGAACCCGTAATGCAGATGGACCTGCCCCGCGCCATCGAGCGACCGCCCCGTCGGATCGTAGGTGATGGCAACCTGCTGGCCGGCTTGCGCGGGGTTGGGATCGATCGTGACGGCATCCTCGCCGGGACCACCGCCTGAGCCGTCGCCGATGTACACATGCTGGATGGGACTTCGCGCGACGGCGCCGTTGCCGTCAATCGCCTCGACGTAGTAGTCGATCAGCACGTCGCGCAAGCCCACGACCTGCACATAGTGTTCGTCCGCGATGTAGGCGGGGAGTTCGAAGAAGTCGATGCTCGGGTCGTTCAGGAAGTTGCCCGTGGGGAAGGTGCGTTGTGTCATCGGCAGGTCCTGCCACGATCCGACTTCCCCCCCGCCTGTATAGGTCTCGTTGTGGGTGCTGGACGACGAATTGACCCCATCCGCGTCCTCGCGGTACTGGAGCGTGACCGAGGTCACGCCCGAGACATCATAAACAAAAGTCCATATCCAGAAATCGCCGCCGGAGCTGTACAGGGTGTAACCGTACTGCGGGCCGAAATTCTCCGAGCCGGGATTCCAGGGGTGCCGCTGCGGAATCCAGATCGTCGGCGGTGTGGCGTCCAGCGAGCCGTCGCCGATCACGGCATCCGCATGTTCGACGGCTTCATTGCACGCGATGGTCGGCTTGACTTCCATGTCCAGCGCCGTGCCGTAATACATGTAGCCCGAATTGAGCGAGGCCAGGAAGTAGTGCCACGCCCGCTCGGCCGAACTCGTGGAGGCGTCCGGGTGCAGAATCTTGTTGATGTCCACACCGCCCGCGATTTGCTCGGCGGTGTCCACGCGATTCTGCGCGGCCGTGATGACGGCCCAGTTTCGTTCGTCCTCCGCCCACCCGTTCGGGATGTCGATCTGCCCGGCCGCATTCACCAACGGCCAGTTCCAGTTCAGCATGATGGGTGAACCGAAATCACCGTCCGCGTTGACCCAGGCCCCGTCCTCGACATGTACGATGTCGTCGGCCGGTACCGGATGGTCAGCTAGGTATTCCTCGACGACCGTGGCTGTATAGCCCGCTGCCTGGGCCGTCGCAACCAGGTTCGGCGTTGCCTCCATGTAGTAGCTATAGCCGCCGCCCCACGCGTTGTCGCCGTCGTGGGCCATGAGGACCAACATCGGCCGCGACGGATCGTTCTGTGCCTCGAGTTGATCGAACGGCCCAAGCCCCATTGTGCCGTATCCATTGTCCCAACTAATCGCCTGCGCGGCAGGCACGACGATGACTTCCGAAACAACGCCTGTCACCGGATCGACGTGTTGCGCGCGGTGCGGTGTGTAGCCGAACGGGTACGCCGTCGCAGGCGAGCACCCACGGTCGATGTGATCCCGATACCAGTTAGCCTGTGCAGGATTGAGTTGGTCGGCCGCGTTCGGCGGATCGCAGTTGATGCCGCCTGTGCCGTAGATGACCGGGAAACCCGTACACGCGCGAGACAGGTGCTCGCCGCTGACGATGACCCAGTCGATGCCCTCCTCCGCCAACACCTTGATCAACCGCGTGCTGAACGCCATTTCGGGCGGAAACAGGCCGTTAGACATGCCCGGCGACCCGCCCCACGCCTCGGCGTACATGGCCTGGTAGAGCTGGATCTCCTTGCGGACTGTGCTCACGTCGCATAGCGGCAACAGCGGATGGTGGAACGGGAAGACGACGATATCGCATCGTGGTTTTGCCTGTCCTACCGTCGTCCAGCCCCGGGCTTCGCGAAGCCCGGCGTACCATGTCGGCGAGTAGCCCAGTTGGCTCGCGCTGCCGAGGCTGGCGACGTTTTCGATCAGGCCGCCCGAGTAGCTGATCTGCGCGCCCGCCTCCGGGTACGCGCGGATCGCGTCGATAGAATCTCGACATCTGTATTGATAAGCGGCCACGCGATCGGACCAGCCGAAGATGTCGCGCAGGTTGTTCGCGGGGTGCGCGGCGCCGCCATCGGTGCGGTGGATGGACGGCCACGCCACCTCGTACCGGTCCTGGCCGGAGACCTGCTGGTCGGGCCAGTAGATTGGCTGCTCCAGATGCCACAAGTAGCTGAAGTGAAGCTGCTCGGCGTGGACGACGCCGGGAAACGCCGCGAACGCCATCACCAGGCACGCAGACAACATGACCATCCGAACGGCCATCGTATCGAGCCCCTCCATCCGGGTCGGATCGCTGCGCAAGGCGAGCGACCAACAAGAAACCTGTCTGGTAAAACATTTTACCAAACCAGAAAGACGTGGTCAAGTTCAGGTGAACCTGCTACGATGCCCCGATACTTATTCATTTGGCAGCGAGCCCGATTCATGCCCACCAGAGACGCGAATAGCCAACTATCACGCGACATACCGATGCCCCCCGAACTGGCGCCACTGCCTGAACTCGCCCACAACCTGTGCTGGACGTGGAATCCCGACGCCGTGGCGCTCTTCCGCTCAATCGATCCCGACCGATGGCAAGCGTGCCGGCATAACGCCATTGCGTTGCTGCGCGGCCTCGGCAAACGACGCATAGCTACACTCGCGAGTGACCGTGAATTCACCCGACGACTCGGCCGCGTGGCAGGCCGGATGCGTTCGACGCTCCGCCGGCGAACGTGGCATCAAGGTACTCGCCAACGCCGGAGGCGTGGCAGTATCGCGTACTTCAGCATGGAGTTCGCGATTCACGAGTCGCTGCCGATTTTCGCCGGCGGGCTGGGTGTGCTGGCGGGCGATCATCTCAAGAGCGCGAGTGATCTGGGGCTGCCACTGGTCGGCGTCGGCATCTTCTGGCGACACGGTTACTCGCGGCAGATGATCGACGCCCGCGGCAAACAGGGCGACGGCCATCGCAGATTGGTCGCGGAGAACTTGCCGATGACGGAGGCGGTCGACCGGAGCGGTCGTCGCCTTCGAATCAGGGTCCTGATTGCAGCGGAGACTGTCACGGCCCGCGCGTGGCGCGTCGACGTGGGTCGTGTGCCGCTATTCCTGTTGGACACGGATCTACCAGCCAACTCGCCGAGCCAACGGAACCTCACCAAGCGGCTGTACAGCGGCAACGCCGATATGCGGATCCAGCAGGAAATCCTGCTCGGTATCGGCGGGTGGATGCTGCTCCGCAAGCTCGGCCTGCCTGTCAAGGTTTGCCACCTGAACGAAGGACATGCCGTGTTCTGCGCCCTGGCACGGATCGCGGACGGCGTGCGGGAGGATGACCTCGAGTTCGCGGATGCCGCGCGCCGTGTCTCGGCGACGACGGTTTTCACGACGCATACACCCATCGCGGACGGCAACGAGACCTTTCAACCCAAGCTCGTGGAGCGCTACCTGGCTTCCTACTGCAAGCGACTCGGCATCGATTTCGCGGAGCTCCTCGCGATGGGCCGCGTGGATCCGGCCGACGCGGAGGAAGACTTCGGTCTGACGCCGTTGGCGTTGCGGCTTGCGGACCGTCGAAACGGCGTCAGCGAGTTGCACGGCCAGGTGTCCCGAGGAATGTGGCGGGCATTGTGGCCCAGGCGCACGCTCGAGCGCGTGCCGATCGGTTCAATCACTAACGGCATCCATCTGCGAACCTGGCTTCATCCGAAAATGGCAGCGCTGCTCGACGAGTATCTACCGCCGGACTGGGAGGATCGACAGGACCAGCCATCCGTGTGGGCACGCGCAAGGAAAATCCCCGCCGCGAGGTTGTGGGACCTGCGCCTCGAACTGAAACGCGACTTGTTCGAGTTCATTCACGGCCGCTTGAGCACCAGCGGCCGGTGTCCCGGGCGGTCATCCGGAACAGCGCAGGGGCGAGGGTGTCTCGACCCCGATGTCCTGACGATCGGCTTCGCCCGGCGGTTCGCATCATACAAGCGGGCCACGTTGATCTTCGATGACATTCGACGCGCCGAGCGTTTATTCAACAACAAGCGGCGGCCCATACAAATCATCTTCGCGGGCAAGGCCCACCCGGCCGACACCACGGGCAAGGCGTTGGTCGCGGAGATTGTGAAGCACGCCCGTTCACCGAGATTCCACGGCCGCGTCGTATTCCTCGAAGACTACGACATGGAGGTCGCGAGACACATGGTCGCCGGTGTGGACGTCTGGCTGAACACTCCGCAGCGCCCGCGCGAGGCCAGCGGCACCAGCGGCATGAAGCCCACCCTGCACGGCGGCCTGAATCTCAGCATCCTCGACGGCTGGTGGCCCGAAGCGTGCGTCGATGGCAGAAACGGCTGGGCCGTCGGACGCGGCGAAGACTACGACGGCAGACCCGCCGCCGACAAGCGCGATGCCCGCGACCTGTACCGCAATTTGGAGTGCAACGTGGTTCCGCTGTATTACCGGCGCGGCCGCGACCATCGGCCAACGGCATGGATACGCATGATGAAGGAGTCGATCGCGACGATCCCGGGAGCGTTTAACAGCCACCGAATGGTGAAGGCGTACTACAAACACTACTACCTGCCGGCATTAGAAGCAGCGAGGCCCTGATCAGCGAAGCGGTGCCGAGGCGTTGAGCTTTTAGCCGCCGACCCTGCGCGACGAGGCGGGTCCGTGACAATCTCCGCGGGGGAGTGCGAGTCCCCGCGAGGGGCTTTCCCGCGAGATGCCGCCAACCTTGAGCATTTTAGGATTGAGTTTGCATACTCAATTGAGGCTTCGTTGTGGCGTCGGCCCCCTGTGGTCGACGGGGATGACTGATCGCCACCAGCGTCATATGCCATCTCATGCTTAATCTGCTCTAATCGGACCATACGTGGCAGGCCCATTCACCAATCGTCGGTTCGGAAGGCTGAAGCTGGCAAGCCTTCCTTGTTCATGAGGTTGGACTCGGCCTTCATGCTCCACCCGAATCGAACCGCGATCGGCCGTGAGATGTCATCGTTCCAGACCATGATGCTGTCGCCGTCAATCTCCGCCTTCGCTTCGACGAACTTGCGGCCCGTCCCAGCTACTGTGAACCAGTCGAGGGGTTTGCCGTTGCTGGAGATCAGGCCCCCTCCGACGTGATCGAAGCGGATGCGAATCCGGCTACCCTCGACTTTCATCGATTTGTAGAGCGGGCCGGAATAGACAATGCCTGTCCTTCCATACGTCTTTGCCAGAGCCCACAGAGCCAGACGCCTGCCAACGTCCAGCTTGTTCGTCGGATGGATGTCCTCGAGATCACCGATGTCGTTTGTCACGGCCATGCCGGTGTTCGAGATGGAGAGCGCCGTGGCCTGGGCCTCCCATAGCCGCGGGAGTTGATCATCCTTATAAAGTCTGCCAAACGGTGCGATCTGGACGAAGTAGAACGGGAACTCGCCTTGGCCCCACACTTCGCGCCATCCGCCGATCAGGGCTTTCATCTTCTCGAAATACAACATGCCATCCATGTGGTTCGATTCTCCCTGATACCAGATCGCGCCGCGGATGCCGAACGGAACTAGCGGGTGGATCATCGCGTTATAGATCCCGGTGGGCTGATGATGGTTGTCGAGCGGGTGCTTGGGCCACGCAGGCGGCGGCAGGACTGACTTGCCGGCTTCGTGTGTCTTCCTCGCCTCAGGAAGCCACTGTGCATACTTCGTCAGCGCCTCGGCCGTTTCGCGTTCGTGCCTCGGCGTCGCCTGCTGAATGATCTTCACGATCTCCGCCAACGCCGGCACCGCCGCGAAACCGGCCGGCGGCGTCCACGGCTCGATACGCGTACCACCCCAGGAACTGTCGATCAAGCCGACCGGAACACCAACCTCCCTGTGGATCTCGCGACCGAAGAAATACGCGACGGCCGAGAAGCCGGCGTTGGGCCAGCCACCGGAACCGACGCTCTTGGGGCTGCACACCAGCCAATCGACATTGATGTCCTGCTGGGGCTCGCCGGCCGTCTTCCACGGGAGACGAAACAGACGGATATTCGGGTAGTCCGCCCCCGCCGCTTCCTGCTCGCCGTTGGCGACCTTGTTTATGCCCATCTCCATGTTCGACTGGCCAGAGCAGAGCCACACTTCGCCGACCAGGACATCTTCGAGCGTGATCCTGTTTCCACCCTCAATCGTCATCGTATGCGGCCCCCCCGCCTTCAGCGGAGGCAGTTTGACGTCCCAACGGCCCCGCGCGTCCGCCTCTGTCGACGCGTGATGGCCAGCCAGTCTGACGGCGACTTCCTCCCCAGGGTCGGCCCAGCCCCACACCCGCAGCACGATGTCACGCTGGAGCACCATGTGGCTGCCGAACACGTGCGGGAGTCTCACCTCCCCTCGCGCCGCCGAAGCGGGCAGAAGCAGGAAAACGGTCAGACAACTGAGTGCACAAGCCAGTTTCACACGGCGATCGAGTCTCATTTGCGGTTCTCCTGTCCTTTTCGCAAATCCGGGCTATCCGCAACATCATAATCGGTCATGTGGCGAACGCGGACGGGCAAAACGTGGCAGTGAATAGTACACCCAATCCCGCCCCAAGCCGGAGCCGGTGCTCGAAGGTGGACAATCGAGGCGGGCGGACAGTTCGAAACTGGCCGCGTTTCAATGAGTTGCCGAAGCAGATCGCAACTCCGTCTCCTCCCCATGAAACACCTCCCGCTCCCGCCGCGCGCGGTCCATCCGCTGCGTGATAGCCGATGGCGTGACGCCCAAGTGCTCGGCAACCTTACATCGCTTGTGACCCTCCGCCGGCATGGCGACGGCCGTTCGTGTGCGATCATGCTGCCGGGCCAGAAAACCCGACCAGTCGATGCGGAACGCGGCTTGGTCGATGACCGGCGTGCGGCGGTCGTGCAACAAGTTGAGCCGCCATACATCGGCGTACGACGGCTTCAGGGTAGGACTCCCCGGGGATCACGATCAGGACATCGATTGTGATGGGTTCAGCCGGATATCTTGGATCGCGAAGCAGGAGGTCATTGGCTCGGTCGCTACGGTATCTTGCGACGGCCGCGAGTCGTGCGAGTTCGTCGGTCGAAATAGACGCCGCCAACGATGTAGCCAGTGCGGCCCGCGCATCCTCCCATCTTTTGAACTCTTGCCGTTTGCCGTCTGGCCGAATAATGTAAAAGCGGCTTCTCGCTCTGTTGTAGGAGATCCCGGTGTTCGTTCGCACCGGCTTCCCGCGCCGATTGACGTAGATGCGTGGGCGTGCCATGATAGTGATCCTCGCCGTGTGCGTTGCATTCAAGTGCCGAGGATACGTCAGCAACGGCAACGGCTTAGGTCAGGAGCTTAGGTCGAGTATCGTTTGGAGAGGTGTCCGAGTGGCTTAAGGTACATGCTTGGAAACCGCCTCAGGGACGAGAAAACGCTTTTCTTGGGGCCGGGAGTGGGGCTGGGTTCGGCGTTTAGGTCAGCGTTTCGGTCGACCAACCACTTGAGTTGCTCGCGGCCGATCTGGATTGCCTGCAGCTCGTACGCGTGGACATATCTTTCCAGCGTGTCTTCAAAACACCCCAGCATGACCATGACGGCCGAATCCAATGCCGACGGGCTTCGGCGGCGGCCAAGGCTAAGCTTGACGGTAACGCCCGACGGAGGTTGGGTCATGTTCAGTGCAAGGCGACCCGGGGTCTCCATTATGATCTTCACACCACGTCGGCGCGGCGCCGGGCACGATCCCGCGAAGCCCGGTTTCATGATACGCCGACGGCCGTTAAGCATGTGTGTCGGAACGGCCGTGCCGGCCTTTACCTACTCGTCCACGATAATCTCTTTTCGCAGCGTCGCGCTCGCGCCTCCGTTTTTCTTTGCTGTGGCGTGAGCGATCCTGCTCTTTCTGACTATCCACTAGGTTCGACTTTCGCACTTTTCGAGGCCCGGATGAGCCCGGTGTAAACAAAAAGGAGCCTCCTGCCCGATGCGTTGGGTGTATGGATACCAGCGCTTTGAGCAAGGAGGCTCGTCGTGAATCTTGTATCGTCTTTCCAGGTTC
>JAUVGW010000428.1 GCA_030593565.1 Phycisphaerae bacterium | reverse complement strand
TATGGAGCCGACGGGAACGTAGTGCGAGCCTTGCTGCGTGAGGGAAGGTACGTATATAGCTGGGGTGGCATGGGTTAGCGATCGGGGTGGCATGGGTTAGCGGAGCCGCGTAAGCGGCGGAGCTTACCCGTGGGAACGGAGCCTTGAGGTGCGTCCACGGGTAACGAGTGGGCCACCCTGAGGGGTGGCCCACTCGTTACCCATGCCACCCCGTCTGAACGCTAAACACGTGCGCGCGAGGCCCGTGACCACACCAACTTTGGCGCGGTGCCACAGTTGATTCCACCGCCGAGACGGCGGTGCCACAGACAAACGTGAAATGCCGTATTCCTTTTTGTTCGGCGCGAGGAACTCATGAAAATCAAACTGCACAATCTGATCTTCGTCGGCATGGCGGCCGGCGTGGTGATCGGCATCGGACTGTGGTGGGTCAAGAAACATGCCCTCGATGCGGGCAATCCGGAACCCGCGTTCGTCGCGCAGGTGATGTGGTGGCTCGATCTGCTCGGCCCGACCATCTTCATGGGCGCGCTGAAGATGATCATCGCCCCGCTGATCCTCGCCAGCATCGTGGCCGGCGTCACCAGCCTGCCGAACATGAAGGAACTCGGCGCGATCGGCTGGAAGACCATGGCGTATTACATCGGCACGACCACGATCGCCGTCACGATAGGCCTGGTCTTGGTGCTGGTGATCAAGCCCGGCAAGCAGGCCGCGGCAATGGAAATCCGGGCAAAACGCATCGCCGAGCTGGAACAGTACCGCGGTGACTACGAGGCGGCGTCAGGTAAACAGGCGGTCGACGCCAACGGTCTCGCCCGCCCCGGCTACATCACATGGCTCGCACAGCAGGAAGGCGAGGTGGCGGCGCACGGGCACGAAGCCTCCCGCTTCAGCAAGCTGTCCGGCGCGAAGGATCGCACGCCGGGCGACATCTTCAAGGACGATATCATCCGGCCGCTGTTGACGAATCCTTTCTCGGCGCTGGCCGCCAGCCCGCCGAACTCGCTCGGCATCATCTTCTTCTCACTGCTGCTGGGTATCGCCTGCACGGTGGTGGGCGGTGAAAAGGCCAAGCCCGTCATCTCGTTCTTCCATGCCATGAACGCGGTGATTATGAAAGTGACACACTGGCTGATGTCCATCTCGCCGTTCGCGATCGCGTGCATCATGGGCAAGCTGGTTGCGGAGAACGGACCGGAAATCTTCGAAACGCTCGGCTGGTACTGCGGCACTGTGATCGGGGCCATCCTGCTGCACGTGTGCGTGCTGGTCGTCATCGCGGCCACCATCGGCGGTGTCGGGCCGATCCGACTCTGGATGGGCATTCGCGAGGCCTGGATGATCGCGTTTACCACGCGGAGCAGCGCGGCGACATTGCCGATCACCATTGAAAACGTAACGAAGAAACTCGACGTCTCGCCGAAGGTCGCGAATTTCTCGCTGCCGCTTGGCGCGACGATGAACATGGACGGGACCGCCCTGTACGAAGGCGTCGCGGTGATCTTCCTGATTCAGATCTACGGCGGCCTGGACGACGTCAGCATTGCGATGACGATGATGACGACGCTTCTGATCTTCATCACAGCGGTGCTCGCCTCAGTGGGCGCGGCCGCAGTGCCTGATGCGGGCCTCGTGACGATGGTGCTCGTGGCCAGTGCGGTGCATCTGCCGATCTACTACATCCCGATCATCTTCGCGGTGGACGCCTTCCTCGACATGTTTCGCACATCCACAAACGTGCTGGGCGATTCCATCGGTGCAATCGTCGTCAACCGCCTCGAACGAGGACGCCTGCGCGCGCCACCGTCGTAGCGCATGGAGCGTGTGCCCATGATCAGAGCCCCGACCGTGAGGGAGGGATCGGCGTTCGTCAGGCGAGCCCTTGCTTTCCTGCTCGGACCGCTCCCTGACGGTCGCGGCTCTGATCCGAACAGGAATTACGTTCCGCATTGCCCGTCCTGCTGTTCGCACTGGAGCTTCTCGATCTCGGTGATCTTCTCGACGCGCCTCTCGTGACGGCCGCCCTCGTATGGTGTATCGAGCCAAACTTCCACGATCCGCCGCATGAGCGCATCCCCCACGAGATCGGCAGGGAGACACAAGATGTTGGCGTTGTTGTGCCGTCGTGCCATCTCCGCCGTCAGCTCGTCATGACAGACCGCCGCACGGATGCCACGGAGCTTGTTCGCCGTGATCGACATGCCGATGCCTGTCCCGCAGAACAGAATGCCGAGCTCGCACTCGCCGTTTTGAACTGGGCGGGCGGCGGCGTAGGCCGTATCCGGGTAGTCCATCGGCTTCGTTGAATCCGTGCCGAAGTCGAGGACTTCCTGCTCCAACTCCTGCAATAGCGCCTTGACGTGCATCTTGGCGTTGTAACCCCGGTGGTCGGCTCCGATGGCAATCTTCATGGAATCACCTCATCTATGCGCTTCCGCAACGCGGCGGTGATCTTGTCGGCAACCCGCGCGTAATCTTCAACCGTCCCGCCGATCGGATCGGCAATGTCCCCATCCGGGTCGATCGGAACTGCCTTCCCCGCATCTGCCGGGGTAAGGGAGCGAACGACGTCGATATGGTGCCGCCCCATGGTGAAGATATACTCCGCCAGATGGATCTGATCAAGCGTCAATGCGCGAGACGTGTGGTCTAAAATATCGATCCCACGCCGGCGGCAGACCTCGACGGCCTCCCGCGACGCACGCCCCCCCGTCAGCCCCAGCGTTCCGGTGGACTGCACAACGATACCCCGGTCGGGCAGGTCGGTCTTGTCGCAGCCGAGCTTCTCCGCAGCCAGACGCTTGAAGATGCCCTCGGCCATCGGCGAACGACAAGTATTGCCCGTACACACGAACAAGACCGTCACTGTCGCCAGCTTCCGAATCATCCGTTCGTCGAGGACGCCCTCTCGAACGACGCGGAAGCCGTATTCGTCCAACGCGACGATGGTGGAGCCCTTCTTGTACCGCGTGGGGCCGCCGTCCAGGATCAGGTCCACCTTGTCGGCGAGTTGCTCGCGAACAGCGCCGGCCTCATTCGGCGGCGCACAACCCGACGCGTTGGCACTTGAAGCGATGATCGGAATGCCGGCCTCACCCATGACCGACAGCAGCGAAGCGGCCACGGGATGATCCGGGCACCGAATGCCGACACTGCGGTCGACATAAACCGATTCGATGCCGAGCTTACTCAACTTCTGATACGCGTCCGTCCGACTCGGGTCCGTCACGGGAAAGACCAACGTGACAGGACCAGGCCACGCCTTGCGGATCAGACACCTACCGAGGAACGTCGGGTACGGCACAAAGGCATCACATTCCGCCCGACGGCCAATGTGAACGGTGAAGGGATGTTCCGCCCCGCGATCCTTCAACTCGCGCAAACGCTCGACACTATCCCCGAAGGCCGCGCTCGCCGCCACGCCGTAGACAGTCTCCGTCGGGAACACGACCAGCGCGCCATCGGCCAACGCCTTGGCCGTGCGCTCGATCACATCGCGGTTATCCGAATCGGATTGAAGCGTGATGAACTCGGCTGCCATGAATACGTCTGACTCCCCGCAGATTATGATTCTGAGCCTGTATACTGTCAAGGAGTGTTCACCGCATCGGAGGTCCTGGGCAGGGCAATCGCAAGAATGGCGGATGTAGCGGCCGACCCCCGTGTCGGCCGTAGAACACCAACGGTTTCCGACGGCCGACACGGGGGTCGGCCGCTACACGAGCGCACAAACCGCTGCAAAGACCACCGCCCGGCCATT
>JAUVGW010000117.1 GCA_030593565.1 Phycisphaerae bacterium | reverse complement strand
AATGGCCGGGCGGTGGTCTTTGCAGCGGTTTGTGCGCTCGTGTAGCGGCCGACCCCCGTGTCGGCCGTCGGAAACCGTTGGTGTTCTACGGCCGACACGGGGGTCGGCCGCTACATCCGCCATTCTTGCGATTGCCCTGCCGGTACTGGAAAATCTGACATGCGGGCGCCACTGGCAACTCGCTGCCAGTGCCCACACGGACGGGCAAGCCGCCCGTGGCACCCAAACTTGACCAGTACCGTCTCGCCGATGTTCCTACCGGCGAGACGCCGATGCTCCCCTTTTCTTCGCGAGCCGCGAAGAATGCGTCTGAGAACAGTAAATGGGTGCTGTCGGGCGGCTTGGATTTTGGCTCCGTAAAACGACCGAAACGGGCCGGCCTTGGCCACGACCCGTTTCGGAAGTGAGTGTGCAGCGGAAGGAGGAAGCGCTGCAACTCTACGCTGGGGGGAGGGGGATCACGTCTTTGTCGAAATCGCCTCCAACAGTCGATCCGTCGCTTCGTCCAACTTGTCCGGCGTGACGTAGTTGTTGCCGGCGATGGCGCTGCGAATCTCGACAATCTTCTTGGCACGGTCTTCAGGCAACTCAGCCAGGCGGCTGAGGAAACTTGCCAACTCGGAGATTTCCACCCGATCGTTCGGACCGGCTGGAACGTCGGCGACCTGCGTTCGCGCGGGCGATTGTTTGGCAAACTCGCGTAGCGTCGAGTGTGACGCCAAACTTCCGACTGGGTCAATGCTGTTCATGTAGCGGCCTCGGTGCTTCGTTTTCGGTCTCCCCGAGTACCAGTACGAAGCGCCCGGCCTCGGGGTTCAACTCAGGTTTTCGGATCAGCTCGAAGCGGCCTATCAGGGTTAGCATTCGCGTTCGGAGCGTTCCTGACGTCGCGAGCCGCCTGTCGTTATGATCCTAGTAAAACTATCGGCCCGGCGTTCGTGAAGACTGCAAGTTTTCGGAGTTTACCCACTATATGTGGCATGGGAGGGGGTTATGGCGGCCGTAGCGATCAATTCACAGCCCCTGGCACGTTATCGGGCATAACCGGACCCTATTAGTGTCTGTAACAGTTGGGCGGAGTGGCTTGGAGGTGTCGCGTCGGCGGCACTGGCGCGACTGGGCACCACAACATGTAGGGCGTCTTGCCGGTGCCACAGGCAAACGTGAAATGCTATCGAGCAGATTCAAGCATTACCGTAGCGCCCGACCTCCGTGTCGGGCGTTGAAGACCAACTGTTTTTGACGGCCGACAGGGGCGTCGGCCGCTACGAAAGCAGGCAAACCGCTATGGCTCGCCGAATTCACGGTCGTGGGCTCGCGATCAGATGTTCTGGCCGCTGAGCAAAGCGTTGGCGAATCGGTGCGCCATACGCTCATTTGAGAATATAAGGGGTACCAGAAAACGCAGGTCAGCGTTCGGGAGTCGCAGGTATTCGACCATCTCACGGCGCCATCGCGCATCGAATTCGGCCAGGACATCCTGCGGGTGGCTTGAACCGAGAGCTTCTCGACAGACGTCGACAGCAAGGCGGGCGGACCAGATGGCGGGATATAGGCCCTCGTGACACACCGCCGAGACGAACCCCCCCGCGTCTCCGATGAGGATGCAGTGCTTGGCAACGTGTGTCTCCATTTCGAGGGCGACGGCGCGGGGGACGCGCCTGATCTCGGCGCGAGCGGGATCGATGTTGACGCCGTTGGGCACCAGGCCGGTGTTCTTCCATTGGGCCAGCGCGCGGACGAAGTGCGCGGGGATCTCCCGCAGTGGCGCGACGGTGACGAATCCAATCACGGCGAGTTGCCCGACCTCGAAGACATAGCCGTAACTGCTGAGATCGTCCGCGGAGACGATCCATGTGAGTTTGTTCCCCCTCGTAGCGCCGGCGGACTTCGGGCTCGCTGCCCGATTCAAGACGACCTGGCAGCAGGACGTTTCAAGGTCCGGAGGTGTTGGAGCGTCATGGCCAAGGGATGCGAATGACAAGGAGTCACAGCCATCGGCGGCGAGAAGGAGCTTCCCTTCGATGCGGCGGTCGCCCGTGATGCTCAACGAGACGGCATCTTCTCGTGCTTCGATGCCGGCGGCTTCGATTCCCATTGAGACGGTCGCGCCCTTGTCGGCGGCGGCTGCAAGCATCGCGTTTGTGAGGCGCGCGGTGTCGACGACCTCGATGGAGTCGTCGAGTTTGGCGGCGGCATGTCGGTCACCGCTGGGATCAACAAACTCGACGCCGTCGATCTTGCCGAGAATTCCCTCGTCGCTCGCAATGCCGGCTTCAATCAGGCGCTTTCGGGCGTCGGCGTGAAGCCACTCCGGGTGGATCGCGTCCGGTGTGCTCGCAAGCTGTTCGATGACGGCGACGGTCAGGTCTTCGCCCGCTGCAAATAGGGCGGCGGCGGCACCCGCGGGACCGGCGCCGAGGATAAGGACATCGAAGTCGTCTTCATTGGGCATCGTTGAAGTCCTTTGTCTTATGATTGCCACTATACTGCTGATGCTGAACTACTGATGCTGAGAATCTTCGCGGTGCGCGAAGAAAACTGTGGCACCGCCGTCTCGGCGGTGTAGACACAGGCGGGACGCCTGTGCCACATTTTGGCTGCGACCGGAGGCCGCGCTGCGTATCAATAACGGAAGACTCGCTCCGCGCCGCCGTGCCCTCAGATTCCGTCGCCCCCATCCGGGGGCTCATATCGTCTGGCCACGTTGACCCAGGGCTCGCTGAGCTTCGCCCTGGGCTTTATTCCGTCTCCGCTCAGCGGCTGAATTTGGCTGGCGCTCCGCGGCTGAATTTGGCTACCACTCCGCGGCTGAATTTGGCTGGCGGTCCGCGGTTGGAATCCGGTGAACAAGACGACTTCGTGCTGTAGGGTTGGCTAATCCCTCGGTCCCTCGGTCCCTTGACCCCTGGTCCCCTGGTCCCTTGGTCTCTTGGCCCCTTTGATTGCGGCCGAAGGCCGCATTGTGTGTATAATTGCTGTCCATGAGCACTTCAAGTCCACCGGATCGGGCGGCCGTCCTGGCCGCGAGTTTTGAGGAGTTGAAGGGGCCGCTGGCCCGAAACGAAGCGGTCGCCGAGGCCTCGCGATGCCTGTACTGCTTCGACGCGCCGTGTACGCGCGCGTGCCCGACAGGCATCGATGTGCCAACGTTCATCCGGCAGATTCTGCATGACGACGTGCTCGGTGCGGCCGAGACGATCCTCCGGTCGAACATTTTCGGGGGTTCGTGTGCCCGTGCATGCCCGACGGAGGTCCTGTGCGAAGGTGCCTGCGTGGATCAGACGCTGTTGAACGCGCCGGTGAAGATCGGGCTGCTTCAGCGTTACGCTTGCGACGCGGCGAGCGAGGCGGGGGTGTCCTTTTTCGAGCCCGGCGCGAAGAGCGGCAAGAAAATTGCGGTGATCGGTGCGGGGCCCGCCGGATTGACCTGCGCGCACGAGCTTCGGAAGCTCGGCCACGGCGTGACGGTTTTCGAGGCCCGCGACATGGCGGGTGGCATCAACACCTACGGCATCGCTTACTACAAATACAATACCGCCTTTGCCCTGTCGGACTGCGACGGTGTGATGGAGATTGGGGGAATCGACCTGCGCCTGAACGCGCCGGTGGATGGACCGCGCATCGCGGAGATGCTGGCGGAATATAATGCGGTGTTTCTCGGCGTCGGCCTGGGGCCGACGGCCTCGCTCGGTATCGAGGGTGAAGAACTGGAAGGCGTCTGGGAGGCGCTCGACTTTATCTTCCAGACACACACGATGCCGCTCGATGCGTGTCGATGCGGTCGGCACGTCGTTGTGATTGGGGGCGGCAACACAGCGGTGGATGCCGCCGGTGCGGCGGTGCGGCTGGGGGCCGAGCGTGTGACGATTGCGTATCGCCGGACGGCGGAGGAGATGCCGGCGTTTCGGTACGAGTTCGAGCGGACGAAGGCGGACGGCGTGGTCTGGGATTTCTCGGCGGCCCCTGTGCGAATTGTCGGAGACGGCGGCAAGGTGCGGAGTGTCGAGTTCGTGCGGACGCGGTCGGCCGAAGGCGGTCGGCGAGCGAAGCTTGAGGAGGTTCCAGGCTCCAATTTCGAATTGCCGGCGGACATGGTCATCAAGGCGTTGGGGCAGGTTGCGCTGGCGGGCCTGCTCGATTCGATTCCCGGTTTGAAGCTGGATCGCGGGCGCGTTGTCGTTGATCCGACGACCGGGGCCACCTCCGTGCCGAAGCTGTTCACCGGCGGCGACTGTGTCAACGGCGGCGGCGAAGTCGTGGACGCAGTCCAACATGGCAAGATCGCGGCGGCCGGGATCGCCCGGATGTTGTCGGCAGGCGAGTCAGACTGATGGCTGCCCGGCAATCTCCCTGTGGCACCGGCGTCTCGCCGGTGGCGCGCGCAACGCACGGTGTTCTGTGCTGTATTGCCTGTGTGCTGTTGGCATGTTGCACCGCGTCGGAGCCGAGCGACGTCCGTACTGAACCGGACGCGGCGGCATCCGCGCCGGCTGAGCGATCACCTTTCTTCGATGCCCGCACGCAAACGCCGGAATACGCCGGCCCGGGGCGCGAGGACGCACCGCCATCGGAGGTCGACGAGGTTCGGATCGGTTGGTTCGGCCCCAGTGACCCGGCACACGCCACGGCCGGGCAGATGTGGCAGGCGGCGTCGATGGCAATCGAGGAGGCGAATGCGGCGGGTGGTTACCGTGGCGTGCCGATACGGCTGGTGCCGGTTTGGTCGGGCGATCCGTGGGGCAGCGGCATCGCGGGCGTGACGCGGTTGGTCTACGACGAAGGCGTCTGGGCGATTGTCGGCGCGCCGGACGGCCCGTCGGCACACCTTGTCGAACAGGTCGTCGCTAAGGCGAGGCTGGCATTCATCAGCCCCGTGAGCACCGACAAGACGACGAACCTCGTCAACGTGCCGTGGATATTTTCGTGTGCCCCGAGCGATGACGTGCTGGCGCCTCCGCTGGCGCGCGAGATCGTTTCCGAAGCGGCCGGACGCGACTTCGCCGTCGTCTCGTGCATCGATCACGATTCGCGTCTATTCGTGGCGGAACTGCTGGCGGCGTTTCACGCGATCAGCGCGTTTCCCGTCGCGCACCTCGAATATCGCGGGGGCGAGGCCGCCTTTGACCGGTACTTGCAGCGTCTTCGCCAGACTCGTCCCGCGGTCGTCGCACTGATCGCCGGGCCTCGCGACGCCGCCCGGTTTCTGATCGCCATGCGCCGCGCCGGTTTGTGGATGCCCGTCTTCGGCGGACCTTCGACGGGCCACCGTGTGTTCGTTGAGGAGGCCGGCCATGCAGCGGAGGGCGTGGTGTTCCCGCTCCTGTGGGCGGCGGCCGACGACCGCGAATCCTCGGTGGCATTCGCCCGGCGGTTCGAAGACCGATTCGGAATCATGCCGGACTACACAGCTGCCTACACGTATGACGCGGTGAATCTGATCGTCGACGCCATCCGAAAGGCCGGGCTGAATCGCGCGTTGATACGCGACGCGGTGCGTGAGCTGTCGCCGTGGCACGGTGTCACGGGCGAGGTCCGATGGGGCCCGACCGGCCGCAACATCGGACGCATCGGCCTTGGTATTTTCCGACAGGGACGTGTGTCGCCCGTACCAAGTCCCCGCTGAACCAAGCGCGGGTATACATCTACTTGACAGGCATTCGCAGGATCGTTCGTAGTCGCTCCGGTTTGACCCGGCGCGGGTCGGACAAGTAAATCTCGTGATGCAGGCCGTGAAACGACAGGCCCTGTTCTTCGACGAACGCGGCCATCTGCGCCATGGTCTCGCCTTCCCGGTCATATGGGCCGACATGCAGCATCTGGACACACCTGCCTTCGTGGATTTTCTCAAGCGCGACCTTCTCGGTATCGGCGCCTTTGCCTTTCTCGATCAACGTCTTGATGGCGTTCTTCAGGTGCTTTTGTGTGATGAAGTCGGGTGTGCGGATGATGATCTTCCAGTTCCATTCATCGCGCGGCCGCGTCCAGAAATCGGGGTGCTTCTCCGTGCCCCACCACAGGGCCTCCAATTTGCACACAGCATAGTCCCGGCCGGCCAGCTTCTCCGACATCTTGATCGTGAAGGCCGAGCCGTATATCGCACCGAACGCCGCCTTGAACGTGTCGGTGGACGGCCCCCCCGTTCCCGCGATCGTCAGATACGAGGCACGCTTGATGTCCACCAATGCGGGTTTCCTCCGGGCCGCGTACTCGTCTTTGTGTTTCTTGTACAGGTCGAGCTTCGCCGTCTTGGCCATCACAGGGCTCCTTGTGGGCGTTGTGGACGGGCCGTGCACGTCCATGCGCACGGCTCGTCCACTGGTCCGTGCAACCGCTACTTCGGCTGTAGCGGCAGGTGGATATCCGTCAACAGGTCTTCCGGGGCCGTGTCGTTTGGCGAGTTCCGGTACAACTCGAACGGCGGTGCGGATCGCAGTTCTCGTCCGCTCGACGGCAACCATTGACCGCAAAGCTGCGCGTATGTCTCGGACAGCTTCTCGTACGGTCCGTGGTGCGTCATGACCGCATACTCGCCGCTTTCGATTTCCTGCACGCCGACCTCGCCGTCCGGCTGGAACGAATCGTCCACGGTCAGGCACGCGTCATAGCGTATCTTGTCAGCCGGCGTTACGTCGGGATCGTCGTGGCTGATGCCCAGCATGACCGTCTGCGGTCCGAACAAGCCGCGCGGCCCGGCAAACGCGCACAGCCTGCCCCATGTCTCACCCACCTCGTTGTACGGCCCGGTGTGCCGTATGAATGCCACTCGCATCGGCTCGATCATCTTGATCTTGACCTCCATCGGTCTGTCTCCTTCGCGTAATGCCTCGAAGCGCTCGACCCGTCCATCGGGATCGAAATGAACGCCTGATGGAGTAGCCGGATACGCGACGGGCCGATGAATCTCGCGAAACCCGGAAGGCGACTCACCGAACATGGCCCGGAACGCCCGCGTGAACGCTTCGTGTGCTTCATAGCCGGCATCGAAGGCTATCCGCGTCACGGGCTGGTCCGTCGCCTTGAGGTGAAACGCCGCCCGTTCGAGCCGCAAACGTCGGACGTGTTCCTTGACCGACTCGCCGACCATCCCGCGGAAGATGCGGTGAAAATGGTACGGCGAAAAATGCGCGACGCGGGCCAGGTCTTCCAGCGACATCGTTTCGTCGAGTCGTTCCTGGATGTGGACCAGCACGCGAAGGATACGCTGTCGGTAGTCATGTTCCGTTTGCGATTTCATCGAGCACTCCTCGAATCAGGCTTCTCCACTGGCCGTTGTACGGGAGGCGGACCGGGATTGCTTGACCGTTCTTGCGGTTTTGGCGAGCAAATCCAAACGTAGCGTCGCTTCCCACCGGGGTGGCATGGGTCAAGCGGAGCCGCGATCGGCGGCGGAGCTTACCCGTGTGATGGGCAACTCGATGTGTTCCCCTGCGCCAACCACATGGGCCGATGGAATACGACGATTGCCAACACTGGACCGTCCGCGCTCATCGTCCCGGCCTCGAGTTGTATTCGCGCCACCGTCGCCGCGCGTCGCTGTCGTCGGGGTAGTGCTCCTCAGGTGGATACGGATATGAACTCATGTCACGAAACGGCAACGGCTCGACCGTGTCGGGCTCGGCGGTGTACAGGTCCATGTCTTTGCAATACGCGTGTGATACGAGGATGAAGCTGCGGACATGGTCGTGGGCGATCGGGGGCAGACTGTTCGCGTCGAAGCCGAGGGCGATTTCATCGCCCGAGCCGAGGATGACGTATTCATCGTCGAATGCAGCGAGCAGATCGTCCACCGGCCCGTAGCGCGTGTAGCTGCCGCGCGGCATCTTGAACGACGATGTCGGCTCGATGACGTCATAGGTGTAAATCGTCGGGTGGTGACCGTCGGGCGAGTATTCCAGCGGAAAGCCGAGCCGGCGAAGGTCGGCCCGGACGAGCGGGGCCGTCGTGATCGTCAGATCGGCCGTGCCGCGGTCGGCGGCGATGAATGCCTGGTCATGGTAGATTTCGAGGTTCGTGGTGATCCGCAATCTCGTGTTGGATCGTTGCCCCGACAGCGGCTTGCCGTTTGGCGGCCCGTCGACGAGGGACTCCCGCAGCAACGGGATCGTGATCGTCCGGCCGATGCCGCCGGGCGCGCCGGCGTCGGGGACGATGGTCTGCCATTGGCCGTCGGGCGTTTGCCGCTCGATTTTCATCGGCTGCCAGGTGACGGCCGCTTGTCCGGCGGCGTAGGTCGTCTGCGAATACGGGTACTCGATCGGGCCCGTCAGGAACAGATAGACATCCTCACCCGGCGGCAACTCGGCCAACCGGTCGCCGAAATCGAGCACCAACGCGTGCGGCCGGCAGAAGCCGACGAACCGCGGATCGAGGTCGGGCTGATAGGCATAGACACGGTCAACCTCGGCGAGTCGATCGGTGCAGTCTGTGCCGTCGGGCGCCGTTGCCTTGACCGGAAACACGGGCCGGGCCACGGTTAGCAGCCTGTGCGTCGGCGGGGGGCCGCCGATGGCGAGGCGTTCGTCGGGATACACCGCCATGTCTTGCGGATGGTCCACGGCCAGGAGTTCGAGCCGGTCGATGTAGGCGACTTCCTCCATCGGCTCGCACAGCCGCAACTCGTACACGCCGTTTCGTACGGTCAACTGATCGGGCTTGATCCGGACGTGTTCGAGCGGCTGCGGCGGGGCATATTCACCCGGCGCGACGTAATATCCGAGCCCGCCGACGCCCGCGAAGTCGCCGATGAAGCCGAAATGCTCACCGTCCCAGGCGAACAAGACGGGGCAGCTCGACACGCGCCGCTCGATCTCGCTGATTGTGTGATGCGTGTTCGCCGCTAGGTCAATCTCGCATTGCGTGACGCCGTCGGGCCAGGTGAGCGACACGTAGTCCGCCTTTGTCGCACCACCGAGGCCCAGAATCAGCGGCATGTGCGACTGGCTGAGCCCGCCGTCCAGGCCGGTGTAGGTCACCACCTGGCTGTGCAGGCCGCGGCGCACCTCGACGCGCGTGCCGTACCCACTGGCCGGGCTGCGCGTCCGTTTATCGTCGCCACGCTTACCGGTGGGGGAGATGGCAAGCCAGTTCCCAGGCGGGTCCAGCTTCGTGGGGATGAGTTCGACCGTCCCCCCGTCCGCCGTGGTCACTCGCAGCAGGTCGGGCACACCGTCGCCGGTTAGATCCGCCCAGGCTACAGCGAACGTGTCATCGGTTACGACTTCCGGCCACACGTTTGGTTTCACGACGAAGCGGCCCCAACCGTCATTGAGCAGCACGTGGCCGCTATGACCATAGTAAACAAGGTCGAGGTCGCCATCCAGGTCGATGTCCATGACGCGCGGCCCGGACATCTTCCCCCACGTAGCGAGCACATCGAGGCATTCATCGAAACGAGAACTGGGCTTCAGCAGTTGCGTTTCGTCGGACAGATACAGTCGGCCGCGAGCGTCTAGATGATGGCCCGTCAACAAATCGGGGCGGCCATCGCCGTTGAAGTCCTGCGAGACGATGCCGCCGCTGCCGCTGATCGGCTCGGCCGTGATCTGCGCCAGGTGATACTTCCCGAGCCGATCGTTCAGGAAGATCCTGACGGGGCTGTCGGCAGCGAGAACCGCCAGGTCACTGTCTCGATCACCGTCGATGTCGATGGGCGCCGTCATCACACCGCCTTCGCGGTCATAGGCAACACTGGCGCCCGGCGCGATGTCCGTGAATGTACCGTCTGCGTTGTTGTTGAGAAGCTGATTGCCGGCTGGTCGTCTTGCAACGCCCCAAGCCGTGGATACTAAGGCGTCAGGATCACTACACACATAGATGTCCAGGTCTGCATCGTGGTCGGCGTCTAGGAAGGCTGATGACCGCGACACGACGTCGGGGCCACCGGTGCCTGTCTTGTCAGTCGCATCTTCAAACGTTCCGTCGCCACGGCCGCGAAACAGGTGGTTCGGGCCGATGCAACTGACGAACAAATCTACGTTGCCATCGTTGTCGTAGTCGCCGAACGCGCATGCCAAGGCTATTCCCGCTACGCCCAGATTCGATATCCGTGTCCCATCTTCAACTGTGCCATCGGGTTTCCCGAGAAGGAGTACAACGTCGGACAGCCCCGGATGTGCAACCGCGATGTCGACGTATCCATCCCCATTCACGTCTGCCATTGCCAACCCGGATTCGGTGGGATGGACTATCTCGATTCCAAACCCCCTCAACAATGTCCGTGGCTGCCCGGCAGACAGTTCGCCACTCGTCACACTCCGCTTCGCCCGGCCGGACATTGGGCGGACCATCGCCAGCGGGCCCATCCGGCCGTAGTGCGGAACCGTCACCATCTCGGCGAGCGGGCTTTGACGTAGCTTGACGAATACTTCCTGGCGGGCGCGAACCTCGTCCTTGTCGCCCTCCTGTGCGGCAACGCGCATCAGATCATAATGCGCGCTAACGAGCGCGGGGTTTTCTTCGATGGCCCGTTCCAATTCATGTCGGCACGGTTGTCCCAGATGCGACTTGCTGCGGGCCAGCAGATACCAGGCGTAGGCGTCGTGTGGGCGGGCCTGTAAGACACGCTGAAAGCAGGCCATCGCCGGCTCGTCGCGCCCGCTGAACTGGTGTGTGATGCCGCGGAAGTACAGCGCCCGGGTGTGGTCCGGCTGATCGGCCAAGACCGCGTCCAACAGCGTCTCCGCCTGCGGCAAGTCGCCCTTTGCATTGCGATTCCAAACGGCGATCGCGAGATTCACGCGGGCGTCGGCCGAATCGGGCTCAAGCGCGACCGCCTCCTCGAACGCGGCGACCGCCTCGGCGTACTTGTATTGCCCCATCAACGCCACGCCGCGATTCGTGGCCTGCACGACCGGGGAGGCCGGCTGCTCGTTGTGACCGGGACGCTCGTCGCAAGCGGATTGCTCGTTGTGACCGGGTTGCTCATCGAGGTTCTTCCGCGGCTGCCCGCATGACAGGGTCGACGCGAGCGCGGCGGCAAGCACAACACAGACGACGCCCCATGTTCGTTCGAAAGACCGCACGTCCACACCCTCCCCGGCGCCTCGACCGCCGAGCCCGCCGAGCCCGCCGATCCGATTAGGCGGGGCCATTCGTAGGCTTCGCGCGGTCCTTCGGGACCATCGCGATGGCCTCGATCTCGACGAGCAGCTCGGGCCAGCAGATTCGGGCCTCGATGCAGGTGCTGGCGGGAAGCGGATCGAGTTGTTGTTCCACGTAGTATGCGTTGCGCACCTCGTTGAATTCGTCGTAGTTGCGGAAGTCGGCAAGATAGCATGTCGTCCGCACTACGTCGTGCCAATCGGCGCCTTCCGCCTCGAGCAGGCCCTGGATATTCGTAAAAGTCCGCCGCGTCTGGGCCTTGACGTCGCCACGGTGGACGTACGTGCCTTCGTCGTTGACGCTGGCCGTGCCGGAAATGAACAACATCACACAGTTGTCCAGTTCCACCCGCATCCCGCGGGTGAAGGATACCTTCTTCTTGTAGTCATACGCCTCGCTGAGCACTTGCTTGTTTTCGATCGGGGTCTTCTTGATGCGTGATTTGGTGGGCACTTTCTCACTCCGCGAAGCCGCTTCCATGCTTGGTTCATTTGCCGGTCGGTACGATGTTGCCACGATGCCAGCGGGATACCGGTCAACGGAACCGCCCGGGACGTTCGTACCCGTATAAGCCTGTCATCATAACCGTTTCTGGCTGATGGAACAGCCCGGCCGGCGGCAGCAACGTAGCGTCGGCCCCCCGTGGCCGACGTGAATATCGAAACACCGCCCCCAACTGGCGTTTCATCCTTCATCCTTCCCCGCCCCCCGTGGCCGACGGAAAAAACGTGGGATGGCATGGCTTTGCGAAGCCACGAACGGGGTGGCATGGGTTAGCGGAGCCGCGTCGAGCGGCGGAGCTTACCCGTGGGGCAGGACCCTCAAGGTGTTCCCACGGGTAACGAGTGGGGCACCCTGAGGGGCGCCCCACTCGTTACCCATGCCACCCCGGCTGAACGCTCTTTCGCCAGAAAGTCAGTCCGCCTGCGCCTCCACGCCCTGCTCCCACTGCTCGATCAGGTCGGCCAGATGCGACTTCAGGTCGTTGTATTCGTCATAAAGTTGCCGTGACTGATCCGCGTCTTTCATCGCCGCCGGATCCGCGAACGATGCCTCAAGCTCCTTGAGCCGATCCTCGTCCTTCATGATCCGGGCTTCGATTTCCTCGATCCGTTGCGCCAGGTACTTGGAACGGGATTTCCGCTTGCCACCGGCGGCGCCGCCACCGGTCTTTCGGGCCGCGTGCATCTTGCCTCGTTGGCGGTTCTGCTTGCCCCGTGCCGATTCTTCGCGCTCCGTCAAGATCTCCGCATATGTCGTCCAGTTTCCCGAGACGACTTCGTGCCGGCCGCGCTCTGGCAGGACCAACAGACGGTTCACGACCCGGTCCAGGAAATAGCGATCATGGCTGACCATCAAGACGCTGCCGGGGAACATCCCCATGGCCTCTTCGAGGGCCTCGCGGCCTGGGATATCGAGGTGGTTCGTCGGCTCGTCGAGCACGAGCACCTGCGGATTCGTCCAGACGAGCCTTGCCAGCAGGACGCGCGACTGTTCCCCGCCGGACAAGTTGCCGACAAGCTTGAACACGTCGTCACCACGGAACAGGAACAACGCCAGATAGGAACGTGCCTCGGACTCGCTGATCTCGGGCCGGGCCGCGCGGACGGCCTCGATGACAGTTTGCGATCCGTCCAGGTCCCGGTGCTCCTGGTCGTAATAGCCCACGGTGAGGTTCTCGAATAGTCGAACCTCGCCCGCGTCGGGCGCGACCTGCCTCAGCAGCATACGCAGCAGCGTCGTCTTGCCCACGCCGTTGGGGCCGATGATGCCGACCTTCTCACCGCGCGTCATCTCGAAATCGAGATCGCTGATTAGCGTGATGCCGTCGAAGCCCTTGGCGGCGCCCTCGCACCGGACGACCATCTCGCCGCCCCGGCTGTCCCGATCGAAACGCAGCTTCATCTTCGAGGAATGGTCCTCGGGCTTATGGAGCACCTTGCCGTCGGCCTTCATGCGGTCGAGGTACTTCTGTCGGCCGCGTGCCTGTTTCGCACTGTCCTTCTTGTAGCGGGCGCGGGCAATGTAGTCCTTCTGGTGGGCGAGCCACTTGCTTTGCTTCTGATACTCGCGTACAGCCTGCAATTGCCGGATGCGCTTAACCTCCGCATAGCCCGAATAATTCGTCGGATAGACGCTCGTCTTGTGGGCCTCGATCTCGATGATCTTGCCGACGACACGGTCGAGCAGATAGCGGTCGTGCGAGATGATGATGGCGCCGCTGTGGTGCGCGGCCAGGTATTTCTCGAGCCAGCGCGTGGCGTCGATGTCGAGGTGGTTAGTTGGCTCGTCGAGCAGCAGCAGGTCCGCGCCCTCGAGCAGCATCCGGGCAAGTGCCGCCCGGCATTTCTGCCCGCCTGACATGATTCTGACCGGCTTGTTGTAATCATCGGGCGAGAAGCCCAGCCCGCCGAGTACCTCGCGCATCCGGACTTCGTAGCTATATCCGCCGTGGGTCTCGAACGACGCGTGCAGGCGATCGTATCGTTCAAGCAGCGCCGCCTCCGCCGGCGTGCCGTGCGTCTCGCTGATCTGGTGGGAAAGCACCTGCAACTCGGCCTCGATCGCACGGTTTTCGGCGAACACCTCCCCGACGGTATCGATCATCGTCGCGTCGCCCCGCAGGTCGGGCTCCTGGGGCAAGTACGCGATGGACATGCCGCGCTTGGCGGTGATCGTACCGCTGTCCGGGGGTTCCTGGCCGACGATCAGCCTGAACAGCGTCGTCTTGCCGCAGCCGTTGGCCCCGATCAGCCCGACCTTCTCGCCCTTGTGCAGATCGAGCGTGACGCCTTCCAGAACGGTCTGACCGGCATACGACTTGGTGACGTTCTGGATGATGACGGAAGCCATTTATGGGTCCAGGGTTTGCAGTTCCGATCGAAGTCGGCCTATGCCGAGGAGAAAGCTGGTGGGGTGGCATGGGTTAGCGGAGCCGCGCTAAGCGGCGGAGCTTACCCGTGGGCATCCATTCCAGCGGTGTCCCCACGGGTAATGAACGCCCAGCCCTTGCAGGGCGTGTCGTTCGTTACCCATGCCACCCCACCTGATCGCTATACACGAACGAGCCGGACCGGGGCGACACGCCCCGGCTCTGATGGCGGCACGCTCCGGCTCTGCCAAGCTTGTGGTACACCGGAAAAGAAATAGGGTAACACATCCGCCCCACGGACCCAAACGCCACTGATCAGCCCGCCGGTCCAGATGCGACGGCCGAGTCTGAGCGCGTTGCGCTGTCGTTGCCGTCCCGCCTCGATCGTCGCTGCGTCTTGGGCGCGAACAGAACGAATGCCGCGATGATCAACCCCCCCGACATGAGAAAGCAGACGGGCCGCACGGTCGGATCAAGGAACAGCTTGATCAGTCCGCGCTCACCTGCCCAACGCTCCGCCTCGTGCGCCCAGCCTGGCCAGGTGTCGGGCAGCTTCATCGAGGTCGAGGTTATCGGCTCCTCCACGGGCAGAGGCTGACTGCGGATTGCGCTGCGAGGAAGGACGGGAAGGACGACCTCGCCCGGCCGGCGATAGTGCAACTCGAGAATCGCCAGTCGTTCGTTGATGACGGCATCATTCGCGAATGCCTCGGCCAGGTCGGTTCGCCGCCGCACTTCCTGTTCCAACTCGTCAACACATCGGGCGAGCCTTGCTTCTTCGGCAAGGAGTTCACAATGTTCTCGCAGCACCGGCAGCAGGATCGTCGGCGCGAAGATGCCCATCGCCAGGCATGTCAACGCGATGAACATCAGCCGATGCCCAAGCGGCGACGCAGTCCTGTGCTCGTCCGCCCATTCTCGCCGTTCGTCAATCGCCAGTCGTCAATCTCCAATCGTCAATCATCCCCCCGTCGCACGGTCCTCAGATCAACCGAACAAACGCACGAGGGGCAATGGAATCCCCGACTGAATACCTAGCAGCCCGTGGCAAAAGTAATGTAGCGG
>JAUVGW010000433.1 GCA_030593565.1 Phycisphaerae bacterium | reverse complement strand
CACACAGACACGATCCTATCTCATGGCGACACAGAAGAGACCTGATATTGTCCGCGCCTACTTTCAGGAGGCTCACGTCAATTACGCAGCGGAGTGACACTATTCATACATGTTCACATAATCAGGTTCGGAGTAGTAGGTCAGTGAGCCAGGCAAAGACACAGACCGTAAGGATGGCTACCGCCCCGTTCGCACCGGTGATGAGTGAGATGATCTTGCGTTCGTCTCCCCTCGCCAGCAGTGAGGGTATTGACCATCGGGCTCGCCACGTTAGCCACCGCAGCTTGATCGACATGTGTGGTCTGCTCTTGGGCATCACGTCCCTTCCGAAACAGGCGACGGCGGCGAATACATGGTCGCGGGCCTTTATTAACATAATCGGCTGTCTTCGTTCGCGTCCTACAGGAGCGAGACATCTTCGTGATCCCGGTGGCTCGGGTCGCTCAGGCGTGCAAGGGCCGCGGCTGGGTGTAGCCACGCTGCTGCCCAGCGACGCCGTGGAACTCGTTTTTCGGATATTCCGCAGATTCTATAACAAGGAGAAGCTCGCGTCATGAGAAACACGGAAAAGCAGGATTGGCAGGCGCGCTTTCGGGATAAGATCACAACTGCTCAAAAGGCAGCGACACGAGTCAGACCCGGACATCGTGTGTTTGTCGGCTCCGGCGCGGCCGAACCTCAAGAGCTGGTAAAAGCCCTGTCCGCACGCGAAGATATTGCCGACACGGAGATAGTTCATATTCTCACGCTCGGCGTTGCCACGTATGCGGAGCCGCGGTTCGGCGATCGGTTTCGTCACAACGCCTATTTCATCGGCGCGAATGTACGCGGCGCAGTTGCCGAGGGACGTGCGGACTACACGCCGATCTTTCTGTCAGAAATCCCGGCGCTGTTCAAGGACGGTCACGTCGTGATTGACGTGGCCTTCATCCAAGTCAGCCCGCCGGATGAGCACGGATACTGCAGCTACGGCGTATCTACCGACATCGTGAAGGCCGCGGCCGAATGCGCCAAGGTGGTTATCGCCGAAGCCAATCCCCAGATGCCCCGGGCGCTCGGAGATTGCTTCATCCACGTCCGCGACATCGACCTCCTGGTTCCCTGCGACGAACCCATTCTCGAGGCTCCTCAGGGCGAGCCCGATGAACTGGCAAAGAAGATCGCTCGGCACATCGCCAACCTGGTCGAGGACGGCGCTACCCTGCAACTCGGCATCGGCACCATTCCGGATGCCGTGCTCCACTACCTCGGCGACTTCAAAGACCTGGGCGTGCACACGGAGATGTTCAGCGACGGCATCATTCCACTGATCGAGAAAGGGGTAATTACCAATGCGGAGAAGACCCTGCACCGCGGCAAGATCATCGCCACCTTCGTGATGGGTTCTCGCAAACTTTATGACTTCATCGACAACAACCCGCTGGTCGAGTTCCATCCCGTAGAATACACGAACGATCCCTTTATCATCGCCCAGAACGACAAGATGATCTCGGTCAACTCCGCCATCGAGGTGGACCTCAGCGGCCAGGTCTGTGCCGACTCGCTGGGCACGATGTTCTACAGCGGCATCGGCGGCCAGGTGGACTTCACGCGCGGGGCGGCTCGGTCGAAAGGCGGAAAGCCCATCATCGCCCTGCCCTCGACGGCGGCCGGCGACACGATCTCGCGGATTGTCCCGACACTCAAGCCGGGGGCCGGCGTCGTGACGAGCCGCGGCGACGTCCACTATGTCGTCACGGAGTACGGCGCCGCCTACCTGCATGGCAAGAACATCCGTGAACGGGCCATGGCTCTCATTCACATCGCCCATCCGAGGTTTCGGCCGTGGTTGTTGTCCGAGGCGAAGGCGCGACACCTGGTTTACGCCGACCAGATAGAGCTGCCGGTGCATATTTCTGAGTACCCCGAAGCGTTCGAGCGGTGGGTCGAACTGAAGGACAAGTCTCGCGTGTTTGTGCGTCCTCTGAAGTTGACTGACGAATCTATTCTTCGGGCTCTTTTCTACAAGCTATCATCCGAGTCGGTACACTACCGTTTCTTCCGGATGATCCGGGCCATGCCGCACGAGAAGTTGCAGGAACTTCTGCGCATAGACTACGAAAAAGACATGGCGATGGTAGTGCTAACCGATTCCACTGAAGGCGCCGAGATGATTGGTATCGCTCATTATCTCAAGGAGCCGCGCACCAACTTGGCTGAAGCGGCCTTCCTCGTCCAGGATGATTGGCAGGGCAAGGGGATCGGCACTGCACTGATGAACACGCTGGTCGAAATCGCGCGCCAGAAAGGACTCGCCGGCTTTACCGCCGAGGTGCTGGCTGAGAACCACGGCATGTTGCGCATCTTCCATAAGTGCGGATACGCCCTGGAAAGTGAACTTGAACAGGGCGTCTATCATCTGCGCATTCCATTCACCAAGAAAATACGCCCGGGTTCCGATTCGACTGCTTGATTCCGGTTCCCACGGCCGGAGAGTATCGAGGCTGTTGGCCTGGTTCGCGATGGTGACGTCGGGGCAATGGCGGATGGCGATGAGCGCCGACAACAAGCGGGCTCTGTTCTATCACAGTAGTGTCGGCACACCGTCGCGCTGACCATACGGGTGCATCCACAATCATGATTGAAGGCGATAGCCCGCGACCGTGTTGCCGAGGAACGTCGGAATCACAAGCAGGTTGCTGTCTTTGACGAATTCGAAGTCAGCGCAGATTCGGTCTTGGCGTGACGTGTCCAGGATCTCGACGACATCGCCGGACGGCGGAATCCTAAAGACCTGACCTTCCCAATGTGACACCAGGTAGTTCCCCGCGTTGTTCACATGGATGCCGTCATTGATACCCGCCCCCAGGCACGTTATCGTGCTGAGCCGTTCATCCACGAGGATGATTCGCTTCACCAATCCGTCGCCGCTGCTATCGACAATGAGGTAGTCGTCGTGGAGGAACCTGCCGTTGGTCGGACCACGGAGAACCCGGTCTTTCCCGGTGATCCTAAGTACTACAACGCTAAGAAATCGACCGCAAAAACCGCGTTTTTAGGGCAATAACAGCAGATTCTCGCCAGTCGGCGTCTCTGTCTTGGGGCACGCAACCGCTGACCCCCGACACCATCGATGGGCCAATGAACACAGGGGCAGGTGTGGATGGTGGCCCGACAATCTAGCGTTGTAGTATTAGCCCCCTGGATACGATTGACTCGTTCACGCCATTACGCACCATGGGGTGTCACCCGATATTGACAACGACAGCGGTTAACCATGGGCTCGGCCCCGGGTTCACCAGATGATTGCCCTTGCGTTTCGCGAGATGGCGCGGAGGCGGTACGGCTTCTCGGTGGGGCCTCACGTGGGCCACCCCTGGATGGCCCGATAACCACTGCACGCTGATGAGTCCGAGGAGAGAGGGGCCTGTTGCGTCTTCACCTCCCTCGGGGTGATCCATCAGCACTGGCGGCTGTACGCCACGGACTGCCGCAGGAGAACGCCGATCGATGTCTAATGAGGCAGACAGGATTGCCGACGCTGCCAACGGGCCGAAG
>JAUVGW010000160.1 GCA_030593565.1 Phycisphaerae bacterium | reverse complement strand
CACACAGACACGATCCTATCTCATGGCGACACAGAAGAGACCTGATATTGTCCGCGCCTACTTTCAGGAGGCTCACGTCAATTACGCAGCGGAGTGACACTATTCATACATGTTCACATAATCAGGTTCGGAGTAGTATGTAGTACGTCAAGAGGGAAAAGGCCGCCGACGCCCGCCGGTCGGTCTCGCGCCGCCTCCGCGCTGCGGCAGTGTGCGAATCGCCCAATAGTTGCGGAAAGTTGCACTTTTTTGCACTTGGGCAACTGCAACTCTCATATGGCACCGGCGCAGACGTAGCGTCCGACCCCCGTGTCGGACGTTGAACAAAGACGGGTTCCGACGGCCGACACGGGGGTCGGCCGCTACGCAAGCGTGCAGACTGCTGTAGAAACGGCCCAACGGCGAGACGCCGGTGCCACAGTTTTGCCTCGGGCTGCTAAGCACGAACACCCACCTTGCCGTTGCCGCGCGGATGCACTACGTTATGAAACATCTCCCATGCCCATATTGCCGCTCATCGCCGATCCCGCTTCCTACCGCCCCTGCATCCAGGACCTGCTCGCCGATGGCGAGGCAGTCCGCGACTATTGGCTCGGCGTGTTCGAAACGCACGTCAACACCTGGGCGGAATTGCCCGTTGGCGACCGGCATCTCGCCGACATGCCGCAATGGCCCGCCCTGAAACGCGATTATCTTGAAGGATTGGCGGCCTTACGCGCGAATCCGGGGCTGCGCGGCCGTCTGAGCGTCCTTGAGCTGACGATCTACCGCGAGGAACAATTCCTGGCCCACGGGCTCCCCGACCCATTTGTCGCCATGAAACGCCGCGCCGACGATACCGCCCTGCGCACGCTGCCGGACCTTCTCCGCGAACTGGACGCACTCCCGCGGTCGCAGCGTGGCGAACGTCTTGCCCACGGCCTGTTTGCCGGAAACCTGTTCGACATGGGATCGGAGGCCGCCGTCGACGCATTCCGAGACAACGGCCTTGATTTCTTCGCCATGCGAGATAATGTGCGGCCGAGGCCGTGGGCGGTTGACGACCTCGACGCCTGGCTCGCACGCGTCGGCGACGGCTCGCCGCCTTACCGGCAGGCCCTGTTCTTCGTCGACAACACCGGCCCGGACATCGTCCTCGGCGCGATTCCGCTCGCGCGCGAGCTGGCGACCGACGGCATCCGTGTGGTCCTGGCGGCCAACAGCAAGCCCGCGCTGAACGACGTGACGGCCGAGGAGCTACGCGAGATTCTCGACAGATGTTCAAAGCTGGACGACCGAACGGCGGTACTGCTCCGCGACGACCGCATCGCCGTCGTCGAATCGGGCTGCCACTCGCCACTGATCGACCTGGCCAACGTATCGCCCCCCTGCTGCGCCGCCGCCGAAGCCAGCGATTTACTGGTCCTCGAAGGCATGGGCCGCGCGATCGAGAGCAACTACGACGCGCGCTTCACGGTAGACACGCTGAAGGTCGCACTGATCAAAGACAAGATGGTCGCGGAGGTCCTCGGCGTGAAACTGTTCGACCCGGTCTTTCGCTTTGAAACTCCTGATTGAACGAAACAGCCGCTATCAAAACCGGGGCATGTCGCCATCAGAGCCGGGGCGTGTCGCCATCAGAGCCGGGGCGTGTCGCCCCGGACCGGCTCGGCACGAGCCGGCTCTGATCTCGGCACGAGCCGGCTCTGAGATCAGAAGCGCCTCCCCCGAAGCTTGTTCTGGAACAATCGCCCGGCGAGCTTGCGCATGTCGACCACTTCATCCGTCTCGTCCACGATCTCCGCGCCCAATAGCGTCTCGATCACATCCTCGAGCGTGATGATCCCGGCCGTCCCGCCGTGCTCGTCGATCGCCAGAAAGAGCTGGCCCCGTCGGCGAATGAACTCGTCGAGCACGTCATCGAGCGCGGCATCCTCGGGTACCGCGTGGATCGGCCCGGCGAGTTCCTCCATCGCGGAGTTCTCCCTGCCGTCGCGAACTGCCATGTCGATCTCGCGTCGCAGCACGATACCGATGACGTCGTCGGGCCCGTCGCCATGCACGGGGATGCGCGCAAACTGCAACGGGCCGTGCTGGTCAAGCGCCTGTTGCACGGTCGTGTCCTTCTGGAGCATCAACACGACGGTCCGCGGGGTCATCACGTCGCGTACGTGGGTTTTCCTCAGCCGCAGCAAGTTTTGAATGATGCGGTGTTCCTTCTCGTGCAGAGCGCCTTCGGTCTGTCCCAGTTCGGCCATCAGGGCGAACTCCTCGCGCGTGAGCTTCTGTTCGTGCTTCCGGCCGAGGAGGTTCGAAAGGGATTGAAATATGACGACGAGCGGATAGCTGAGGTAGATCATGCCCGTGATCGTGTACGCCGTGAACGACGCCAGCCGGCCCGCGTAGACCACACCGAGCGTCTTCGGGATGATCTCGGAAAAAACAAGGATGAGCACGGTGAGGACGGCACTCGTGACCGCGACCCACTCGCTGCCGAAGGCGATGTAGGACTGCGCCCCGACGCCGGCCGCGCCGATCGTGTGCGCGACGGTGTTTAGCGTGAGGATGGCGGCAAGCGGCCGCTCGATGTTGTCCTTCATCCGCTCGAGCACGCGCCCGCTGGGCCGCCCGGCCTTGGCGAGCGTGGCCACGCGCGAATGTGAGAGCGACAACAACCCCGATTCCGTCAGCGAGCACAGGAAAGACACCCCCAGGGCGAGCAGCAGGTACAGGACCAGGAGCGTTTCCGGCGTGAACATGTACGGAGTTTTACGCGGCAGGCGGGTGTGGAGCAACCGCGATCAGAGCCGGCTCGTGCCGAGCCGGTCCGGGGCGACACGCCCCGGCTCTAATGGCGCCGATTTCGGCGTGAGACCGGCCCCGGCCTGCCGTTATGCCATCGGGGGGCAACAGGGGGTATGCGCGCTGCGTAGCTCGGCTGGACCAACCGCCTGTCACGCCGGCGGTGAAATAATCGAGGGCTCATTCAGAATATATTGACAATCCCGACAGGAATCACTTGACAACCTCCTACAGATGTAGTAGTCTTACGACGTACGTAGTAGGCGGCACAGGGACATCCTTGATGGCGGATCAGCAATACGAGATTGGGGACGCGGAACTGGAGGTTCTTACCGTGCTGTGGGATGAAGGGCCCTGCACCGTGCGGCAGGTGATGGAATCCCTCCACGAGAGCGGGCGGCGCGTGGCCTATACGACGGTGCTGACCTTCCTGACCCGGCTGGAGCACAAAGGCGTCGTCGCCAGCGACAAGGCGAGCATCGCCTACGTCTATCGTGCGGCGGTCACGCGCGAGCGCGTGCGTCGATCTCGGCTCAAGGCGATCATGGCCCAGCTTTACGGCGGCGAGGCAGCCCCGCTTGTCCTGCAACTGATGAAAACCCAGACGTTTTCGAAGGAAGAAGTGACCGCGTTGAGGGAGTTGATCAAGGAACTCGACTCGAAGACCAAGCCACGGGGCGAGAGCAGCTAGCAAATGAGTGTACCACCCGCGCGCCACCCCTCCAGAACGGCAGGGGGCGATCGCGTGGCTGATTCCCACCGATTGCATCGCAACGGATGGGCGTCCATTCAAAGGTGAATTGCCGACGTGTCGGAGGACGAGGGATGACGGCATGGGTAATGACGGCGACGGACCTGCTATGGCGTAATGCCATCGTAGCGGTTCCGCTGGTCCTAACGGTCGGGGCCGTTTGCCGTTGGGCTCCCATTCGCCCTGCCACGCGGCATATCCTGTGGCTTTGCGTTTTGGCATCGCTGGTCGTTGGGCTCGTCCTGCCACCGATTTCGTTCTCCGGATTCCGCGATGCGCGGGCTTCGGCTGCGACCAAGGGGATCAAGGGACCGAGGGATCAAGGGATCAAGGGATCAGGGGACCAGGGGACCGAGGGACCGAGGGATCAATGGATCAGGGGATCAGGGGACCAGGGGACCGAGGGACCGAGGGCAACAACTTCGGCCGCAGCCAAACTTTGGCACAGGCGTCTCGCCCGTGACCCTACCGGCGAGACGCCGGTGCCACAGGGTTGCTCGCAACCATGCTCCTTGCCACAGCATTCTTCGCGCGATGCGAGGGCATCGACGCTTCGCGATACAGAATATCCCGGCGCTGCGGCGCTCGGTCACCCGTCTCCCACTCCACCCTGGACAGTTGCCCGCGCCGGGCCGACCGCGCCGCCGCAAGGCGAGTCGGCCGCCGGTTCGGCCGGGCTCCTGTCCACCATTGGAGACCGATTGCAGGCGGATGATACATCGAGGATCGAGGGGCCTAACGCGTTGGTTGCCGCGGCCACACCTGTGCAGGGGACATCTCGCTCCCCCGTCGCCGCCAAGCCTGGAAGACGCTCGCCGCCGACGGTGCCCATGGAAGCGGCACCCACCATAGCAGCGGCACCCGCGGAGGCGGCATCAGCAGCCCCCACAACACCGGGGCCAGCTAAGATGCTGTTTCATAACGGTGGCACAGGCGTCCCGCCTGTGGAGCAAGGGAACGAACGTTCAGTGAATCATCGAATCCACCGGCGAGACACCGGTGCCACCCAGGGTTCTGAGACAGTTTCTATTCTGAGTCGATGGGTAGCCGGGCTGGTGGATATTCGAGATGCCGTCGGCCGGCTGCCGACGATTCCGCCAGGTGTCTGGGCAGGCGGTGTTTTGTTGGTTGTGGCGATTCGCCTGCACCAGATCCTCCGTTTTCGACGGCGCCTGCGACGTGCGGCACCCGCGCCTCGATCGATTGTGGGAATGGTTGCGGAGACGGCCCAGATGATTGGCCTGCGGTCCGCCCCGGAGACGGTTGTGGTTCGCGATCGCATCTCGCCCATGGTTTGGTGTGGTCGGAAGGCGATCCTCGTGCTGCCGAGGGAACTGTGGTCGGAGCTTGACGAGGTTGGCCGCCGTGCGGTGTTGCTGCACGAATTGGCACATATCCGACGACGAGACCACCTGATCTGCTGGATCGACTGGGTGATCGGCGCGGTCTACTGGTGGCACCCGTTCATCTGGTGGGCGCGCGGTCGGTTGCGGGAGGAATCCGAGAACTGCTGTGACGCCTGGGTAACGTGGCTGTTGCCGCGTGGGCGGCGCGCCTATGCGGAAGTGTTACTACAAACGAGGCAATTCGTCAGCGAGCCGTGCCAGACCGTACCGAGCACGGGGCTGACTATAGCAAGAAGACAAACAAAACGATTTGCGAGGAGACTTACCATGGTGATGACGAAACGCATGACACCGAAGACTTCCTTCACAGGGATCGTGCTGGCCCTGACCGTTGTTGTCGGGGGTTGGGTGGCGATGCCGGCCTGGTCGTCGGAGCCTGGCGAAACAGCGCCGGAAGCGTCCACGATGGTGGTGGTCCAGCCGGGCAGCGTAGAGGTGGCCTGCGAGCCGAAGGTGGTTTGCGAGCCGAAGATGGTGGCGGGAGGTGTTCAAGCACGGACGTCCGTGACTGTGCGGCCGACCGTGACGGTGACGCCGCCTTCCGTGGCTGTGCCACTCGCGAGCACTGCCTGGACCCTTGGCAGCGCGAGTTGGCAGGGCGTTAGTGCGGGCCCAGGGGACTTGGAGAAACGGATCGAGCGGCTCGAGCGCCAGTTAGACAGGCTGTCGAAGCAACTCGATAGGCTGGCGGGCGGGATGCCCCCCATGCCGGACATGCCCGAGATGCCACCCATGCCGCCGATGCCGGAAATGCCCGAGATGCCGAGTGGGCTGGACCATTGGGGCGCAGCAGGTGTTACGGCCTGGAAGACGATCGTACGCACCTACGAGCTGCCCGAAGGCCGGCTGAAAGCGCTGACGGCGTTGATGGTTCGGCCGGATGTGCCCACGCGGGTTCGGTCGGTCGACGGCGGCATCGAGGTACACGGGACGGCAGCGGATCATGCCACGTTCAAGGCATTCGTCGACACGATCACGATCAAGGAGGATATGGAGGTTGGCTATCGGCTGCCGGAGGGCAAGCTGAAAGCACTGACGACGTTGATGGAACGATCAGATGTTCCAGTCCTGGTTTCCGAAGGAAAAGGCAAGATCGTGGTGCATGGTGACGGTGCGGTCCAGTCGGTGTTCCGGGCGTTCGTGGAGATGATCAATCCATCAGAAAAGGCGAGTGCGGAAGAAGGCGGACGCGCCGGAGGGAGATCAGCCGCAGCCGTCGCCGAATATATGGAACAACAGGCCAAGCATCAGAGAAAGCAGGCTGAGCGCACCGCGCGACATGAAGAGCGTCGGGCGAGGTTTGCGATGAAAACGGCATCGAGGCACCATCGCGAATTCAGGAAGCTGATGCAGATGGTTGCCGAGTTGGTAAGAGAGGCCGAGGAGGTCGGAGCGCAAGCCGAGCGTCTGGAGAGGGATGCCGACCGGTTGTTTGACGAGGCCGAGGAGTTGCGCGAGAAGGCGTCTGACACAGACAACAGGAAGAAGGCGGCCCGCCTGAACGATAAGGCCCGACAAATGGAGCATGAGGCCGAGGCCATCGGTATGGAGGCCCGTAGGATGTTCGAGAAGGCGGAAGCGCTGGAGAGCGAGGCCGAGGAGGTTGAGGATCGGGCCGAGGATCTGGCGGAGGACGAAGAAGACGAAGAGGAAGACGAAGACGACGACCATGATCATGATCACGACCATGGTGTCGATGACGAAGTGTAACGCTGCCGTCCGCGTTGTCCTGGCGGAGGGGGAAGTCCGCTTCGATCTTTCTCCTCATACTGAACCCGTAAGGAGTTGCGCAGGAATAACGTAAACGATTGATCCGCCAAACGGCAAGCCAACAGGCTAGTCAAACGGCACAATCGATCGTGTTATTCCTGTGTGATGCCTAACCAGTTCGCCGCGCTTTCTGAAAACCCGCCGCCGCATTGCGGTGACAGTCCCGAGATTTTGAAAAACGCGACGATCCCGTCCGGCGTTCCGTGCGTACTAATGCGGTTGCCGGTGGACCGGTGTGGGATTCTACGTCGCAAGGAGGCAGACGGATGTGTCGGATTCCGAAACACGTCTTGGTGTTTCCGTTGATGGTCTTGGCTGTTCTCGGCTCGGCGTTAGCGGGGGTGGCCTCCCCGCCCGACGGAATCGCGATTGATTCATCTTCGACCGAGGTACCACACGCCTACTACAGTGGAAACGGTTTCCTGAACCGCGGTCTGTTTGATCTCGCGGCGGCGGAGTATCGCGCGTTTCTCGCCGAACATGCGGACAGCGACAAGGCACCGATGGCGCGGTACGGCCTGGCGGTCAGCCTGTTTCGGCTTGGCACGCTGGAGGAGGCGCTGCCCGAATTGAAGCTGCTCCACGGCGACGACGATTTTGTGTTCGCGGCGGAAGTTGCGACGATGCTTGGGCAATGCCGACTTGCCAATCGCGAGTATGGCGAGGCCGCGGCGGCGTTCGAGTCAGTGTTGAAACGACACGCCGATCATGCCTTGGCGGATGATGCGGCCGCCCAACTGGTCGAGGCCCTGTACCGCGGAGGGCATCACAAGGAGGCCGCCGCCAAATGTGAAGCATTCACGTCGAAATGGGGGGATTCGCCGCACCGGGACCGGGCGGAGTATTTCGGTGGGCTGGCGGATATGGGACAGGGGGGCTACGCATCGGCTGTCAAGAAGTTCCAAAGCCTTGTGAAACGGCCTGACGGTGAGTTCGCCGAACACGCCGGCGTATTGCTGGCACAGTGTCATCATCGAAATCACGACTTGAAGGCCGCGACGGCTGCTTATCGCGTGGCGCTGCTGCGCGCGGAGAGCCCGTACCGTGCGGAGGCACTGTTCGGACTGGCCACGATCCTGCGGCAAGAAAGGCGGATCGAGGACGCGGCGGCGCTCGTCGACGAGATATTGGAGAAACATACGACGAGTCCGCTGATCGGCTCCGCGCGACTGTTGCGTGGTCGGGTGTGGTTCGACATTGGGGACTATCCGTTGGCTGCCAAGGCATTTCAACAGGTGCCCGCCGAGAATGGGCCATTGGCGGCGGATGCGGCCTACTGGTCGGCCAAGTGCAAGCTGCGGCTCGGCAGTTTCGATGAGGCGGCACGTGACCTGAAGCAGGCGATCGAGAAACACGCGGACAGCGAGTTGCTGCCCGAGATGCGCTACGACCGAGCGGTCGCGTTGTTGCGGAGCGGAAAGCGGAAGGCGGCGGCGAAAGTGCTGGCTGCTTTTCGATCTGATTTTCCCGACCACGTCATGGCGCCTGACGCGCTACACCTGTTGGCGACCATCGCGCACCAGGAAAAGGCCTACGATCGCAGCCAGGAACACGTGCGGGTTTTCTTGAAGGACTATGCCAAGCACCCGTTGGCGGCAAAAGTCAGCTTCCTGTCCGCGGAGAATGCGTATCTGGCGGGCAACTACAAGCGTGGGGCCAAGGAGTATCGAAAGTTCCTCGACAAGCACGGCGGGCACGACCTGGCCCGGACGGCTCGGTATCGCCTCGGCATGTCGCTGTATCGGCAGGGCAACGTCGAGGAGGCGTTGGCGCTGCTATCGGAGATAGATCCGAAAGCGAATGATGCGGAGGCCTTTCACGCGCTGCACTTGGCGTTGGGTGACATTCATTTTCAGCGGGGCGAATGGAAACAGGCCGCGGAACATCTCAGCTGGTATGTCGACGGCAAGTCGGACACGGCCGCCGCGGATGACGCACTGCTGAAGCTCGGGTTGTCCTTCGCGCGGCTGGGACAGCACGAGGAAGCTATTCGCCGGTACGATCGGCTGCTGGAGCATTTTAATAATAGGGACAGCGTCCACCAGGAGCAGGCGTCGTTCGAGCGAGGGCAGGCCCTGGTGGCGTTGGGACAGTACGACGAGGCAGCGGCGGCTTTTAATCGGGTGCTTTCCGGAGAGGGAGATTCGCGGTTTGCCGCGCCGGCCAGGCGGCACCTGGCATCGATATCATTGCGTCGCGGGGATCCCGTAGCGGCGGCGCGGCAGTTCAAGCGTGTGGCGAAGGCCACGCGGGGAACCGAGGGCGAGGCCGAAGCGCTATTCCAGCAGGGCGAGGCCCTGATGGCGGCGCGGGAGTTCGGGCCGGCGGAGAAGGTGTTTCGGCGGTTGATCGACCGATTCGAGTCGCACGACCGCGCGGCGGCAGCGAGGGGGCATCTCGCGATCGCAGTGGCGCGGCAAGACCGACACAAGGAGGCACTCGAACTTGCCGAACAGGTCGATTTGTCGGGCTTGTCGCCCGCGTTTGCGGCATCGCTGGCATATGAAAAGGCGTGGTGCCTTCGCGAGACGGGGGATGATGACGGCGCGGCGAAGGTCTATCGGAAGCTGATCGATGGGGGATGCGGGGGCGAGCTGCTTGCGCACGCGCTGTTCGAGTTGGCCGAGATCGAGGCGGGCGGGGGGCGGCATGGTGAGGCGGTCACGCTGCTTCGACGGCTTCACAAGGACGGCGGCGCTTCCGGAAAGGCGCTGCTGCCGTCGCTGGCGGAGCGGGCGGCATATCGGCTCGGCACGAGCCTGTTCCAGGACGGCAAGCATGGCGAGGCGGCCGAGGTCCTTGGTAAATTTGTCGGAAAGTACGGCGACAGTCCGCTGCTGATCTCCGCCAGCTTCTTCTGCGGCGAGTCCTTGTTCGAGCTTGGCAAGCATGGTGCCGCGATCGAGCAGTTCGAGCGAGTAGTCGGCGGATCCAGGGATGATGCGGCGTTCGGGCCGAGCCTGTTGCGGCTGGGTGAGTGCCTGACGGCACAGCAGCGATGGGCGAAAAGCGAAGAGGCGTTCACGCGGTACATCGAGCGATTTGAGACGGGCGAGCAGTGGTTTCAGGCGGCGTTCGGCATGGGTTGGGCGCGTGAGAATCAGGGCCGTTTTGACGAGGCCGTCGCGGCGTATGAACGGGTCGTCGCAAAACACAAGGGCCCCACTGCGGCGCGCGCCCAGTTTCAAATCGGGCAATGTCTGTTTGCCAAGAAGCAATACGAGGATGCCGTCCGCGAGTTGTTGAAGGTAGACATTCTGTACGCCTATCCGAAATGGAGCGCGGCCGCGCTGTACGAGGCAGGCCGATGCTTCGAGAAGCTGTCTCGAACCGCGGAGGCCAGGGAGCAATTCAAGACGGTCGTCGAGAAGCATGGCGAGACGAAGTGGGCCCAGATGGCGTCCAAGCACATCACGACACTGGCGTCTGAATCGTTGCCGGGGCGTTGAGGCCGGGGGGCGAGCCGAGCCCCGCGGAAGTGGGTACGAGGAAGGATTCGTATTTGGCGGTCAGGTGGTGTGGCATGGGTAACGAACGACACGCCCTGTAGGGGCGGGGCGTTCATTACCCATGGGGACGAGTTGGGATGGATTTTCACGGGTAAACTCCGCCGCCGCTGGCGGCTCCGTTAACCCATGCCACCCCGCAAACCGGGTGCGAGAAAGGATTCTCGCACCAGCCCGTCCACCGGCGAGACGCCGGTGCCACATAAACGGAAGAACGATGGGAGGTTGATTCTGTGGACGCGATACCAGGCTTTGTGATGACAGTCTTCCTGGGCCAGGCACCCGGCGGGGTCGGTGATGGCGCGTCCGGTGTTGCGTCGGCACAGATACAATCGGTGTGGGATTTCGTCATCAAGGGCGGGCCGATGATGATTCCGATCGGCTTGTGCTCGCTGGTGGCCGTGACGGTGATCGTTGAGCGACTGTATTGTCTGCGACGTCGTAGTGTCATTCCGCCCGGTTTTCTTCCGGGGCTCAAGGCGCTGATGGAAAACGGCGACGACGATCGGTCGAAAGCGACAACCTATTGCGAGGATGACGGGTCCCCGTTGGCCACGATTCTGGCGGCCGGTATCCGGCGGATGACTGAATCCGTCGAGATGATCGAGAAACGCATTCAGGAGTCTGGGCAACGTGCCGTGTTCGGGATGCGCAAGTACCTGCGCACGCTGTCGGTCATTGCCTCGATCTGTCCGCTGCTGGGGTTGCTCGGCACGATCTTCGGGATGATCAAGGCGTTTCAGACCGTCGCGACGTCGGGCGAGGCGCTGGGTAAGACCGAACTACTCGCCGAGGGGATCTATCAAGCGATGATCACGACGGCGGCGGGTTTGCTCGTGGCCATTCCGGTGATGATCGCGTACCACTGGCTTGCGTCGAGGATCGACCGACTGGTGGACGAGATGGACCAGATGACGGTCGGATTCGTGGAGGAATATGCCTACGCGGCGGACGCACGGTCTCAGTCGAGTCTTCGTATCGAGCAGGAAAACGGCGTCGATAAGACGGAAGATGCCGTCAGGGCACAGTCATAGCAGCCCGTGGTAAATGGGAAAACGGTGGTTCGGGAACGCCGGTGGTACTTGAGAATACCGGCGAGACGCCGATGCTCCCCGAAAAACCACCGGCGAGACGCCGGTGCCACAGTTTTGCCATAGTTAGGTCACAGTTTTGCCATAGTTCTGCCGCGGGTTGATAGACGCGAGGGCGACTCATGCTGGTTCGATCGAGGGATGTGAAGGAAGGCGTGTCGATCGAGTTGACGCCGATCATCGACATGGTCTTCCTGTTGCTGATCTTCTTTCTGGTGGCGACGACGTTTCATCAGGCGGAGCGTGAGATGCAGATAGCGCTGCCGGAGGCGAGTTCGGCCGGACCGATCAGCGCGACATTGCGGGAAATCGTCGTGAATATCGACGAGGACGGGTGGATCATCGTCGGCGGCAAGCGGATCGCGCATGACGAGCTCCGCGCGATCATCTCGCAGGCCGTGGAGGCCAACGCGGATCAGAAGGTGACCGTCCGTGGCGATCGCAGCACGACGTATGCGAATGTGGTGGCGGTAC
>JAUVGW010000233.1 GCA_030593565.1 Phycisphaerae bacterium | reverse complement strand
GATCCGCGGACGGAATCGTTGATCATCGCGGCGAAGAAAGCGCGGATGGAGGAGCTTCGCGGCCTCGTCGCGAAGCTCGACGTTCCCGCGTCGGCGCTCATTGACGACATCCGCACGATCACGCTGTCGGAATCGAACGCGATCGACTTGGCCGAGAAGCTGAAAGACCTGTGGGAGCAGCGTAAGAGCCAGCGCGAAGGCGGGTCGGGTTCCTTGAAGCTGGAAATCCCCGCCATCGTGCCGGACGCGCGGAGCAATTCGCTGATCGTCGCGGCGAACAAGGCGGATTTCGAGGCGATCAAATCGCTCGTGGAAAAGATCGAGGCCCTCGAGTTGAACCCGATGGCCAACATCTACATCGTGCGGATGGAGTACAACTCGGCGAAGGAGCTTGCGCCGGCGTTCAAGGCGTTGTTCCAGAAGCGCGCCGAGATGCGAACCGTCGACGGCCAGGTCCGGCCCGAGGACGAGGTCGAGATCGAGGTCGACGAGGTCAGTAACTCGCTACTGCTGGTCGGGTCGAAGGAAAACTACCAAGTACTAATGCGGCAGGTCGAGATTCTCGATCAGGAGATCGGCGTGCCGGCCAGGATCGAGTTCTTTGTGTGCGACAACGTCGATGCCGGCCGTATCAAGGATACGCTCGATGAGTTGTTCGGCACTGATGGGCCGTGGCGGCCCGGCGCGGCCGGTGACAGCGCGGCGGCCAAGGACCGCAACAAGGTCGTCTTCACGGTCGATGGGCGGTCGAACATCCTGATCGTCTCGGCCAGCCCGGAGAACATGGATCTGATACGCGAGATATACAAACGGATGAACAGCGTGACCGTGCCGTGGGATGTGGCCGTCACGCGGCTGATCACCATCACGCACGGCGATGCCGTGAAGATCGCGGCCCAGGTGGATGACTACTTCGAGAAACTGAAGCAGATTCGCGAGTCGGGTTCGTCGAGCGGCGGTTCCGGCCGGACGGGCTTCGAGATTACCGTCTTTGCGGACGAGCGGAGCAACCGCATCATCGTCGGCGGGACGAAGGACGGCATCGACAGCGCGGTCGAGATGATTCACAAGCTCGACGTCGAGCCCGGCGAGCCGGGTCAGCGGCTCGAAGTCTATACGTTGACGACGGCGCCCGTCGGGCGAATCGCGGAGATGATCGACAACATCTTTCAGGAGCGCAACAAGCAGCGATCGGGCGCTCCCGGTCCGAGCGTTGATCCGGTCAAGGTCACGATCGAGCCGAACGAGACGAGCAACAGCCTGCTGATCAACGCCACGAGGGAGGATCACATCCTGCTGGCGGACTTGATCCATCGGTTGGATCAGCCCAGTGCGCTGCTGCAAATGGTCCGTGTGTTTTCGCTGGAGAAGGCCCGGGCCGAGAAGCTCAAGGAGATCATGGACGAGCTGTTCCAGGCCGGCCGGGGTGGCTCGAGCAGCGACCAGAACATTGCCGTCGTGGCCGACGAGCGGACGAACTCGGTCATCGTCGTCGCGCCACCGGGGGAATTGGAGAATATCTCCGGTCTTGTGGATCGCCTCGACCAGGCGGACATCAAGAAGACCGCCAAGGTGGGCGTCTTTCTGTGCGAGAACGAAGACGCCGAGAAGATGGTCGAATTGCTCAACGGCATCCTGACGGGCGAGGCGCAGGGCGGAGGCTCGCAGGAAGACGAAGCCCTGCCGGGCACCGACCAGATGATGATCTCGTTCGAGACGACGGACGAGGACGGTCGCCCGCTGCTGATGGACGCGATTCGGGAAAACGTGCAGATCACGCACAATGCCCGATCCAACAGTGTGATTGCCGTGGCGCCGCCCGCGACGTTGGGCTTGATTGAGGAGTTGGTCCGCAAACTTGATCGTATTCAGAAGCGCTCCGTGCTGGTCAAGGTTTTCCAGCTTGTCAATGCGGATGCGACGCGGATGGTTGAACTGCTCGAGGACCTGTTCGCCTATGAGGAAGGCTCCGAGGCCGAGCGCGAATTCCAGCAGGGCCGCGAATTGGAGGTCGAGGGCGGCATCGGCGGCGCTGGGGGCGTCCCGTCGGCGGCCTCACAGGGGGGCGTGACGCGCAGGGGCACGTTCGGCCGACCGAAGACGACCTTCGTTGCCGACGAGCGGACCAACGGGATCATTGTCGCCGGCTGGCCCGAGGATGTGGACGTCGTCGCCGACATCATCGACCAACTCGACTCGCGGGCGATTCAGGATCGCGACAACCTCGTTTACACATTGATCAACAGCGAGTCCGAGGACGTGCAGACGGCGTTGGAATCTTACTTCCAGGCCGAGCAGGCACGCCTCGACCGTGTGGGCGACACGCTGTCGCCGCAGCGACGCATGGATCAGGAGGTCACGATCGTCTCGCACGAGGAATCCAACCAGTTGATCATCTCGGCGAGTCCGCGATACAGGTCGGACATCCTGTCCATCGTCGAGCAGCTCGACATGCCGCCGCCGCAGGTGATGATCCAGGTGCTGATTGCCGAGGTCACGCTGGACGACCGGTTCGAGATGGGCCTGGAGTTCGCCCTGCAGCAGCTCCGTTTCAGTGAGACGGCGGTGGCGGGTGGAAACGGCGTGCTGCAAAGCAGCCACTTCGATGTCGTCGGCGGCACGGATGTCGGCGCCGCCGGGACCGGCATTGCCGGTTTCAGCTTCACGATCACGGGTGAGGATTTCAACTTCCTCGTGCGGGCGCTCCAGTCCGACAGCCGGCTTGAGATCATCCAGCGGCCGATGATCATGTGCCAGGACAACCAGGAGGCAAACATCACCATCGGCCAGGATGTGCCGTTCGTTCGGGGCAGTTCCGTTTCCGATTCCGGCCAGGTGACGTCCCAGGTCGAGTACGAGAAGATCGGCATCATTCTCGACGTCGAGCCGCACATCAATCCCGACGGCTTCGTCTATCTGAAGGTCGCTCCGGAGGTCTCGGCGATCTCCGAATCGACGATAGATATCGGTAACGGCGTGCTGGCGCCGATCTTCTCCGAGCGTTCGGCCGAGACCACCGTTGCCGTCAAGGATGGAGAAACGGTCGTCATCGGCGGTCTGATCACGATCAACGAACGCGAGTCGGAGAGCAAGGTGCCGATTCTCGGAGACATCCCGGGCCTCGGTGCATTGTTCCGCTCGACGATGCGAACCAAGACCAAGACCGAGTTGTTGATCGCGTTGACGCCGCGAATCATCCGCACTGTTGAGGACGGGCGTCGCATGAGCATCGCAGCCCGTGACGAAGCCGGCATCATCACGCCGTACATGAAAGGAAACTCGACGTTCCAAGGATTGCGGCTTTCGCCGGAAGATGCCTGGGAGATCGAGGACGTCGAGACGCCGCCCGAGTCGACGTCGACCGAGACGACCCCGTCGCCCGGGGGATCCACCGAGCCGATCAAGACCGGGCCTCAGAAGAAGTACGGCCCGCGGGTGCCGAGGTACGGCCCGGTCGTCCCGGCAAGTGAAGAAGCCGTGGCGCACAGCGGCGGCGGGGGAGAAAAAAGGGGTCAGGCTACTTTATCTTGGCCAACCCCTCGAATAGAGCGGTGACTCTGGCGATAAAGTAGCCTGACCCCTTTTTTCAGGTGCAGTATATGACCTGTCAGTCGTGTCAATCCGTTGCAGTGTTCCGGACGGACGCCGTGCGCGGCTGGCGCCGACCGACGCGGATGCTCCTCGTGCTGCTTGGCGGCGTGCTGACGGCATCGGGTCTTGTCGGGTGCGTGGGATGGGACGCGAATGACGGGGCGAACTGGGGCGCGCGGAAAGACAGGCTCAACGATCCGCCGATGGAATCCAACGTCATCGCAGTTCGGAAGTTCTTCAGTGCCGTGCCGTGGTTGATATTCAACAATGACGGGTCCGGCCGAGTTGACGGGGTCAAGATCACGGTGTACTTGGAAGGTCCCCGCGGGCCGAAGGGCGTCTTCGGCAACGGTACTATCGTCGTCCAGATGTACCGCGTGGACCCAGGGCCGGCGGGCCGCGATGAAACAACGTTGGTTCAGGAATGGAGCCTGCCGCCGGAGAAGGCCTATCCGTGGCGGATCAAGAAGGAATCGGGCATGGGCTGGGGCTACAGCCTGCGCCTGCCATGGGACAAGGACGCCGGCGTTGACGGCCGGCAGGTCGCGATTGTGGTCAGGTACATCCGCGCCGACGGTCGCGAGTTGTCCTCGTCGCCCCAGGTGTTGAAGGTGCCGATTCCAAGTTCGTCGAGGATGAACCTGGGTGGCTCTTGACCCCTAAACCACCCTGGAGGGTGAGAGGAATCAGAGTAGCGGCCGACGCCCCTGTCGGCCGTCGGAAGCTGTTGGTGTTCGTCGTCCGACACGGGGGTCGGACGCTACAGTCTTGCAGCCCCCAAGCGCTGGACCTTGAACTTTGCCGAGCCGAATGCTATGGACTCTATCGATCCGATCAGCCCAGATCTCAGGCGCGATTACCTTGCCACGCTGAACGTCCTTCGCTACGGGAAGAACGCGTTTTTCTGGCTGGTGGTCGTGGCGGTTTTCCTGCACATCTTCTCGTGGGTGGTCGCCCGCCACACGGGCACGCTTGATCCGCTCAAGCTCGTCATCGTTCACACAGACGTCGGCGACGATGGATCGCCACACATGCCGACCGACGCCGAACTCCACAGCGCCGAGCGGTGGCGGGGCGTACTCGGGTCGGCGTTGTCGCTGGGCGGGTTTGTCGGCCGGTCGGCTGCGCTGGTGTTGACCGGCATTTTTCTCATCTCGCTATTGGTCAGCCTGCTGGCCGGGCTCGGCGGCAGCGCGAATTTCGCCAGGGCATGCGTCTGGTCGCTCGTTTCCCTGGCCCTGCTCATGCCGTGGCTTCGCGCCCCAGCCGATGTGGCCGGCGCCGCATCCGCCTTCTACGGCCTCGACGAACTCGGCGGCGCGGGCCTGCAAGCGGTCGGCTCATCGGACGGCTTCCTCGGCTTCGCCCGGTTCGTGTTGTGCCCGGTGTTGGTGGCGGTGTTCATCAGCATAGCCCAACTCCGCGCCCGCGACGCCCACGCCCAGATCACGGCAGCACCAGGCGCGAAGCTGCCCATCCACGAAGTGTAGGACAGCCATTCGTAGCGTCCGACGCCCCTGTCGGACGTCTGTCGTAGCGTCGGCACCCCGTGGCCGACGGGAAATACCAACAACCATTCGTAGCGGCCGACGCCCCTGTCGGCCGGAACAACATCGAACAATCCACGGCCGACAGGGGCGTCGGCCGCTACGCATAGACGCGAAATGCTCTACACATCCTGGCCGGTGGCTTCGGCTCTTTCTACGAGTTCTCGGTATTGCATGATGAGGTCGGCGACGTCGGCTCCGGCGTCGCCGTCGCCCTTTTGGCGGAAGAGGCCGTGGCGTCGGATGGCGACGTGGGTGTTGACGGCCGTCTTGTAGGCGTCGGTGAGGCGCTGGATGTGGCGGGGTGAAACGTCCTCGAAGGCGAGGACTTCGAGGAGGCGCTGGGCGAGGACTTTTGGCAGAATGGCGGGGAGGTCGGTCCCGGTGCAGGTGGTCATCTCGGCCATCTCGAACATGGCGGCCCGAGCCCGGAGGCGGCGTGCGTAGCGGTAGAAGGCGTGGAAGCCGATGCCCTTGGCGGCAAGATTGAACTTGGCAAAGACCCCCTTGTAGGTGGGCGGGTCTCTGTCGACGATGGCCCTGTTGATGCGGCGTCTGAGGTCTGGGTCGGTCTTTTCGAAGACGACGGAATTATTTTCTACTTTTACGGCGTTCGCCAAGGCTTGGTTGTCTTGCATGACGCCCGTCTCCCTTCTTTTGGGCTCCGTTTGCAGCAGAAAAGTGCGAACTGCCGCAAACTGCCGCAAACTTTTTGCCTCGCGCGGTGCGAGGCGGCAGGCGGGGCTGATCTTGTTTCCATTTTGTAGGTATGCTCACCGTTCCGCTTTGTGACGGATGTTTTCGGTGTGGGGCGGCGGCAGGAACCCGCAAACGGGGTCCGAGACTCCTTGACCCCGGCCACTTGGCTCGCCGATAGTATACGTTGGATGCTGCTGTGGCAGACGCAATGCCTTCACGGGTGGAGCCCGGGCTTGCATGTGTTTCCCGATTCAACATGCCTACCAGTGACCTCGGCGCGTGAAGGCGAGGGGCACGGCCAGGGAGATCGCGATGGCCAATGATCCTCTCAAGTTCAAGGTGGCGCCGCACATCGTTGAAGACCTTGGGCTCAATCTATACACCAGTCTCCCCCGCGTGCTCGTCGAATTCGTGGCGAATGCGTACGACGCCGATTCGCCTGTGGCGAACATCAGTCTTGACAAAACGGCAATCCAGAAAGCACGTGGCGTGCTGAAGAAGCAATACGAGCTCGAAGAGGCGCAGAAGAATGGCACCGGTGAACCGATAGAACCCCTTGCCACGAGAGTCCTGTCCGAAGAACTCCAAATCGTGATTGAAGATGCCGGTCACGGGATGTCCCGCGAGGACCTCGATTCCAAGTTTCTGTTCGCCGGTCGCCGACGACGGCAGGAAGAACCGGAAGCGCGGGGGCGAAGCCCGACGGGACGCCCGCTCATGGGCCGTAAGGGGCTTGGGAAGCTCGCCGGATTCGGCGTCGCCAAGCTCATCGAAGTGATCACCAGGAAAGAAGGTGAATCTCATGCCACGAAGATCAGTCTTGATTACGATGAGTTGATCCGCAAGCGTACCACGCACGAGATCGAGATCCCTGAAGAGCGGCTGGAGAACGGCGGCGGCCACTCTACGTGCGGCACGCGCGTCGTCCTCTCACGCTTGCTGTACGATCCCTTGAAGAGCCGCACACAGACAATCGAACACGAGATCGCGGAGCACTTTGCTCTGATCGACCCCGCAGTATTCGCGATCAACCTCAATGATGCCCCGATAGAGCCGGCCCCTCGTACTCATGCTTACGCTTGGCCCGAGCCTGACGTCATCCCGATCGACGAGTTCGTGGAGCATTCCCTGCCGCGCGAAGGGGGCGGCACGATCAAGTTCCGCTATCGAGTCCGCTTCACTGGGAAGAATGAGGCGCTGCCCGCAGCCCAGCGAGGTATTCGCGTCTACGCCAACAAGCGCCTCGCCGCAATTCCCTCGTTGCTGGGAGCCGACACGAACATGCACGGTTTTCGGATGACGGACTACCTTGACGGCGTCGTCCATGCGGACTTCATCGAGGGCGAAATATCCGACTACATCGCTACCGACCGCCAATCTCTGCGTTGGGAGTCGCCGCTTCTGTCGGGAATGTACGATTTCCTTAGCGCGGAGATAAAGGAGGCGTGCAAACAATACCAGAAGAAACGAGACGAGGAAGCCCCAGGTATTGTGAAGCAAGACCCCTTCACGATCTCCGAAATCGATAAGCATGATTTGTCGAGAAGGGACAGGCGAACGGCGCTACGGGTCGCTACGGCGCTCGAGCGAGGGTGCAAGCGTGGCGTGGACGATCCTGACTACAAGGCGAAGCTGCCGCCGTTGGTCCAGGGCATAGGGTTGGGCACCATCCTCACTGCCATCTCCGCGCTCGCCGCGCAAAGACAACCGGACCTGGGGCGTGTGGCCGTCGAAGTTGCACGGCTGACAAAAGACGAGTTCGACCACTTCATAAGCTCCGTCAAGGCTCGGCTCAAGGCTATCGAGGCGTTCAAGAAGATCGTCGAGGACGTCAACTTCAAGAACAAGAAAGACGAGAAGACAATCCAGAAGATGTTCGAACAGTCGCCTTGGATTGTCGATCCGACGTACACCCAATTCCTGACGGCCGATCAGTCTTTAGGGACACTCTTCGGCCGTCTGGCAAGGGAGCTCCAGATCGGTGCGTACGCGCCAGGCGACGCGGAGCAAGATCCGGAAAGGCCGGACCTCGTATTCTTGATCGGCAATCTGAACCTGGGGCGGTTGGTGGTCGTGGAACTAAAGGCCCCGAACGTCCCGTTGGATGCGACGCACTTGATGCAACTTGAAGCGTACATGCAGAAGACAGAGGAGTGGCTTGAGGAGCACGGCCATTCAAGCATGAGGATCCACGGGCACCTCGTGGGCTCGCGGGCACCGGTAGCCTCCAAAGCGAAAGCAGTGCTCGCGCTTCGCGGACGCATCAAGAAGGCAGGACCTGACAGCCCATGGAAAGTGCGCGACTTCATACAGGTGTTACAGGAAACGGAGGCAGCTCACCAGGAGTTGCTTGAAGTCCATCGACGCACAGAGCAAGAGGCATCCTCAGAAGAGGGCGCCGACGATCAGCCGAGTGATCGACGAACTGCTCGTGCGACCGATCGACCAAGCAACGGGGGAACGCTGTTCCCAATCTGACGTGCAATCTGAGTGGGCAAGCCGACGAAGACCCATTCATCGCCTATGCTCTGCAGTCGAGCCGCTTCCCGCAAGGAGATAACGCGGTTCTGCGACGGGTGACTGTAGCGGCCTTTCGAAGGGTTCTGAC
>JAUVGW010000244.1 GCA_030593565.1 Phycisphaerae bacterium | reverse complement strand
GTTTCTTTCGCCCCGCTGGGGCTGGCCCAAATGCGTGTCGATGCGTTCCCACGGCTTGCGCCGTGGGCTATCTTCTTACGCCACTCCGTGGCTGGCTGGGCTGTCTGGCAGCAAGTAGCCAGTGACACCCGTCACCTGTAGCGTCGCCCCCCCGTGGCCGACGTGAAGTATTGAGCGGTTCCTCCGCGCATACGTTGGCCACGGGGGGCCGACGCTACATCTCGCCGTAGCTCGATCGAATCGAGTCCCCAAGTCTGAAGACTTGGGCCACCCATCCGGTCCGGGGCGGCACGCCCCGGCTCTGATAGCGAGGTCAGCCGCGTCTCAAACGCGCGCTCAGGCCAGTGCGTTATAGACCAGCTCGACGATAGCCTGGATTTCCGTGCCGAGTTTGTAGCGTTTTGAGAGTTCCAGGAGTTGGTCGGCGCAGTTGTGGCAGGGCGTGGCCACGATCTTCGCGCCGGTCGCGCGGATCTGGTCGGCCTTGATCTTGCCGGAGGCCACGCGCCGGTCGCCGTATTCGCTGAGGGCGAGCATCCCGCCGCCGCCACCGCAGCAGAAGTTGTCTTCGCGGTTCGGCGTCATCTCGACGAAGTCCGCCGCGACCCGGGCGAGGATTCGCCGCTGCGGCTCGCTCACGCCGCCGAGGCGGACGAGGTTGCACGGATCGTGCAGTGTCACGCGCTCGGCATTTTTCCGCGGGTCGACCTTGATGCGGCCGCTCTCGATGTACTTGTCCAACAGTTCGATGACGCTCCGAACGGGCAGAGGATACGGCTTGCCGAGCCAGCGCGGGCCTTCCCACCGAAACGCGCGATAGCCGTGCCCGCATTCGGAAAGGACGATCTCCTCGACCCCGAGCGCCTCCGCTTCGGCCACGACCCGTCGCGTGATTTCGGCTGCGGCCGTGTCGTCCCCGGAGAAAAATCCATAGTTCGTTATGTCGTAGAACTTGCTGGAGATGGTCCAGCTTTCGCCCGCGGCATGAAAGACCCCGGCGGCGGCCATCAGCGAAAGCGGAAAGAACTTCACTTCGCGAGGATTGATGAGATACAGGACGCGCTTGCCGAATTCGTCGACGGGAATGCGGATCGAGTCGTCCCCGGTCTCGAGCTTCAAGTCGTCGGTCAACCACTGGGCAGTGGAAAGCAGCTCGTCACGCGGAATGGCCATCTGGTTGCCGGTCTCCAGTTGGTTTGCGACCGTGCGTTGAATGCCGTCCGGCACGCGCCCGGCCGCGGCGCACATCTGTCGCCCGATTCGGATGATCTCCCGCAAGTCGATGCCCAGCACGCAATGGACCGCGCATCGACCGCAAGCCGTGCATCGGCCAAAAACCGTCTCGGGCATCTCGTCGAGCACGTTGGTCGTCAGGTCCCGCGCACCCACGAAGCTCGGCAGGTGCCTGCCCAGGAACGTGTGCCGGCGGCGGAGAAGGCTCGATATCACCGCGGCCTTTGCCGCGGGCAGGTTTGCCGTCTGCGGCTCGGCGAGATAGATATGGCACGTGTCGTTGCAGATGCCGCAGCGCAGGCAGGCGTTGATGTGAAACGCGCCGAGCCCCCGAGCCGACGCGTCAAGGATATCCAACGCGGCATTCACGTCGCGCTCGGCCGTTGGCGCTTCGCCTTGCGCCTCGGCTTTTTTTGCATCGTATTGGTCGGTCTTCCTTGCCACCGAGAACAGATACCTCATAAGACAACACCCGCTGGTTCGGGCGAAGTCGATGCTATCGCCGTGCTAACCTTGCCAAAGGAAACGCCAGGAGTGCGTGCAGCATATTGCTAAAGGGGAACCACATCAGCAACAAGTTCGCGAAGAACACGTGCAGCACCAACAGGAACGAGTGTCCGACGTAGTCGTCCTCGAACGCTTCAGGCAGCATCGGCTGGAACGTGAAGATGCCGGAAAGATACTCCCTGTACTCATCCACACCGACTGTGGAATAGTCGAACCACGCCCTGGCGAGGTGAAGTTGGTTTCCGAACAGCACCGCCAGGAGCAGGAGGAGCAAAATGTAGTAGTCCTCCGGTTCGGAGATATCCCTGGCCGGCGAGTGGAACCGCCGAAGCAGAAAAAACGCCAATGCCGCAAACAACAGAATCCCAATCCAGCCGCGGCCCGGCGGAACGTCATGCTGGATGATCTGAAAGATACCCACCTCGCCGATGAGTTCGACGTGTCCCAAGACGAGAAGGAGACAGGCAACGTGAAACACCGTCAGGATGCCCGCATGAAAGGGCCGGTCCCTCCACACCTTCCACGGCAGGAGCGCTTCGCAGAAGGCGCCCAGCGTCTTCGGCCTCTTCTCCGGTCCTACGGCGGTCCCTAGCGAACGCTTCAGGCCGAAGATGATCCGGGCGCCCTGCACCGCGGTCCCGACGATGAACACCGCGAGGGCCGCATAGACCATGGGAATAAGTACGAAGTAGCAGACCGCCTGCACGGAACGGACCTTTCGACCGGGCTTTTCTCGTTCAAAGAGCCCACGAGTGGAATGCCGACCGGCTCGCCGTCTCGGGGAGTTGCTGTATCACACGACTGGATGTACCCACCCCGAGCAAGATCGGAGGCTCATGAGCCCCGGGCATCCGCTCATACGCACCCGTCGGGCTTGGGCAGACCCGCAACACGGCACGCGCCGCGAGCGGGACCGGAGGTGAACAACTTGTAGACTTCACGAACGCTCACGCCGCTTTCCTTGCAGAGCAGGCGGACCGGGGGCGCTAGGTCGTGTTCCTTCCAATAACCGCGAATGAACTTGACGATTCGCCAGTGCTTGTCGGACATCTCGTCGATGCCTTCGTCCACCGCGATCGACAGGGCGGTCTCTTCGTCCCAAAGGCCGGGTTCCGTCATGAAGCCGTCTTTGTCGAATTCAATGGTCTTGCCGTCAATCTCCACGCCTGGTCCTCCCGAGTGTCTTGCAGCGCGCCCAACACGCGTCCAGGCACACGCGCGGGACATTCTCTCCTCATTGCCGGAAGTTGGCAAGCCGACAGCAGCGATTGGATTACTATGGCATTTCACGTTTGCCTGTGGCACCGGCGTCTCGCCGGTGATCCCACCGGCTTTGGCGCCGGTGCCACAGGAGCGTGAGGTCGCTGCCTGGATTCGGTCACACCCCACTGTGAACTGCTATAAGGGGTGTGCGTCGCGATTACAGGTAGATTTCAGCCCCAGCGGAATGGGAGCCGCCGGCCGGAAGACCGGCTCGAGACGAGCCGGCTCGCTGGGTCGGGGGCTCTCGAAGTCGGGGCTACCTGTCCATGGGCTCAATGGGGCCGATCGAGGGGCGCGCGCCGTCGGGATCGGCGGGATCCGGGCGGCCGGTGCGGGCGAGCGGGCTTTCCGGCGCCGGGCGATAGATGCTGAGGAGTTCCTGCCGCAGCCGGCTCGCGGAGATCTTGCCAACGAGGCCATCGGCCGTGTCATCCGGCACGCGGGGAAGGAGTTTCCCCGATAGGCGCAGCGATGCGACGTCGCCGCATTGCACGTCGGCGGCGCTCCAGCCCGGTTCACCTTGTTGGACCCCATTGACGCGGGCGCGGTCGAATGCCCGGGCGGCCGGCGGCGCGGCCGCGTTGTAATCGGCATAGAGAAGCGTCTTGGATGCTCCGGCCTCGTCATGTACGAGCGTGGGGATTCGCAAGAACACGTTGTCGTGAACAACGACGGTGACCGGCAGCCGGCCGATCGGATTGAGGTGAACAGCCCTGTTGGAATTCGCGAAGCCGTCGAACAGGTTGTTGCGGATGATCGTCGGCCCGGCATGCGCCTTGCCCTGCGGCATAGCAGTCAGGGGATGGGGAATCAGGAGGGAGTAAGCGGGGCCGAGGAGCAGGTTGTGCTCGAAGACCGCTCCGGTCGGCAAGGCGTACACCAACTGGTGCGTCCGGGCCTGCTTGACGATCTTGCTGGACAGCCTCGGGGCCGCGATCAGGATATTCCCGATCATCCGGCGCGAACCACTCCGCACACAGGTTGTCCCGCCGCGGAAGACATTGTTCTCGATCAGGGCGTCGGGGTTTTCGCACTTCATGCAGTAGCGGCCGTCGTCGTCCGACGTGGTGTTGTGGACGTAGTTCTCCGCGATGCGCGTCTCGGCGGAATCGTCCCGCTCGACGACGATCGAGGCATCCAACCCGATCAGGACGTTGTCCATGACCGTCGCCGGGGCGGCATGGAGGCTGATGGCGGCGGCCAGCGTGTTGCGCCTCACCGCAATCGGCCCGGCCGGCTGCGCCCCTTCACGGCCGTAGATCTCGATCGCGACGCGGTCGTTCGGTTTGTCGGCGCGATTCGCCACCAGGGTGATCCTGGCGCCGTCGGCGGCTCGAACCAATAGCCTGGTGCAATGGTCGAACGTGCAGTTCACTACGCCGAGCGAGTGCGGCGAGCCGACGACGTTGAACGTGACGGCAGGCTCGACGACACGGACCTCGCGGCCGCCTCGCCGCTTCACTTTTTCGTATCCGAGGCCTTTGAAGCGGATGTGCTGCCAAGCCACATCGTTCGGCAGACGCGTCGGCGGCTCGGGCCTGATTGTGCCCGAGTCGGTCGGCCGGATCGGCAGTATCCGGCTGCGAACATGAACGACCACTCGGCCGGCGTTTGTACCCGGCCGCGTGCGGAATCTGATCGGCTTCTCGGCGGTGGCGTTCAGTCGCATGTCGCCGGCGCTCTCCCCGCCGACGGTGAGCGTCGGGGTGTGGCCCGGGATCATGTTGGCGAATTCGATGGTTGTGCCCGCGGAGACCGTGACGGTCCCGCCCTCGATGGTAACGTCGTCGGTGATGATGATGTGGTCGGACCAGGTTTCATCCTGATGAATGATGCCTCGAATGTGCCGGATGTCGGTTTGGCCGTCAGCCCGCGCCGCGGCGGCGATCACGACGGCTGTCATCACAAGCGCGCCGTTGGCGAGCCGACCGGCGAGACGCCGATGCTCCCCTCGTCGGGACGGCGGTGCCACAGGGCTTCCAGAGCGAGATCCAAACGCGCGGATGATCTCGTGTCGGCAAGTCGACGGCAGGCTCATTTTCGCAGTTCCATGCCGGCGGGAGTGATGAAACCCTCGAACGCCGTTTGGAAATCCTGGATTTCCTCGTCGGTCAGTGTGCGCTGCTCCAATCCGATGTCCGCCCGGAACGTCAAGCTGCGTTTGCCGGCGGGAATGGAGCCGCCCTCGTACGCGCCCACGAAAGAAAGCCTATTGAGCAACGGGTGCTTGAATTCCGCCAGCTTGTTCTCGACAACGGTGTACCGCTGCGCGGCATCCGCGAGCAGGCTGAAATCCAGCCGCGCGCCGGGGTGCCTCCGCACGGTGGGCAGATTGTCATGTCGCCCGATCAGATCGGTCAGGGCCGACAAGTTCACCTCCGCCAGCGCAATCGACCATGCCTTGAGACGTTCGTCGATCCGCTGCTTGCACGCCAGCGGCAGGATGCCGACGCGACCGACCGACCGACCCGCCACGACGACCTCCGCGAGCCTGTGCGGGTCGTCCCACGGGAACCCCGGCTTCGTCTCCGCGTAGGCGACAGACGATTCCAGTACCTGACGCGCCCAGCCGTCCATCGCCGTGCGGATGCGATCCCACACGACGGCATCGGCCTTCTTGCCCGCCTGCGCGACGACGAGCCCCAGGTTTCGATGCTGTGACGTTTCCACCGTGTCGCGGCCCGGCTCGAAGACGCTGCCGATTTCGACGAGTTGGAACCTGGCAAAGTGGTGTCGGTTGCGCTCGGCCATGGCGATCAGACCGGGCATCAATTGCTTGCGAAAACGGGAGCAGTTTTCCGCGGTGGGATTCTCGAGCGTCAGGCATTCGCCCGGCTCGAAACCGAGCGTCGCGAGCCAGTCGTCGTTGTTCCAGATGTAGTTGTGTACCTCGGCGAATTCGTTGCCTTCGCACAGGTATGACAAAGACTGCTCCTCGATCGCCAGTTCGGGGGACTTGCCGAAAAATCGGGCCGAGACGTTTGGCAGGACCGGCTCGATGTTGTCGTAGCCGATGAACCGGGCGACCTCCTCGATCAGGTCCGCCTCGATCTCGATGTCCTTCGTTGCGCGAAACGACGGCGGCGTGACGGCGAGCTTGTTGTCGCCGAGCCAATCACATTGGAACTCGATCGCCGTCAGGATGGCGGCGATCTGCTCGGGCGAGACATTCTTGCCGATGATCCTCGCGGTGAACTCGCAGTCCATCTCGATCGGCTGCGGCTGCTTCGGGGCGGGGTGCCCGTCGCTCAGTGTGCTGGCAAGCTCGAGGCCCGGCAGCTCGGCCTTGGCGAGCCTGTGGAACCGGCCGATGCCGAGGACCGTGTTGGCGGGGTCGAGGGATTTCTCGAATCGCGTGCTGGCTTCGGTGCGGTGGCCCATCGCCGTGGCCGCGCGGCGGATCGTGGCGGCGTCGAAGTTTGCTGATTCGAGCAGGACGGTCTCGGTATTCTCGCTGACCTCGGTCTCCGCGCCGCCCATGACACCGGCGATGGCGACGGATTTGCGGTTGCACTGGATCATCAGCGTGCCCGGCGGCATCGTTCGGGTCAAGCCGTCGAGGGTCGTGAACCGTTCACCCTCCGCGGCCGTCGCCACCTGAATGTTCGGCAGCGTGGCCCCGTCGAAGGCGTGCATCGGCTGGCCGAGTTCGAGCATGATGTAGTTCGTCAGATCGACCAGCAGGTCGATCGGCCGCTGGTCACACAGGGCAAGGCGAACCTGCATCCACAACGGGGCGGGCTGGGATTTGAGGCCCTTCATCATCAGCCCGGTGTACCGCGGGCACATCGTCGCGTCGTCGATCTCGATCGGGATTTCGGGCAGCTTGTCGTTTTGTAGCTCGGTTGCCTCGGTGATGTCGTACGGCTTCAACGGGACGCCGAGGATGGCCGCGACTTCGCGCGCGATGCCGTAGTGCCCCCAGCAGTCCGGCCGGTGCGTGACCGACTTGTTGTCGACCTCGATCAGCCAGTCGTCGAACAGGCCGGGATCGATCGGCGCACTAGGCTCGACGCTCGGCGGCAGGAACATCGCGGCCGCGCCGACCTGCAACAAGCCGATCGACTGACCGGCGACGATCATGCCTTCGGATGCCCGCCCGGCCGCGTCGGTCTCGCCAACGGCATGGCCGGCAATCTTCGCGCCCGGCGGGGCGTAGATGACCAAGTCGCCGACCTTGATGTCCGGCGCGGTTGTCAGCGAGGTATATGCCTTATCCGTCTGGACGGTAACGCGATTGAGCTTGTCTTCCCCGGCGACGCGCTCGATCGCATCGATCCTCGCAGCGACGAGCCCGGCAAAGTTCGGCTTGACATGCTCAACGCCTTCGACCTCGGCGGTGGTGAGGGTGAATTGCAGCGACAGCTCCCGCGGATCAGTGCCGGCGGGAACGTCAACGAAGTCTTTGAGCCAGTTGAGAGAGATCAGCATGGTGGAACCGTCGGAAAGTCAAAACGCTAATAAGTCAATCAGTCAAAACAACATTGCATCGAACGGGCATCCGAGCCTGATCGCCTTCACCTCGACATCCGAGCCGGCTCGTGCCGAGCCGGTCCGGGGCGACACGCCCCGGCTCTGAACACCGCCGTTCCCGGCTCTGAACACCACCGTCCCCGGCTCTGAACACCACCGTCCCCGATTCTGAACACCACCGTCCCCGACTCTGAACACCACCGTCCCCGACTCTGAACACCACCGTCCCCGGCTTTGGATGTCGTCGTCCCAGTCCCGTAGGGACGTAAGGATTTAGCCCACGGCGCAAGCCGTGGGGATCGGAGCGCCGTCAGCCTCCCAGCCCCGGAGGGGCGAAACTCAGCTCCAGATGTAGCGATCATCGTACGTGATTCCGTGTCGTTCCAAGAACGCGACGTATTCCTCCTGAAACGTCATCCTGCGATGGTGTTCTTCCTGGGTGTCGATGTACCACTTCACTTCATCAGTGCCGGAGCGACTCACGCTGAAGACGCCATATCCGGTCTGCCAGCCGCAGGTCTTCTTGCTTGCCCAGGTTTCATGAACCCAACGCGAAGAAT
>JAUVGW010000071.1 GCA_030593565.1 Phycisphaerae bacterium | reverse complement strand
CCGCGACTGGCCACACAAGAAGAACGAATCGCCGCCGAGTCCCCCGCGGTTGCGCAAGCTCAATCGCAACGAAATCCACCGTATCCATGGGGTGCTGAATGCGTTCGAGGCCACAGATAGTTAACGGCGTTGGGTGGCATGCGTTACCCGTGCGAAGACCGAGAAGCGTGCCGCACGGGTAAGCTGCACCGCTTAGCGCGGCTCCGCTTACCCATGCCACCCCGCCATCTGACAATCCACCTACTATTCTGACGTACACCCCGTCTGGAGCACGGGTTCATCGAGAGCGTCCAGGTTGCCGCGTCCGTCCGCAGCCGATAGCATATTTTCCCTATGATGCGGAACCTTATGCTCATCATCGGCTACGATGGTACGGACTTTCATGGATGGCAAATACAGTCCGGCGTTCGCACCGTCCAGGAGTGCCTCGAGAAGGCCGTGCGACGCGTTGCGCGACACCAGGTCGTCGTCATCGGCTGTAGCCGTACCGATGCGGGCGTCCATGCCGCCGGCCATGTCGCTAACTTCTATACGACAAGCCCCGCGACGGACCTTGCCATCTTCCGCAGCATCGGCTCCCGCCTGCCGAAGGACATGACGCTGATCCATCTCGCCGGCGTCCCGCTGACCTTCCACGCGACGCGGTCGGCGGTGTCAAAGCTGTACCGCTACCGGATTCACAACGTGCCGGGCCGCCCGTGCGAGCAGTTGGCCCAGCGAAACGTCTACCATTTCTGGCAGAAGATGGATATCGCCGCGATGCGGCAAGCCGCGCGGGCCTGGGTGGGCACGCACGACTTCAGCTCGTTTGCGTCGACCGGCAACGTCCGGGAAAGCAATGTTCGTGAGATTCACAGGATCGAGATCCATCGCGTGGGGCAGGAAATCCGCATTGATATTCAGGGATCGGGCTTCCTGTATAAACAGGTTCGCAACATGGTCGGCACGTTGTGCGAGATCGGTCGGGGCCGTTGGCGCCCCGACGACGCCGCGACAATTCTCGCCGCCGAGGATCGCCGGGCCGCCGGTCCGACGGCACCGGCCCGTGGTCTTTGCTTGCAGTGGGTCGAGTATGACATCCCGAACCTGCCGCCCGTAACGCCGGAACTCCTCGACCGGGCCGAGCAGGCCGAACCTCCGGTCGGCGCGGCTCGTGCAAACGTGGATCAGAAAACGCGATCCACCGCCCCAATGCCGCCCGGTGTCGACCTTGAAGAAGAACCACCGGCATGAGGCGGTTGGGTGCCCCGTCCTTTCTGAAGTTCGTGTTTATCGGTCGGGGGTGGCATGGGTAACGAACGCCACGCCCTGCAAGGGCGTGGCGTTCATTACCCGTGGGGACACCGCTGGAATAGATGCCCACGGGTAAACTCCGCCGCCGCGGGCGGCTCCGTTAACCCATGCCACCCCACTAAATTATCCCATGCCACCCCGAAAACGTGAATAGCCATGACGGCTGACGACTGGTCGTTACAATCTTCCACTATGCGAATCGTCCACCTTATTACGCGACTCATCATTGGCGGCGCCCAGGAGAACACCATCCTGACGTGCGAGGGCCTTCAGGAGATAGGCCACGACGTCCACCTCCTGACCGGTCCCACGACGGGCCCCGAAGGCTCGTTGGTTGATCGTGCGCGGGCCGGGGAATATGCCTACGAGGAAATCCCCGACATGGTCCGTCGGGTCAGTCCGGTTCACGAAGTCCGCGCCTTACGCGCGCTGCGCCGGCGTTTCGAGCAACTGCGCCCGGACGTCGTGCATACGCATTCGAGCAAGGCCGGCGTCTTGGGGCGCATCGCGGCCCACCAGGCGGGCGTTCCCTGTATTGTTCACACTATCCACGGCATGAGCTTCAACCGTACACAGCCCTGGTACGTCCGCACCGTCTATGCCATGGCCGAGCGCACCTGTGCCAAACGGTGTCGCACCATCGTCAGCGTCGCCGACGCCATGACTGCGCAGGCCCTTGCCGCGGGCATCGGCCGTCCCGAGCAGTTCGAGACCATCCGTAGCGGCATGGTGGTCGATGATTTCAATCCGGCCGCCCAAGACCCCGCCGCGACGCGCCGGCAGTGGGGCGTGGATGACGACGCGGTGCTCGTCGGCACCGTCGCCAGGTTGTTTCGCAATAAGGGCTACGAGCAACTGATCAAGGTGATCGATGCGGCCGTGCGGTGTGAGCCATCGCTGCGATTTGTGTGGATCGGTGACGGCGCGGACCGGGGGCGCTACGAGGACGAACTCCGGCGGCGCGGTCTCCGCGATCACGTTGTCCTGACCGGCTTGCTGCCGCCGGCCGAGATGCCGCGCGTCCTGGCCGCGATCGACATCCTGGCCCACACGTCGCAGTGGGAGGGCCTGCCGCGTGCCGTCGTCCAGGCGATGTTGATGCGGAAGCCTGCGGTGAGTTTCGCCATCGACGGCGCTCCGGAAGTTGTCCGCCCCGGCGAGACCGGCGAACTGGCCGACCTCGGCGACATCGAGGGTTTCGCCGCGTTCTTGGTCGAGCTCGCCCGCGACGCGAACCGCCGTGCCGCGTGCGGCAGGGCCGGCCGCGAACGTTGCCTCGCCGAGTTTGACCACCGCACCATGGTCGATTGTCTGGACAGACTGTATCGGCGTCTCGTCCGGGGAGAAGAAGGGGGGCGATGACAGATTCGGCGGGCTGCGACGCCGAATGTAGCGTCGGCCCCCTGTGGCCGACGTGAAGTATTGAGGGATTGTTCCGCGCATACGTCGGCCACGGGGGGCCGACGCTACGGGGTGTACGTCAACTTAGTAGGGTGCGGGGTGGCATGGGTAACGAACGACACGCCCTGCAAGGGCGAGGCGTTCATTACCCGTGGGGACGCTGCTGGGATGGATGCTCACGGGTAAGCTCCGCCGCTTAGCGCGGCTTCGCTAACCCATGCCACCCCGCCGTCTGAGAATCTATCTACTATTCTGACGTACACCCGACGCTACGGTTGTGGCTGAACGTTGATTGGGATTGCCGATCAGGCCGGTTATACTGCGTGGTTCGCACGTTGCGGCGACAGGGAGGCGCGACAGTGAACATGAAGCTCGCCATCATTTTGCCTGACGGGGCGGCCGACGAGCCGGTTGGTGCGTTGAACGGCCTGACGCCACTGGAGGCGGCTGATATCCCCAACATGGATTCTATCGTCGCGGCGGGGCGGATCGGGACGGTGCGGACCGTGCCGGAGGGATTTGTCCCAGGTAGCGACGTGGCGACGATGTCGCTGCTGGGCTACGACGCGAAGAAGCACTATAGCGGCCGTGCGCCGATTGAAGCCGTTGCGAAAAACATCCCGCTGGGACCGGACGACATCGTCTTTCGGTGCAACCTCGTGAACATCACGGATGGGGAGATGACCGATTTCACAGCGGGGCACATCCGCACGGCGGAATCGGCACAGATTGTGACGTCGTTGAACGCGGCGATGGAAGGCGCGGGCGTTGTGTTTCATTCGGGCATGTCGTACCGCCAGTTGATGGTGACGCAGGATGCGTCGGCGTTGGATGTGTCGTGCATGCCGCCGCATGATATTCCCGGGGAGTCGGTGGCGGAGTATCTGCCGAAGGGCAAGGGCGCAAAGAAGATCCGTGAGATCATGGAACGGGGCGGCGAGATTCTGGCCGGCCACGAGATCAACGCCGTCCGCCGGGATTTGGGGGAGCTTCCCGCGACGGGGATCTGGTTGTGGGGCCAGGGCGTGGTGCCGATCATGCGGCGTTTTCGCCAGCGATTCGGCGTGCGGGGCGGGGTAATTGCGGCGGTGGACCTGATTCGGGGGCTGGCGAAGCTACTGGGTTGGCCGATCATCGAAGTCGACGGGGCGACGGGGTTTCTTGATACGGACTATGCGGCGAAGGGGCGGGCGGCAGTCGCGGCGATTGATGAGTATGACCTGGTGGTGGTGCATATCGAGGCGCCCGACGAGGCGGGGCACATGGGCGACGCGACCGCGAAGATCGAAGCACTCGAGAAGATCGACGAGTTAATCGTCGGGCCTGTGCTGGCGAAGCTCCGCACGTATGATGAATGGCGAATCCTCGTGTCGCCGGATCATCCGACGCCGGTGGAGAAGAAGACGCACTCGGGGACGCCTGTCCCGTTTTGCATGGCGGGATCGGGTGTGCCGCGGGGTGTGGGGTCGGAGCGGTTTTCCGAGCGCGCGGCGGAACAGAGCGATTTTCACGTTGAAGAGGGCCACGAGTTGATGGAGCATTTCCTGCGGCGATGACGATTGCGAGGAAGTAAAAGCCGAAAGCCGAAATCTGAAAGGTTGCTGTAACCCCCCGCTTCCGCGGGGGGCTAGGGGCTTGTGCTTCATCTTGCTAGGCGTGGTGAGTGGTGTGGCAACGCCAGATTGGATGTCGAATGATTCGTACGAAGATCATCGCGACGGTTGGACCGGCGTCAGATTCGTCGGAGATGATCGGGCTTCTGATTGATGCCGGGGTTGACGTTTTCAGGCTGAACTTCTCGCACGGGACGCTCGCGCAACATGGAGAAGCGCTGGAGCGCATCCGCGCGGTTGGTGGGGATCGCGGCGCAACGGTTGCCGTCATGGGGGATCTTTGTGGGCCGAAGATACGTGTCGGCGAGGTTGACGACGGCATGTTCGAGATTGCATACGGTGACGGTATTGATGTCGTCGCGGGGGATGTCGTCGGCAACGCCGAACGGATTTCCACAAACCGGCCCGAGTTGATTCGGGAGGTCGGCGTCGGGCATCGCCTGTTGATCGACGACGGCCTGGTTTGGCTGCGCGTCGAACGTGTGACGGCGGATCGGCTTCGTTGCGTTTGCGAGGCAGGCGGGGCGATCAGCACGCGCAAGGGGGTGAATCTGCCGGACAGCGAGTTGGCGATGTCCGCGTTGACCGACAAGGACGAACAGGATCTGACGTGGGCGGTGGAACACGGCGTCGACTATGTCGCCTTGTCGTTCGTGCGGCGTGCGGAGGATGTGGCCGAGCTTCGGCAGGTGATGCGGCGCGTCGGGGCGGAGCTTCCGGTCGTCGCGAAGATCGAGACGCCACAGGCGATCGAACATCTGGGCGGGATCATCGACGCGGCGGATGTGGTGCTGGTAGCACGCGGCGACCTGGGGGTGGAGATGGATCTGGCTCGGCTGCCGCTTCTGCAGAAGGAGATCACTGCCGAGTGCCAGAAGGCGGGCAAGCCGGTGATTGTTGCCACGCAGATGTTGCAGTCGATGGTCGAACATTCCACCGCGACACGGGCCGAGGTGAGCGACGTGGCGAATGCGATTCTGGATTCGGCGGATTGCGTGATGCTCAGCGCGGAGACGTCAGTGGGCGCGCATCCGGTGGCGGCCGTTCGGATGATGGCCCGAATCGCGGAACAGACGGAGGCCTACCTGACGCGAAGCGGCGCATTTGCGGAAATGGACACCGATGCATCAGCGAACCCGGTCGTCACCGCGGTGGTCCACGCTGCGAATCTGGTCGCCCGCGAGTTGAGGGCGAAGCTGATCGCTGTTTGGACGGACCAGGGTTACACGGTTCGGCTTCTGAGTAAGTGTCGGCCGAATCGGCCTGTCATTGGGCTGTCGCCTGATGATCGGACGTGCCGGCGGATGGCGATGTATTATGGCACGTCGCCGGTCCGCATGGAGCAGCCGGCGGAACTCGCGCCGATGATGCGGGCGGTGGACGAGCTGCTGCTGGCGCGAGGTTGGGCGGCGCGGGGGGATTTGGTCGTGGTTGTGGCGGGGACGCGACTGGAGGCGGCGGGGGCGACCAATTCGTTGCTGATTCACCTCGTGGGTGACGAGTGACGGGGCGCCTCGCGCGGATGGCGTCTTGTCGACACATCAAACGGATGCTGATGCGCGTGGCCGCCAAACGGCAAGCCGGGTTGCGGCCTTGCACCAAGAAGCACTGCTTGAAGCAGTGGCACACGGGCATTGCACTGCTTGAAGCAATGGCACGCGTTGCGGTCCGGGCACAACCCGTCAAAACGACCTGGACGAAACAGTAGCGGGGGTCCGGAGAAGCCGTTATAACCCGTGTATGAGCACTGCGGAGACCTATCATCACAGGCGTCTGGATTGCGGGATCGAGCTTGTGGCGTTGCCGCTCGATGGGCGGATGACGACGGCCTTCGACATCCGCGTCTTGTGCGGCATGGCGGAGGAGCCGGCGGATCGCCTGGGGGTGGCTCGCCTCGTGGAAGGCACGATCGGGAAGGGCACGGAGAGCAAGACGGCGCAGGAGTTGACAGATGCCTTCGACGCGATCGGCGCCCAGTGCGGCTCGGGCGTGGGTCGGGAATCGATGGTGTTCCGTTGTAGCTGCCTTCCGGAGTATGCGGAGCGGGCGCTGGCGTTGCACGCGGAGATGCTCAGAACGCCGACGTTTCCGGAATCGTTCTACGAGGTGGCGGTGGATTTGGCACGTCAGGAGCTGACGGCGCTGGAGGACGATCCGGGCGAGTTATCGCAGAAGCTGATCGGCCCACAAGCGTATGGTCCGGTGCTGGGCCGTCACGAGTTGGGAACTGCCGAGTCATTGGATCGGATGACGCGCGACGATGTTGTTTCGTATTGGCGACGGTGTTTCGGGACCGGCCGGATCAGGGTCGCGATTGCCGGTCTGGTGGATTTGGAGCGAGTGACGGCGGCGTTGGAGCGGATGTTTGCGGGATTCAACGCCGGGCAAGATGACGACCGAAGTGGGCATCCGGCCGTGTTTTCCCCGGGAGTTCGCCATCATCAGAAGGAACTGGAACAGGAGCACATGCTGTTGTGTTGGCCGGGGTTGAAAATCACGGACGATGCCTACCCGGTGCAGCGGGTGGCCGTGTCCATTTTGGGGGACGGAATGAGCTCGCGGTTGTTCACGGAAGTCCGTGAGAAGCTGGGGCTTGTGTATTGGGTGGGGGCGTGGCAAGAGTTTCCGCGTCATGTGGGCATGATTTTCATGGGGGCGTCGGCGAAGGCGGAACGGGCCGAGCAGACGGCGCGGGCCATGTTGAAGGAAGCCGACCGATTGGGCGAGGACATTACGGAAGAAGAACTCAATCGCGTCAAGACGGGCATCATCGCGAAATCGCAGACCCACGGTGATATCACGCAGGCGAGAACCAGCGAATTGAGCAGCGATCTGTTTCACTATGGCCGGCCGATTCCGCTGGACGAAAAGAACGCCCGAATCGCGGCGGTGACGGTTTCGGATGTTCGCCAATACTTGGCCGAGCATCCGCGGGGGGAACTGTGCATGATGACATTGGGCCCGCAGGCGTTGGATGAAGCGAAGCTGACCGGGGGCGATGCGGAACCACGGACTGAGAAAGCCGGCGGGGGCAACTCGGGAGGGGGCTGTTCGTGAGCAAACAGAACGGTTTCGTTGAGCAGACGTTGGCGAACGGTCTTCGGGTCGTGATCGAACCGATGCCGCAGGTTCAGAGTGTGGCCGCCGGTTTCCTAGTCCGGACCGGTGCTCGCGATGAGCCCCCGGAACTGGCCGGTGTTTCGCATTTTCTGGAGCACATGTGCTTCAAGGGGACGGCGAAGCGGACGTGGCGTGACATCACGGTAGATTTCGACAACATGGGCAGCACGTATAACGCCTATACGTCGAAGGAGCGGACGTCGTTTTTCGGTTGGGTGCGTGTGGAGGATCTGGAGCGGCAGCTCGAATTGTTGGCGGACATGATGCGTTCGGCGATTCCACCGGACGAATTCGAGATGGAGAAGAAGGTCGTCCTTGACGAGATCGCGCGATCGGAGGATTCGATCGAGCATCGGGTCTACGATCAGATTCATCGAACGGCCTATGGCGATCATTCGCTGTCGTGGCCCGTGTTGGGGACGGATAAGACGGTCGGGGCAATGAGTCGCGAACAGCTTCATGCCTATTTCGCGTCGCGGTATCAGCCGGCCAATCTGGTGATGGTGGTGACCGGGGCGGTTGATCCGAAAGCGGTCATCGGGATCGCGGAGCGGCTGTGCGGGGAGTGGCCGGCTGCCGCGGCACGACCGGAGCGCCGACGACCAGCGGCGATTCCCGAAGGCACGACGGTCATCCAAACGGATCGATTTCAGCAGCAGGCGTTGGTGTTGGCGTATCCGGCGCCCTCGGCGGTTGACGTGGACCGTGAGACGGCGGATGTGTGCCTATCGATTCTGGGCGGGCACAACTCGCGGTTCTTCTGGAATATCATCCAGGAGGGAGTCGCGCCGCACGTGTCGGTGGGACGTGTGGACTACTGCGATGTGGGGATGATGATCGCGTTCGGGTTCTGTGAGCCGTCGAATTCGGAGAAGGTGCTGGATGCGATGCGGCGGGAGATCGGGACGTTGTCGTCGGACGGCCCGTCGGAGGACGAGGTGCAACGGGTGAAGAACCGGGCGCGGACGTCGCTGGCGCTGGAGGCGGAATCACCGTACTACCGATACACGCAGGTCGTCCAGGATGTGGATGTCCTGGGACGGCCGCGGACGGTTGCTGATCGTTTGGGTGCGATTGATGCGGTTACCGTAGGTTCGATCGGCATATATACGGAGGCGTGGCCGATGACGGGTGTGGGATGCTTGACGAGCTTGGGACCTCGGGATTGGCCCCGGATGTGATTCGCGGGCCGATAATGGTGTGACCCGGGCTGCTTCGCCGTGCGGTAATTGGAATATCGAGCGAGCTGTTGGCAATCCGAAGTATTGCAGGAACCGATGGCGCTGCTTACATGTAAGAGATGGTGGCGACAACCTATTGTGGTGATTCACGCAGATTGCATCTTATGAAAAGCGAATCCGGCCGTTGATTTTGAAGGGCCGCCAAACGGCAAGCCATGTTGTGACGTCTACGTAATACGAGTTGCTGTCGTGGAATTGATGATGGTTGAAGGGCCGAAAAACGAGTCCGGCGCGGGTGGGGGGGCGTCCGCCGGGATCACGTTGTGCCCGTCGGGGGCGATTGTTTCCGATGATGGCGGGACCATTGGTCGCGCTGCTGTTTCGCGGGACAAGGCGTCCGGCAGGGGCGCTGGTTCGGATCGCGGATCGAGCGGGCGCCTGTCGGCATCACCATCAGGATTTCGCAGGGTCGTCGGCTTCCTATTCGTATTGGCTGCGGCGTACATCGGTACGATGGATGCGTCGTCCTGGCAAGGTTGGGTGTCGTTGGCAAACCGCGGCGTCGCAGAGCTGTCGGCTTGGCTGGGCATAGAGATCGGCGAGGCAGGGAATGCCGCTGACGCTGGGGCGGTGTTGACGGGCACCGATGAAGCGATGGTGGCGGAGCCTGCGACGGCGACGGCCGAGGATGATGAAAAGGGGGAGCCGCCGGCGTGGTGGCTGTGGATTGTCGGGCTGAACCTGGCGTGGGTGTGGCTGGCGTTGGTGGCGGGCTTGTTTGTTTGCGGATTGATGCTGGTGCCGATGAGCCGGGTTTCGTTTGTTGTGGTTTGGGCATTGGTGGGGCTTGTCGCGTGGTGCGTTGGGGAGGCGCTGGGGTGGGCGCTTTCGTGGCGGGCAGTGGTTCTGGGCGCTGCGGCGTCGGGGTACCTGGTCCATCTGTGGACGCGTCGGTCTTCGATGAGCCTGCTGGGCATTTTCGGCCTGCTGCTATTGGTGACCGGTGGTTTTGGCGCGACGCATGGGTGGTTTGCGCGGGGGTGGTTGTGGATTGGTGGGGCCATCGGTGCGAGGTCGGCGGGTTTCGTTGCGGACTGGGGCGAGGAACTTGCATGGGGGACGGCACTGCTGCTCGCGATGCTGGGGGCGTTGTGGTCTCGGACGAAGACGATTCATTTTCTGAGCGCGGCGGTACTGATCGCGCTGTCCTACCATTGTGTCATGTCCGGTCGGGTCGAGGTGAAGGCATTTGAGTGGCGGGCGGACGGCGAATTCGCCGTGGTGTCTCGGGTTGCCGTGTCTGAGGGCGGCGCGGAGCGGACAAGGGAGTTACTCACGCAGGAAGACGTGAGTATTTCGAACGTGACGGCTTGGCGATGGGTGGCGGCGCTGGAAATGATCGTGGTTGCGGCAGTGTTGCTGTACAAGGGCCTGGGGGTTGGCGCTCTGAACGTGGCGTTTGCGTTGGCGTGGGTTTTCCTGGGTTGCGAGCTATATCAGTCAATCGGGATGATGTCGCTGACACGCATGGCGTTCGATCCGATAACGGCGGCAATGCAGCAGAACCCCGGGGCGGCGCGTGGGAAGACGTCCGACCCATTTTCGAATATGGGACTGCCTGTCGAGGGCGCGGCGCGGAAGGAAGGATCGAGAGAGGGGGATGTGCCCCGTGCTTCGAGTGGTGCTGCCTCGGCATCGCAGCCGCATGCGCGGACGACTGCCACCCATGGCGTCGTCACCGAGGCCGAGCTTGCGAAGGCGAGGGCGGCGGCGATAGCGAGCATGTCGCAGTCGCAGTCGCAGGCCCAGTCGCGCGAGCTTGCGCTGCCGATCTGGATCTACATGACGGCGGTGTTGGCGGGTTTGATTGCGGTTGCCGGCGTGGGGGAGTTGGCGCGGACGGAAGCGGGCCGGGTATGGTTGATCTGCGCGCTTTGGTTCGGGCTGGGCATGGCGTTGGTTTCGATGTGGTTCGCGGACCCGAAGCAAACGAATCAGACATGGTTGAGCTGGATTTCGGATTGGACCCAATCGCGATACAAACTGCATGCCGCGTGGTTGGCCTTCCTCGCCACGCTGTCGATCGGCGGGATTTGGGCGCTGAGGCCGGCCAGCCGGTCGGATGCGTGGCTTCGAGCGAGCATCACGTGTGTATTCGCCGGGACGGCACTGAGCCTTTCCGCGATAGCGGTATTGACGCGGTTTGGTGGATTTCCCCCGATGCCCGTCTGGATGTGGGGCGCAGTGGCGGCGGGACAGTCGTCATTGGCGTGGATCTTAATGACGCACATGAACTGGAAGAAGCGTGAGGCGTAATCCGCTATTCGTCATTGGTTGGTTACTCGTTGTTCGTAATGTCCGTGATTCGTTGTTCGTGACGCGTGGGGCGTGTCGTTTGTTCGGCCTCGACCGTGACGGATCGATTTGGGGCGTACGGCCATGAATCGCGAGCGGTCTTGCGGGGGATCGGGGCGACGAGTTGGGGCGGTCGGGAGCGATCGTCGGCGATCGGTCCGACGGCGGGTGTGGCGTTACGTTTTGATATCGGCCTCCATTCTGCCGGTGGCCGGCGGGTGCAGCGTGGGTGACCTGCAAACGGGGGATCGGTTCGAGCACGGTCTGGTGCTGGTTCTGCCCGGTATGGAGGGGCGGGGTCGGTTGAATATCAACATCGCGCGAGGTCTGGAAGAAGGCGGTGTCGAGTCGGCCATCGAGATTTTTGATTGGGGCACGTCGATTCCTGGCGGGATGTTGATCAACCTGGCCGACCACGATCGGAACCTCCGCGCGGCCCAAGAAGTGAAAGACCGGATCATGCGATATCGGCGCAGCCATCCCGGCCGGCCGATCCAGTTGATTGGACATTCCGCCGGTGGTGGGATGGCCATCATGGCGACCGAGGCGCTCCCCCGGGACGTGCAGTTGACGAGTGTCATCCTGTTGGCACCCGCCCTGAGTCCGGAGTACGATTTGTGCCGCGCACTGCGGCGAACTCGATATGGGGTGTTCAGCTACTATTCCAAGCACGATCGCGTGTATCTCGTGTTGGGCACGAGCGTGTTCGGAACGGTGGATCGTCGCCACGGCCCATCCGCGGGTGCCGTGGGGTTTCGCCGTCCGGAGAGGGCTGGATCGGATGCGGCAACTCTGTATACGAAGCTGCATCAGGTGCGGTGGCAATCCGAGATGCGCCGGTACGGGCACTGGGGCGGCCATACCGGATGGGCGGATCGCCGGTTCGTCAGGCGCTACGTGGCTCCGCTGATCCGGGATCTGGGGTCTGAATCGCACCCGTCCGGAATGGAGGGGGAGCCTTCCATCGGCGTGTTCGGCCGATAACTCCTGATCCAGCGAGCCGGCTCGTTTCGAGCCGCTTCCTGCCGGGGGCTTTTGTCAGTACAGCGCAAAGTCCTTCCGTCGCCCACGTTGGGGGCTGCGGATTACGTGATCCGTTTTCCCAGGGCTCGCTGCGCTTCGCCCTGGGCTTTATTCCGTCGCCGCTCCGCGGCTGAATTCGGCCGGTGCTCCGCCGGCTGAAATCCCGTGAACAGAGCGACTTTGCGCTGACCTTCGATTCTGAAGGGGCCGAAATCTAATTACAATTGTGATGTACACCGGCTGGAATTCGTCGGGCGGACAATTGTTCTGTGGCAGTGATATCCGATGTGTATAATAGCTGGATTCCTGCCGCGCGGCATGCGGTGTCCTGTGATGGGGCGCCGCGGGCCGAAGGTGGCATCGTGGCGAGTCGTGGCGGGTCTGAAAAGAGCCTGCGGGTTGAGGGTGGTTCTATCATGGGGTCGAAGGTGTCACATCCGAAGATACTGCACTTGTCCAAGCCGGGGTCGAGCGGCGATGCATTCGTATCGAGTCTGTCCGGTCAGGCGGAGGTAGTCGTCGTTGATTCGTTTGATGCCGCCGTGGCGGCGTTGCGCGATGGTTCGTACGACATGGTGGTCAGCGACTCGAGCGATTTCCTCGCGTTGGAGCGTGCGACCGTCAACCAACAGGCGACGTTGATTTTGGAGACGATTGGGCAGGGTGTCTGCATCGTCGAGTTGAGCGGCCGTCCGGTTTGGGTGAATCCGCCGATGCGAGGCTACCCGGACGACTTGATGGCGCAGGTGTGCGATGTCTGCGTTCGCACGTTCGGCAAGCCAACCGAGCAGGAGAAGGAGGAGCCGGCGCATGGCCGTGCTCGGCGGTTCAGCCTGACAGCGGGCGACGAACAGTACTTCGAGGTCACGATTACGCCGGTGGTGAACAACAGCGGCGCGGTGATGCAGGTCGCGGCGGTCGTGTGGGATGTGACGCACAGCCGGCGTCTTCAGAAGAAGGTGGACGCGATCGACCTGGCCGGCCGGCAGTTGGTGCGATTGGACGTCGAGACGACGGCGGGAATGGACGCCGAGGAGCGGATCCAGTTGCTGGAGCAGAAGATGCTCCGCTACATGCACGATTTGTTGGAATACGACAATTTCGCCGTTTTGCTGTTGGATAAGAAGATGAACCGTCTCGAGATGGTGTTGCAGCACGGGATGACGGAGGGCTCACGGCATTTCGACATATTCGCTTCACCGGAGAACAACGGCATCAGCGGCTACGTCGCGTCGACGGGCCGCAGCTATATCTGCCACGACACGTCAAAGGATTCTCGCTATCTGCCTGGCTTGGAAAGTGCTCGGAGTTCGTTGACGGTGCCGCTTAGACTGCATGACAAGATCATCGGGGTGTTCAACATCGAGTCGGAGCGCCTGGCGGCTTTCAATGAGGACGATCGGCAGTATGCCGAGATTCTGGCCCGGTCGGTGGCGATCGCGTTGAATTTCCTGGACCTGCTGATTACGGAACGATACAAGTCGACGGGGCGATTGGCGGATGACGTGAGCGGGGAGATCGCCGGGCCGTTGAACGATATCATTACCGAGGCCAGCACGCTCAAGGAGGAATACATCGGCCACGATGACCTTCGTCATCGTTTGAATGCCATCTGCGACAGCGTGGCGGAGATCAAGCAGGTTATCAAGGACGTTGCGACGCCGCGCGGGGGGTTGTTGGGACGCCGTGATGTGCCCGCCGAGCGGGACCCGGTGCTGGATGGCCGGCGGGTCCTGGTGGCGGACGATGAGGAGATCATCCGTGAGACGGTTGGGGGCGTCTTGCGCAAGGCCGGCTGTGAAGTGGAAGCGGCGGCTGACGGCGGTCAGGCCATCATGATGTTGCAGCAACGGCCGTATGACTTGCTGGTGGCGGACATCAAGATGCCGGTCAAGAACGGTTACGAGGTGTTCGCGGCGGCCCGCGACGCATACCCGGACATCTCGGTGATCTTAATGACCGGCTTCGGCTACGATCCGAACCATTCGATCGTCCGTGCGAGCAAGGAGGGGCTCAATGCCGTGCTGTTCAAGCCGTTCAAGGTGGACCAGCTATTGTCGGAGGTCCGCGCGGCACTCCAGGCGAAGTCGTGATGATGAAAGCCGAAAGTCGAAAGCCGAAAGGCGAAAAAACCGAAACTATGAGCCGAAAGCCGAAATGTCAAAAGCCGAAACAATGAAACGTCAAGATTTCGACTTTCGACTTTCGACTTTCGATTTTTGTCTTTCGATTTTTGTCTTTCGACTTTCGACTTTCGATTTTTGTCTTTCGACTTTCGATTTTTGTCTTTCGACTTTCGACTTTCGACTTTCGACTTTCGACTTTCCACACTGTGTTATACGATGAAACTGCGTTGTCCCCGATGTCAGAAGAAGCTTTCCGTGCCGGACAAGTATGCCGGCAAGGCGATTCGTTGTCCCTCGTGCAACCAGGGTTTCAGCGTTCCAAAGACGCAGGCGGCGTTGGAGGGGCCGGGGACTCGGTCGAATCTCGATTTGGAGGATTTGGCGAAGCTCGAGGCGCAAAGCACGGAGATGGACGGGGATGATCGGGCGGAGGCCGAGTCCGCCCTGGAAACGCAACGGGAGCACGAGGAAGCCGAAGGCCCGAAGGTGCGGACGTGTCCCAGTTGCAAGAAACAGGTGCCGGTGGATGACCCGTATGCCGAGATGCTGTGTTCGCATTGTTGGAATCCGATTCCCGCGTTGATTAAGGGAACCGGGGAAGCGCGATCCGAACGGATTGCGCGGTCGCGCAGGGGGCCTGGGACGGCCGGTTTCTATGCCGAATTGGCGTCCTCCGTTATGTACCCGATTTCGGCCTTGGGCTCGTTGGCGACTGCGGCGGGCGTGGCTGTGGTGGCGGGTGTGGCGCCCGTTGCCGTGATTACGGGTGGCGCAAAGGTGATGGAACAGAGCGCGGTCGGGACAATCGAAGGCGTGAAAGAGGCGGATTTGTCCGGCGCGACGATGATCCTGATGGCGGTGTTCGCGGTGGAGGTCGCGTTTTTCTCGGCGGTGGCGTTGCACGCGTTTCTCGATTGCGTTCGGGCGACGTCGATCGGCAACGATCGGGCGCCGAATCTGTCGTGGAACCCCACACAATGGGGTAAGAGCCTCCTGACGTATGTCGTTCTGGCGGTGTACCTGTGCGTGGCGACATACGTGGTGTCGCAGCTAACGGTGGGCGATCCGTTGCGCTACATGTTGGACCGGAACGTGATGGGCTTGATAAAGGATGGCGGGGCCGGTTTCGCGATCGGAATGGTCATCCTGACCTTCGCTATACCGATGAACCTGATCGGTGTAAGTCTGGGGTCGATCGCGCAAGGCCTGAATCCGAAGGACGTGTTCAAGGCGATCGGCAAGACGCACGCTCATTACGTGTTTCTGGTGTTGATCGTGAGCGTGTTCGGGGCGCTTTTCGCGGCGGCCTTCAGCATGATCGCCTTCGACTGGTTCCTGCCACAGGTCGACGTGATGATCAAGGGTTCCAAAGAGGGCAACCTTGGCGAAGTCGCGTTGGCGATGCTGGCGTGGGGGGCGGTGATGGGTGTTTTCTTCTACGGGACATACGTCCTCGCGCGGCTGCACGGGCTGTTCGCCCGGACATTCCATAAGAAGCTGGGATTTGGCGGGTGACGATCAACGGGGGGGGACGACGTTCTGAAGTCAGGGCGATTAGGGCAGCCTACCGAGCCCCCAAAAAGGGGGCGGCGGAATAAAGCCAAGGGCGAAGCGCGGCGAGCCCTGGGCCCAGGTGGGCAATCGACACGAGCCCCCGGATGGGGGCGACGGAACCATGTGCACGGGCACGGCTTTGCAGGATAGAGATCAACGAATCCGGCTTCTCCGTCGCTCCTTACAGGGGCTGTTACTCGTCCGGCAATAGCACGCGGCGGCGCGGGGCGTTCTTGCCTGTTGGTTTCTTCTTCGCGGGGACCGCTCGATCGCGCGGCTTCGACTTGGCATTCGTCACTTGCTTCTTCCTGGTGCTCGGCTTCTTGGCGATCGGCTTCTTGATGCTCGACTTGTCAGCTGAGGGTCGCTTCGACGATCCGGTGGCGGTTCCCGGTCTGGGGCCCGTCGCCCGCGGCCTGCGAGTCGGGCGGGACCTTGGTCGATGTGTCGATGGCTTGTCGTCGGGGGCCCGGTCGGCCAGGGCCTTGAGATATGCCACCTCGGATCGCGTGAGCGGACGGAAACCGCCCAAGGGCAACTTCCTGATGGACAGCTTGCCGACGCGGATTCGGGTCAGGCGGCGAACCTTGTGCCCGGCCCTGGCGAGCATTCGCCTGATTTCGCGGTTGCGCCCTTCGCGAAGCGTGATTTCGAGGACGGCCTTTTCGCGCTGTTTGTGAATGACGGTGATGCGCGCGGGGCCGGTCTTGCCTTCAGCGAGCCAGGTGCCCGTGCGCAGTTTTTCGAGCACGGCGGTGGAAGGAGAGCCATCGACCTCGGCACGGTAGGTCTTCGGAATGCCGAAACGCGGGTGTGTGAGCTTCTGTGCGAGCGCGCCGTCGTTTGTCATGATGAGCAGACCGGTCGTGTCGGCATCGAGCCGACCAACCGGAAAGACGCGCTCGCGGACGCCGACGAGCAAATCCACGGCGCGTTTCCTTCCGTCCGGATCGCTGTGCGTGCAGTAAACGCGGCGGGGCTTGTTGAGGAGGTAGTAAACGGTCTTCTCGCCGTGCACGGGCCGGCCCTTGACGGTGATGTGGTCTTTCGCGGGGTCGACCATGACGGGGAGCGTGCGCACGATCTTGCCGTTGACGGAGACATGCCCGTCGACCACGAGTCCTTCACAGGCGCGGCGGGCGCCGAATCCGGCCCCGGCCAGAACTTTCTGAATACGTTGGGTCGCCATAGTTCGTGTCCTTGGCTGCTGAGTGAAACGTCGCTGGGTTGAAAAGTCAAAAGTCGAAAGCCGAAAGTCGAAAGTCGAAAGCCGAAAGCCGAAAGTCGAAAGCCGAAAACAGAATTATAGCGTTTAGCTGTGATCCAAGGAGGATGACCGAGGAGGGAGTCCGAACGAGCGTGATTGGGGGGTCCAGGGTCAAGGGCTTAGGGTCCGTGGTTCAGCGTCAATGATGCAGATTCATGTGTGGAGATGCACTAGCCCGGCGTTTTGCGTTCTTCGTCCCGGGCAAGTTCGTGGGCAGTTGGCAGCCCGTGGTGAAAGGGAACAGCGGCTAGAAAACGCCTTCCTGATGATGAAAACCACCGGTGAGACGCCGGTGCCACAGTTCAAGCACAGGCGGTTAGCTTGATTGGATGATGAGGCCGTCGTGGGCGAGGGCTATGCTTGGCGGTAGCGTGCGGGTTGTTTCTTCGTGGCCGAGTTGGTGGGCGATGTGGGTGAAGTAGGTTTGGCGAGCACCTATGCGCCCGGCGTGGTCGATGGCCTGTTCGAGCGTGAGGTGGGCGGGGTGGGGCTTCTTTCGGACGGCCTCGAGGATCAGCACGTCGAGGCCCGTCAGCAGCGGCCAGGAGTCGGGGGGGATCTCGCTGAGGTCGGTGCAGTAGGCGAAGTTTCCAATGCGAAAACCCAGCACGGGCATTCTGTCGTGGAGCAGCGGGATGGGCGTGATTGTTCGGCCGCCGATGTTGAAGAGGCCGCCGATCTCGTGGAGCGAGAGCAGCGGCGTCGCGGAGGGGTGGCCGGAGTCGTCCTCGAAGGCGTAGGCGAACATGGAGCGCAGCCGTTCGAGGGTTTGCGGCAGGCCGTAGCAGGGGACCTCGCCGCCCTGAACCCAGTTGAAACGGCGGAGGTCGTCAAGGCCGGCGAGATGGTCGATGTGGTGGTGCGTGTACAACACGGCATCGACGCGGCGGATGTTGTTCGCGACGCACTGGAGGCGTAGCTCGGGCGACGTGTCGACGAGCAGCGATGTGGTCAGACTTTCATCGCGCCCGTCCGTGTAGGCGATGGCGATACTGGTGCGTGTCCGCTTGTCGTGCGGGTCGGCGGACGTGCAGACCGGACAATCGCAGGCGATCATGGGGACGCCGTGCGAGGTGCCGGAGCCGAGGATCGTGATGGTAAGGCTTGTCCCGCTCATTTTGCCATTATAGCGGTCGTGCGTGGCGCGGCACGCACAGGCTCGCCAACGAGTGAGGACAAGGGGTCCATGACACAATCGGCGGCGGGGTGCCACTGGCAGCTTGCCTGCCAGTGTCCGTGTAGGGCGCTATCTGTTGAGGCACTGGCGGACAAGCCGCCAGTGGCACCCGTTGGACCCTTCGGAGCAATGCCGCCTAAACTG
>JAUVGW010000093.1 GCA_030593565.1 Phycisphaerae bacterium | reverse complement strand
GCTTCGCCAGCTTGAATGTGTGTAACACATTCATCTACAAGTCGGTCCCGCGCGCGGTCAAAGCCAGCGATACCCCGCCATCCCTCGATCCTGAGCCTTCCGTGTCGGAGATGCCCAGAGGTTCAACCAAGATTCGCCTTTCAGGCGGTAAAGAGCGGCGGCGGACAACCGATCGAACGGACGAGAGCAGGGCGATCGCTCGCGCTCAGCCACATGGCCCGGTGTGGGCCTCAAGCGACGCAGATGAGAGACAGCAGTGCGAGGTACCCACTCTGCGGGAACCCGTGGCAACGCCCGAGGCGCCGTCCTTGGACGATCTTCGCGCTCGGGCGATCGAACACCTCTGCGCGGAGGAGATCGCCGACGCGCGGAGGGCCTTTGAGGAAATCCTCCGGCGGGAGCCGAATGACTCGGAGAGCCTGCTCGGGATGGCACTGCTTCTGGCCGGCAGCGGAAGCAGTGAGGCGGCGTTGCGGTGCTGTGAGCGCGTTCTCCAAACGCAGCCGATGTCCGCAGAGGCTTACTGCGTGATGGCGTTGGTGCATGAGGGGCTGGGCGAGGACAGCATGGCCCAACGTGAACTCGAGAAGGCGATCTACATCGATGACGACTTCTCGATCGCTCACATTCGTTTGGCTGGTCTCCACATCCGCGCGCAACGTCAGGATGCCGCCACACGTGAGTTCAGTAACGCGCTCAAGGCGTTGCCGGCCGATGATGAGCAGCGCGTGCGGCTCTACTCCGGTGGATTCAGTAAGGAGATCGTCGCACAAATATGCGAGCGGCGGCTCGGTATCGAGTCACCCATGGTTCAGTGTGCCAACTCGCAGGGAAGTGGGGTCAAGTGCGAATGACACAGATCGACACGGCGATAAGCGGCGAGGTCGAACAGGTCAACCAACGACTGGAGGAGTTACGCCGGTCGTTCGATGACGACATCCGCTGTGCGCCCGCAGAGGAGACCAAGAAAGCCGAGGAGTTCCTGCAGTTGACGCTCGCCGGTGAGGTATACGCGTACCCGGTGGTGCACGCTTTGGAGGTCCTGCAAGTTCTTCCGATCGTTCCCGTGCCGGGCATGCCGCCGGCCGTGCTGGGCATCGTCAATTTCCGCGGCCAGATCCTGTCCGTCACAACGATCCATGACCTGCTTGGGCTGACCGCCGGCGAACCCGGAGCCGACAGTAGAATCATCGTAACCAAAGACCTCCCGCTGGTGACCGGAATCCTGGTCGACAGCGTGGAGGGGATTGTCGAGGTCGTGGTCGAAGACATCCAGCCAATGCCCGTGGTGATTGAGGGCGAGAAGATGCGGCCACTGACCGGGCGGCTTTACGTGGACGGAGGACTGGTATCCTTTCTGGACGTAGAGCAGTTGAGCGAATCGGCTGCGCTGCGTGTGAGCCAGACTGGATCTGCATGTTGAACAATGTGCCGGAGAGTGCTCGCATGATTCGATCGTGCCCTCAGAGGATGACGGAGAGGCTCAGTGCCGACCGCGGAAGGGTTTCCCTGGTGCCGGCGGTGTTGGTGCCGAATGATCGCGGATGCGTGCAATAGACATGAAAGGGACTAGCGGATGAAAGGTTTCAAAAGATGGCGTGACTGGAGCATCCGCTCCAAGGTCAATGCGATTCTCGTTCCTGCCCTCCTGCCGCTGATGGTCATGGCCTGGATCACCTACAGTTCGCATGGCGAGACATCTATCAAGAGGAGCCAACAGATCGCACAGGTCGTCACGAGCAGCAACGCCGAAGAACTCGACATGTTCATGATCGCGCGGCGGAGCACTTTTGACGAATGGACTTCCGAAGACGTCTATGGAATGGGAATCGAGTTCGACGTCTTGGACAAAACCGCCGCGCGCCTGCGGGAGTTGCTCGCGGCGGCGCCGGAGTTCTGCCTTCTGGTGTTGACCGACGCCGAGGGCAAGGCATTGGTGGCCGTCCCTCAAGCCGGAGCCGACTCGAAAGGTCTCGACCGGTTGCTGGGGAGCGTGATTCCCGTTGCGGAGGGCCTCGGCGGGATGGCGGAAGGCCGCGTCATCTTCACCGAGAGCAAGCTAATGAAGACGATTGGGCAGGTTCTCGACAAGACCTTTGTGTTCGAATACCCGTGCCGGAATTCCGCCGGCGAGATGAATGGCGTATTCCTGGCATATCTTGATTGGTCAACGGTCCAGGCTCACACCGTCAAGGTAGCGAACAGTCTCGTGGACAACGGATTCCCGGGTGCACGAGCCACGATCCTGGATGCCCGGACGGGCCATGCCGTGACCCATTCGGACGCCAGGGAGGCTGGCACAGAGCTGGGGCTAGACGATGAACTGACGACATGGTTGGCCCAACCTGCCAACACCGGTGAGACCGTTCCCTTTGCCATGGACGGCCGGACGGAGTATCTCACCTTCGCCCCCGTCCTCAATCCAGCGAGCTTGAACTCGCAAGATGGCGAGATGTCGGAGTTGCTGCTGCTCACGACCCTCATTCCTGCGGACGATATTCTGGTGCATGTGCGGAAGACCCTGTGGGTCAATACGGGGATTCTGGCGACAAGCGCCGTCTTTCTCCTCACCGTATTCTGGCTGATATCAGGGAACATAAGCAGCCCGATTCGACGTGCGGCGGGTTTCGCACAAGCCGTAGCAAGCGGAGATCTGACAGGGCGAATCGCGGCGGAGGATATACCAAAGGACGAGGTCGGTGATCTGGCTGCGGCGATGAACCAGATGACGGAGAATCTCGGTGAGATCGTTGGGCAGATCGACACGGCCGCGGCCGAGACGGTGACTGCCAGTCAGGCGCAGGCCCAGGGGGCCAAGAACCAGAGTGTCACCACCGAGGAGATGACCAGCACGGTGTCCGAACTGCTGGCGTCGACAAAGAAAATGGCTGAGAACGCCACCAGCGTCTCCGATCAGGCTGATCTGGCGGCGAAGGAATGCGCAAGCGGGAAGGTCAGCGTCGAGAGCACGGTCCACGGAATCAAGGGAATCCATGAACGCGTGGAGAAGATCGCGGCACACATGCTGGAGTTGGGGAGCAAGAGCCAAGAGATCAGCGGCGTGCTGGATATCATCACCGAGCTATCTGAGCAGACCAACTTGCTGAGCCTCAACGCCAGTATCGAAGCGGCCGGCGCCGGCGAGGCTGGGAAACGCTTTGCCGTCGTAGCCAGTGAGATCCGCAAGCTGGCCGAGCGGGCGACGGATTCCACCGGAGAGATCCGCAGCCTCATCGACGGTGTCCAGGAAACCGTCAACGCAACGATCATGGCGACGGAGGAGGGCACCAAGTCGGTCGCAGAGGGCGTGCGTTTGACAGAGGAGGTGGACAAGTCGTTCGGACGCATTGCGGAGCAGGTGGCTTCCACGACGGAGTCGGTCAAGGCCATCGAGTTGGGAAGCCGCCAGCAGACAACGGCGGTTGAGCAAATGGAAGGCGCCGTCAAGAACGTCGACACTGCAGCGCAAGAGACGGCGGAGACCGCTCGCCAACTGGACACCAACGCCCAAGCGCTTCTGACGACTGCGAGACGGTTGCAGGGGAACGAACGAAAACCACAGGCGGTTTGAGCAAGACCATGGCAACGCCCCTTGACTATTTCCACATGGAGGCGGTCGAACGCCTGGAGCGGCTGAGTTCCGGGCTAATGGACTTGGAGCGGTCGCCGAGCGACGAGTCGCTGATTGGTGACCTCTTTCGCGAAGCCCATAGCCTCAAAGGCGCCGCCGGCGTGTCCGGATTGACTGACGTTTCCGAGGTCTGCCACAAGATGGAAGACCTGCTTAGCGGCGTTAGAGACGGCAGTGAGCAAGTAAACGCCCTGATGATCGATGCCCTGTTGGCCGCGACCGATGCCGTGCAGAAAATGGTCGCCGCCAGCGTGGAGGAGCGGGACTGCGACGTCGTTCCGGCAGACATCATCGAGCGACTCGGAAACCTGGAGTCCTCGGCGGCTGCCGTCGCACAGGCGGCGACCGAGGACGCGGCCGCCAACAAACCGATCACCAAAGACAACCCTGATGGGATGGAGTCGGGGCCCAAGCAAGCGCCGAAGCAGGAATGTCGGGCCGCGGCCAAGAACGACTCCACCGCACATGGATCTCGCGAGCGCGAAGGCCAACCAGAAGTAGCTGGTGCGAGTATCCCTTCTCGCGGCCCGGTTGATGGGAATCGTATTCAGAGTGGCGACAAGACAGGAGTTTCGTTCGGGCAATCCGCGGTAGCGGATAAGCCACCGGCTGCGGGAACGCCGACTTGCACCGCGGACACGGTGCGGCTGCGCGTGGACATGCTCGAAACGCTCGGTAACCGGACCGGGGAATTGATGGTTGGGGGAGATCGGCTCCGCCAACGACTCGGCGTCGTCAGGGAGCTGCATGGTCTGGTCCAACGTGAGCACAACCGCTACCATGACGATCCCAAGGTTCAACAGGTCTTGCAGCCGATCGCGACCCTCGTTCACAGGCTGATTGACGATCTTACCACCGATTTCACTGTCATTGAGTCGCTGATCGCCGAGATCCACGAGGGAGTGCTCGATACCCGGATGCTGCCGCTCAGCGTCCTGTTCGACCAGCTTCCGCGGTTTGTAAGAGATTATTGTCGGCAGGAGAACAAACTGGCCGAGTTGCATGTCGATGGTGCGGATACCCGCGTTGATCGGCAGGTGCTGGAGCAGCTTCGCGACCCGATGATCCACCTGATCCGCAACGCGCTCTCCCACGGGATCGAATCGCCGGAGGAGCGCAAGCGATGCGGGAAGGACCCGGCCGGCACGGTGCGTTTGACCACGTCTCGGCGCGGAGACCGGATTCGGATCACGTGCGAGGACGATGGCCGCGGAATCGACCGCCGGAAAGTGCTGGCCAAGGCGATCGCCCAAGATCTGATCACTGAGGCGGAGGCCGCGGAGCTTCCCGCCGGGCAGGTTGAGCGACTCATCCTGCGCCCCGGGTTCTCGACCGCCGAGATGATCACCGACGTCTGCGGGCGGGGCGTGGGAATGGACGTGGTGCTCAGTCGGATGGAGGCGCTGCGGGGCACCCTGGATATCGAGTCCGACCCTGGGAAGTTCACGCGTTTCGTGCTCGAGTTCCCGGCCTCAGTAGCGACACTCGAAGGTCTCCTGGTGGAAGCAGCCGGTCATACATATGTGGTGCCCACGATTTCGGTGGAGCGCACGGCCAGCGTCAAGCTATCAGAGTTGCAGACCGGTGGCGGGGGCGAAGCGCTGGTGAGCGTAGAGGGACGGGCTGTTCCTCTGTTGATGCTCGCGAGTCTGCTGGGGCGAAAAGGATGTGACCAAGAACCTCCGAACGCCATCCCGGTCATCATCGTCCGACATCGGGATTGCAGGGTCGCGCTAGGTGTAGACCGCCTGCTGGGCGCTCAGACAATCGTCGGGAAGGGACTGGGCGATCATATACGCAGTGTCCGCGGTGTGGCAGGGGCGACTATTCTCGGGACGGGATTGCCGGCGCTCATTCTCGAGCCGGCACAGTTGGTGCAGGATGGTGGCACCAAGTTGATGAGCCACGAGGTGTTGGACCGCGCGACCGAGGTCGAGGAGGAACTCGCTCCCCTGCTCGTGGTCGATGATTCGATCACGACGCGGATGATGGAACAGAGCATCCTGGAGTCGGCCGGCTATGCGGTGGACGCCGCGGTGAGCGCGGAGGATGCCCTGGCAAAGGTCGAGGACTCCACGTATCGCCTCTTCGTGCTGGATGTGGAGATGCCCGGCCTCAATGGCTTCCAGCTTACGCGAAAGCTGCGGCAGGATGAACGCTTCGCCGAAACGCCCATCATCATCGTCACCTCGCTTGCCAAGGAAGAACATCGTCGCGAGGGCCTGGAGGCCGGGGCCAACGCCTACATCGTCAAGGGTGAATTCGACCAGAACAACCTGCTCGAAACCGTAGAAAGGCTGGTGGGCAGATGATTCAAGTGCTAGTCGTCGACGATTCCCTGACCCTGCGTAAGACCGTGGCTGATCGCCTGCGCGCTGCGGGGATCCACGTGATTGGCGAGGCGGCCGACGGTCGCGAGGCCGTGACCCTGACACACCAGTTGCGGCCGGACGTGGTGCTGATGGACGTCGTCATGCCGGACGTTGACGGTTTGGCCGCCACCCGCCAGATTATGGCCGAGATTCCCACGCCCGTGATCATTCTCTCCGGGCATGCGAACCAGCAGGAGGTTTTCAAGACGTACGACGCCCTCGCAGCCGGCGCCCTGGAGGTCTGCGCCAAGCCGGTGACAGATAGCCCACAGGGCCAGGCAGAGTGGGACAGCGTGCTTCTGACCATACGTGCAGCCGCCCAGGTTGCGGTCACGCGGCTCCGACCACGTGCGATCACTCCGAACGCAGGTTTGAGTGCTCAGGCTGGGCTGCCGCCAATCAGCGCCGCGGGACCCAGGCGAAAGATCGTTGTCATCGGCGCGTCGACCGGCGGACCGTCGGCTGTCAAGGAGATCCTCGGCAACCTCCCACGAGAATTCCCCCTGCCGATTGTCCTGGCGATTCACTGCAACAGCCGCTTGTCGACATCCATTGCCGGTTGGTTCGATCGGGTGTGCCCGCTGCATGTTTCTGACGCACTGGACGGGGAGCTGCTGCCGAAGGGGCCCGGAGTGGTGCTTACTGCTCCACCAGGCCGAAACATGAGGATCTGTCGGGGCCGAACGGTTCTTGATGACGCCACGGACAACAGTGGTTGCGCGCCTTCCGTCGATGAGCTGTTCACGTCGGCCGCGGAAAGCTGCGGGGACAAGACGATCGGCGTTCTGCTCACAGGCATGGGGGCCGACGGGGCAAAGGGACTCAAACGTATCAGAGATTGCGGCGGATGTACGATCGCTCAAGATGAAGATTCGTGCGTGGTCTTCGGGATGCCTGCGGCGGCGATCAAGCTCGGTGCTGCTGAACACGTCATGCCACTTCAGAACATTCCCAAACTGCTGATCCAACTGGCGGGATCGTTGCGCCAAATGGACAAGCCGGCGGGAGTACACTCATGACCCATACTGAAGAGGCTGCGGCAAGGCTCCTGGTGATTGATGACAGTATTACCGTCAGGATGTCATTGCGGGACCTGTTCGTCGAGCGGGGCTATGAGGTTCTCTTGGCGGAGGACGGCGAGGAAGGTCTCGGGGTTCTTCGTTCTGAGCACATCGACACCGTGATTCTCGACCTGATCATGCCGGGAAAGAGCGGCATGGATGTACTGCGCGAGATCACGGCGGACGAGAACCTGGCCTCGACTCCTATCATCCTGCTAACCGCCGTGGCGGATCGCGGAGAACTCGTCGACTGCCTGGATATGGGAGCTGTTGATTTTATCGTGAAACCGTGGGACCAGCGTGAACTGTTGGGACGCGTGCGGTCGAAGGTCAACGCCGCGCGCGAGCGCGCCGCGAAAGACGAACGAATCCTGCAGACTTCTCGCCTACTCGCCGAGAGCAACATTGAATTGTCGCAAACCAGTCGCCTCGATCCCCTCACCCAGTTGTTCAATCGACGGGCAATCGAGGAATCCTTGACGCTCGAGCACGAGCGATCGCTACGGCACGATCACGACTACGGCATCATCATGTTGGATGTAGACCACTTCAAGCTGTTCAACGATTCCCTCGGACATCAAGCCGGCGACGATTGCCTGCGACAGATCGCGCGTTGTGCCCAACAGGCGGTCCGCACGGTGGATATGGTCGGGCGCTACGGCGGGGAGGAATTCATCGTTCTACTTCCCGAGACCCCAATGGCGGGTGCCCGAATCGTGGCTGAGAGAATCCGAGACGCCGTGTACGAACGCAACATACTGCATCCGGCAAGCAAGACCGCCGACAGGGTCACCGTCAGCATCGGCGTCGCTACTGGTCCGGCCAAGCGATGGGAAGATCTTGTCAAGCAAGCCGATGACGCTCTCTATGCGGCGAAGGAGAATGGGCGAAACATGGTTTGCCTCTCACAAGATCAAGTGTCACAGACGAATGCGTGCAGCCGGGGGTAAGTGCTTTGGCAAGCAGTCACAGAGGCAGGTAATCGTGATTAGATGCTGACCGAGAGGGGCGGCATGCACATCCCCGTCGGCCATAGGGGGCCGACGCTACAACGAAGCCTCAATTGAGTATGCAAACTCAACCCTAAAATGCTCTAATGCTCTCCTTCGGAATGACGTACAGATCACCGGTGGGGCCTGTTCAAACGCGTCGAGTAAGAGGCCATGAAGCTCCGGGCAAATCGGCACGATCCGGGGATCTTTGTCCTTCATCTCCCAGTCGTCGCTGCTGATCACCGTGAGCAGGTTGCGGTCACAGTCGATGTTGTGCCACCGCACGTTGAGCGCCTCGCCTCGGCAAAGTGCCGCCCACCTGGCAAGCGCGAGCAGCAATCGCCATGACATCGCACCCGCCGCTCCGAGGAGTCTGGCAAACTCCTCCGCGCCGACATGGTGCCAGTCCCATTCAACCGGCTGTGATGAGCCGAGGCGATCAAATGGGTTGAACAGGATCAGGTCATCGCGGAGCGCGTGGTTGAAGAGCGCCCGTGCGTTGCGGATATGCAGATCGACGGTGGCAGGCTTCATTTGAACCCGCGCGTGCTTCCCTCATGAATGCGTGGATCGCCGCCTGCAATACTGACAGACAACTGCAACAGGTCTTGTCTATGGGCACTCGGCGCCTGCCAGCAGCCCGCTCACAAACGTCGTCACGTCGGTCATGTTCAACACACCGTCTGCAACCACATCGGCGCACGCACAGTTGGCGCCGCCCCCGAGCAGGAAGTCCACGAAATCCTGGACGTCGCTGCCGTTGCGGAGGCCGTCGTTGTTGATGTCGGCGAGGCACCAGCACGGGGGCGTTGCCCAAAAGCCGCCGGCCAGGTCGTACCTGTCACCGGGCGACCCGTCGCCGATCATGCCCGCGTCGGATTGGCCAATCGTGCCTGACAACTCGTAGGATCCGCCGCTGCTCCACATGTCACCGCCGCCATCGACGGTCCACCAGTCGAGTGCGTAGTCCTGTCCCGGTGCGAACCCGCTCCATGCCAGGAGACATACGCACGTCACGGCTGTTATAGGTATGCGTTTCATGGTTTCATTCCTCAAGCGGCCTTCGGCCGCGGTCAAGGGGTTCAGGGGACAAGGGTCGCACAGACATCAGCGTCTGCCCTCCTGCGACCGCCAAACGGCAAGCCATCTCGTGAGGTTTCAAGCCATGTCGCGAGATTTCATGATCCACGTGTTTTTTCGCTATTCATGATGTTCCGCATGGTGGTCGTGCCCGCCGTGACGACCGTGGTGATCATCATCGGCGCGGTGATGCACGCCCATCTCGCGCGGCAGCCCGTAGACGGCTGGGTTCATGTACTTGCCACGTTCATTCACAGTCTTCTCGACTTCCACGGGAGCGCCTTGGGCTTCGGCGGCGGGATCGTGTCGAACGCCGGTCACCTGCCACGAAACCTTCATGCCCGGTGTACCGCCGCCGATGGTGAAGCGATTGCCCGATATCTCCCGGGCGATATGGAGGTCGGGGCCGGGTGCGCCGATCGGCGTGAGTTGATAGCGGAAATCGCGGTTGAGGGTCTCGAACCAATCGGGCAGGCTCACGACCGCCGTGCCCGCGTCGTCGAGAACGGCGTTGCCGTTATAGACATTGCCGGGCTCGTCCGACTCGATGCAGTAGTGATAGAGGTACTTGTTCGCCGGGTCGAGCGGATGGTCTATCTTGAACGACTTAATGCCGTTCACCGTGAGGTTACCCGTGATCTCCACGTCGCCGCCGAAGTAACCGGCCAGTCCGGCCGCCTGCTCGACGTGGATGCCGTTATGACCGGCATTGCTGATGAGCACGCCATCCTGATCGGCGTTCATCACGAACAATCCGTTCATGGGCGTGTTTTCGACGAGGACGGCACAGCACCCACTGTTGATGCGGATACCGTTTTCCATGGCCGTGGTGATCTGGATGCCGACGCCCTCGTTCACCACATTGATCGCGGGGGTCCAGCCGGTGCCTTCAACGTGTAGTTTGCTCGCTCCGCTGCTCGCGCCGATGCCGACGTTGCCGGTGATCTCGACGTTGCCGTTGAAGTAGCCGGCGCGGCCGGTCGCCTGGTCAACGTGGATGCCGTCTCCTCCGGCACTTGACACGCGCAGGCCGTGGTTGCCGGCCTCGGCGACATACGCGCATGCGCCGCCGATTGTGTTGACGCGAAGCCCCCGCCCGTTTCCGGTCTGCTGGATGCTGACGACCGGCTCCGGCGCCATTGAGGCACCCGCAACTTCCAGCTTGTGTGTCGGACTGATCATCCCGATGCCGACGTTGCCGTTGTCGATGGTCATATGCGTGCCGTTAGGGTCTCCAAACTGGAGACGGTTGTTGGCCGCTCATATCGTCATGGCGTTGAGATAGCCGCCTCCACACCAGTCGCCGTAGCCGACGACCCCCATCGCCTGGCCCATCTGAGAGAAGTGGATGCCGCCCATGGGTTCCGTCGAGTTGATCAGGATTCCATCCATGCCCTCGATACTCACCGGGCCGGCGTCGGTGAAGATTGTCCGTCCGGCGCCCGGCCCGCCCTCGTCGTACGCTTCGTCAAGCGTGTTTCCATGTTCTGCGTAGATTGCGTACGGGGCCGGCGTCAATTCCTGACGGGGGGCAAGCGTCGTGTAGTCGACCGCGCCGTCGGAGGGTCGCACGTCGATTTCCAGCCATCGCGCATCGCCCGTGAATACGCCGCTGCCGAAGTCGATTGCAACCGTGAACATGCCGTAGTCGACCGGCACGTCGAGTATTTCGATCGGACCGGCAAAGGGCGTGTCGGCTGTCGGACTGCTGTAGGCGGTGAAACGGAAGTCGTATCGTCCCAGCACGGGCATACCAGCGTCAAACAAACGGCCCTGATAGGTGAAGGCCGTGCCCATGGGCGTCGTCGGCTGTGCGTTTACCAAGCCCGGCGCCCCGAGCACGATCAGGGCAGCGATCAGAATCCAGAATCGTTTCATGTTCATCTCAGTTCTCCTTTCACGATGTCAAGGTCCAATCCGTCGTTCGGTCGCCGCCGGAGCGTGTCACCGTTCGGGCCCTCGAAGCCCCCAGCCGGCGAAGCCGAAGTCCCAACGCGCTGGACATAGACAACCAACGTGCGTGTTTTGGCGCGCGAGGCGATCTTTTTTTGTGCGGCCCGTGTTGTCGCAAACCATGATTGTCCGGGGAGGCCCGATTCGCTACGATAGGTTCGTACTCCGTGGCTTCTGCGCGAATCGCGAGCATCTTTGGCTGCAACTGAAGGCCCTTTTGGGGCCACATGGTCTAGGGTTCAGGGTCAAGGGTGCAGACTGGAAACCCTGAACCCCAACCCTTGAACCCTGTGGCCGCGGCCGAAGGCCACCTTGGGCAAGGAAGGTATGAAGCACGTTGACACAACACGTCTGACTTTCCTGCTGCGCCTTCGCGATCAAGACGATACGCTAAGCTGGGTCGAATTCCACGATCGTTACGGCGATCTCCTCTATCGCTATGCTCGCAGTCGCGGTGCGACCCACGCCGACGCGGAGGACGTCGTCCAGGAAGTGGAGATATCGCTTTTCAAGGCGATCGAAGGATTCCACTACGACGCCGCCAAGGGTCGCTTCCGTGCCTATCTCCGAGCCGCCGTGATTCATGCGATGGGACGCCGGGCGAACAAGGAAGCCCGGCAGCCGGTGGGGCTCGACCCGCGCAACTTCGACTTCATGACGGAACAGATGCAGGAAAGCGAGGACGAACGCTGGGAGCATGAATGGCAGTTGCACCGGCTGCGCCGGGCCGTCCGAGGCATGGCGGATGAATTCGATCCCACGGCCCTGAAAGCCTTCGAGATGCACGTCCTGGCGGGTCGATCCGTCAAGGAAACTGCGAACATGCTTGGACTCAGTCTATGGAGCGTCTATCGAGCAAGGAACCGTGGCCTGCAACGCCTCCGAGAGCGGCTTGCCACGCTTGATCCGGATGGGGACTTGTAGATCGTCAGCGTCGTGAACTGTAGCGTCGCCCCCCCGTGGCCGACGTAAAATACGGAGGGGTTCCTCCACGCATACGTCGGCCACGGGGGGCCGATGCTACATTCGTGGCCGCAAGCCCGCCGAATCTGTCACGACCCCAGCGTGGTCTTGTATGCGGCTGGGCGGATCGCTAGCATGAAACATGGCGACGGATGCGATTGAGGTTCGTGAGCGGCGGCCGGCGCTCGCGATATTCTTTCCATTTGCGGCGCCAAAACCGCACGGCCGGTGTCTATGCGCAGGGGGATCATGCCGGATGGATGAAGCCGTGGATGAGACCACATGTCCAAACTGCGCTGCGGGCTTCACTGCGAAGATGCGCCCGGAGGCCGACGTCTGCCCGCAATGCGGCCGGTCGTTGGATCCGGTATCGGAACAATCAAGCTGCGCGCCGGAATCACCGAAGGCTGAATCCTCGGCGCCTCCTCCGAAACCGAGCTCGGAAGATCAGGGCCTGATGGCAAGGCTGCGCGACGCGTTTCAACTCGATGAAAACGCGCTGGCGTCCCCGCAGTCCTGCCTGCTCGGCGGCGGAGCCGCTGGTGAGGCGGCGTCCTTGGCCACGGGAACGCGCCTGGGCGATTTCGAGATTCTCAACGAACTGGGCCGGGGCGAAATGGGCATCGTCTACCGCGCGCGGCAGGTGTCGCTCAGACGCGAGGTAGCCCTGAAGGTCCTGCTCCGAAACGAACGGCCCGGAAGCACGGCCGTGGAGCGCTTTCGAGCCGAGGCGGAGGCCGCCGCGAGGACCCACCACACCAACGTGGTCTCCGTCTACGCCCAGGGCAAACACGACGACACATACTACTACGCGATGGAGCTGATCGACGGGCTCAGTCTCGACAAGATCATCCGTGGCCGATCGAATTCACTCGGCTCGGCGCGACGCCACGGCGGCTCCTCGACGCGCTGGTCCTGGGATGATGCCGCATTGGACACGCGCGCGGGAGCTGATGGAGCGAACAGCGGGGTGGACGACACGCACGACACGGACGACAACTCGCAACAATCATGGACGCCCTCCGACTGCCGGCGCACGGCCGTTCTCTTTGCCGAGGTCGCCGATGCTCTCGAATGCGCTCACGCCTCCGGCATCATTCACCGTGACGTGAAACCCCACAATCTCCTGCTCGGGAGGGACAATCGGCTGCACCTGACGGACTTTGGTCTGGCCCGGCTCGTCGACGAGCCGCACCTGACGGTGAGCGGCGAGGTCATGGGAACGCCCGCGTATCTTTCTCCCGAACAGTTGCGCGGTGACCGGCACGGCATCGACTACCGCACGGACATCTACTCGCTCGGCGTGACGCTCTACGAGCTTCTTACGGGATGTAAGCCGTTCGACGGCGAATCGCGTGAGCAGATTGTCACGGCCATTTGTACAACACCACCTGTTCCGCCGCGCCGTCGGGACCGTCATATCCCCCTCGACCTGGAGACTATCTGCCTGCGGGCAATGGAAAAGGAACCGCAGCGCCGACATCAGTCGGCCGCCCTGCTGGCCGAGGACCTACAGCGTTTCGCCGACGGCAGGCCGATTCTTTCACGCCGCCCCAGCCGCATCGAGAAGGCCGCAAAGTGGGTGCGTCGTCATAAGGCCGTCACGACGGCCGTTATGGCCGTCGCCACAGTCGCGTTGCTCGCCGTGGTTCTGACGTGGAGCATCAACGCCAATCGCCGCCGCGAAGCCGAACGGCTGCTCGGCGGCGCGTACACGCAGCTTGCGTACTTCGATTACCACGGGCGCGGGCGCGTTCAGGCCGACATCGCCCGCGCCGACGTGCTCGGTGCGGACCCCGGCCGACTCCAGCTCGCGCGGGCGCTGGGCTGCATGGGTGTGGCCGATTGGCCCGGCGCCATCGCGCACCTGGAGGCCGTACAGAACGACGACCCGACGAACCTGCGCGGGTTGTACCTGCTGGCGTGGGCACAGCGCGAGAACAGGCAGCACGCCGCGAGTCGCGCGACCTTCGAGCAAGCCGAGCTTCACGGCCCGCCCGCGACGCCCGATGCGTGGTTCTTCCGCGGCCTGGCGGTTCACTACGACGAGCCACAGGAGGCGATCGAGTCGTACCGCCAAGCCATCGCACTCCGGTCGCGCGAACACGGCTTCTATCCAATGGCGATGCTACACCTGGCAAGGGCTCAAAACCAACAGATCTACGCGACGCGCGGCCTCGATACACTGTCCGAGGCCGATGCGACCTTGCGGCAGCTCATCGAGCACAAGTGTTACGGCGCCTATCCCTATTATCTGCTGTCCATCGCCCATCGCCTGGCAGCGGAGGTCTATTCGGGCAGCAGCGGCACACGCGACGACTCGCTCGTCACCGAGCACTACACCGAAGCCTTGGAGTGGGCCCGTCGTGGTCAAGCAGCGAATCCGGTGAATGAACGCCCCATCACCGCCGAAGCCGAGTGTCTCGAAAGCATGGGCCGCTATGCTGAGGCGATCGAGGCCCGCAGCCGCGCGATCGAAGTGGCGACCAGCCCATACGCTCGTTGCGAGGGCTACCACTACCGGTGGCGCTTGCACTACTGGATGGGCGAGTTGGAGGGCGCCCTCGCCGATGCGACCCGCCACGCAGCCTGCGATCCGCACAGCCGGTTCTATCGGCATGTCTATCCGGCCCTGCTCCTTGCCGAGATGGACCGGATGGCGGACGCCCTCGATCATGCCCGCGCTTTGGCCGTCGAGAATCCCGGCGACGCCCAGGCGGTCCTTTGGTCCGCCACGACGCTACGACTGCTGGGGCATCGCGAGGAGGCTGTGACGCTCCTGACCACGCACGCCGATACGGTGGATTGCACCGTCGGCCTGGTGCCGCCGCAGTCACCGCAGTGGGTCGCGGCGCTGTATGCCTATTGCCGCGATGGCGAATCGCTGGACATGCTTGATGCCCTTGCCGAAGAAACGGATTCTCCCTGGAAACTTTGGGGTGAGGCCCACTTCCATGCAGCCGTCCGGCACCTGGTCGACGGAAGACGGGAAGCCGCCGTTGACGAATTCTTCCACGCATACCGTTGCTTCGACGGAGAAGAACAATACACATACCACGCGAAGCTCGTTTACAACAAGCTGCGACAAGACGCTGACTGGCCGCCGTGGCTCACAAGTCCAGCTCGCGCGGAGTCGCGTGATATCCCTGACGGCGAAGTCGGGGGGGCCATCGCCGTGCCGACAAGCAACGGAGAGGGAGAGCACTGATGAAGACGCTTACCAACCACCGCCCGACGAACCGACGGATCAGCCTTTGTGTGTGCCTCGGACTGATGTTCAGCCTCGCGGCCGGACCCGTGAGCAAGGCGGCCCCGCCCACCGACCCGCTACCGCCCCCGGATTACTCGTTCGACCTTGCCTCGCCCACGGTGGAGAACGATAACGGCCTGACCGCAGGCGACGTCCTGGTCCTGGATGTCGATCGCCCGAGAGTCCTCCTTCCCCGAATCGCCTTGGGCTTGCTGTCCGAAGATGATGAGTTGGATGCGCTGTCGGCGGGCAACCAGAGCGTGGGCGGTGAAGAGACGTTTCTGTTGCTGTTCTCTGTGGACCGAGATACGACCGGCGCCACTGCGGCCGATCCCGAATTGATCGCCAAGGGCAGGCCCTTCAGCGCGTTCGATCAGGCCGTCCGAGGTCACGCGGCAGCCGATCAATTCGAATCCACAGATTTGTACACACTTGCGGGTCTGCCGCCCGGGCCGTCGATGAACAACAGCCTCAGCCGCAATAACTACAACGAAGGGGGAACCTCCTTCGGCGGCGAGCCCCCCACACACGCCCACCAAACGTGGACCGGCGGCGCCCAGGACCGCGTCGACGCCATGGATGAACTCACGCGCGAAGGCCCGGAGGACTACGTCGTGGATGTGTACTTCTCCATCACGGCAAACTCACCCTCCCTGGCAGACTTGAGCGGTTTCCATCCGCCCAGCGGGGCAAACATCTTCTTCAACCAGGACCCGCAGACCGGTGGGACGACGGCCGTCTATGCCGACCACAGCGAACTCGGGCTCGCGCAGAACGACGAGATCGACGCCCTGATCGTATTCGACTTCAACAGCGATAGACAATTCAACACACCGGATCAAGTGATCTTCTCTCTCGCGCCAGGTTCTCCGTCACTCGGCACCATCCCCGGTGCGAGCACGTCCGCCGCCGCCGCCGATGTGTTTGCCAGCACCGCCGGGACACCGGCGCCCGTCCTCCTGACCTTCGCCCAGGCGGGGCAACTCGGGCTCGGAGGGCTGCAAGCACCCGACGACAATATCGACGCGCTCGATTTCGCGTTCTGCGAGTCTCCGCCGCCTCCGCCACTCCCGAACTGCGTCGAAGCGTATGCCATCTGGTTGCCGGGCGACCTGAACTGCGACGGCGACATCAGCGGCCTCGACATCTCCCACTTCGTGCAGGCGTTCCTCGATCCGGGCGGATACGCCGAGGATCACGACGGCGATCCATATGATCAATGTGATTACATGCTCGCTGACTGCAACCAAGGTGGCTACTTGGATCCTGGCGACGTGGAGGCCTTCGTCGACATCCTGATCGGCAGTTGATGCAGCGAATGCTTTGTCATTCCCGCCGGTGCTGTACGACAGTTCTGTTTTGTATTCTGGGGATATTGGGCGGCAGGGGGTTCTCAAGCGGGAATAACCGAACAGATCTACTACTGCCAGCGCAAGGAATACGGAATCCCTCGGGTCCATGACAGTTTAGGCGGCGTAGCGATGGGCGATCGAATAACCCCTCGTAAGATTCGAATAAACCTCCGACGGACACTCATGAACCCCCGTAGTGGGTGGCGGAATAGTGGCG